>NZ_JADPKL010000135.1:0-156230 GCF_023073935.1 Bradyrhizobium sp. 147 | reverse complement strand
CCGGCACAGATCGTGCTATGCTTGGCCATCTTCGTCGATCCCTCCCTTGTTATGCGAACCTAAAGTTCGTTCAACCATTCGGGTCCCGATGAAGTGCCGGTCGCGATCTCGCTATGCCAGACAGCCCTCAAGGCTTCGGTGGGCACCGATCCGATCGAACGGCGACCCAGCTCGGCGGCCACCCGGGCTGGGCCATTCCTCACGGAACGGCTCAACATAACCGATCAGGCTAATACAAGGGCGGGCAAAGGCGCAACGCCGTGCCCACCTTTCTCTTTCGATGAAGCTGGTGGGCACGCTTGCGCTTTGCCCACCCTACGGCGGTCTGCCTACCCCACGATCCCCGCCGCGACCTGGCCGCGCAGACGTTCCAGGCCGAGCAATGTCTCCGCACAGGCGGCCGCGACCTCCGCGCCCTTGATCGCAAAATGCTTGCGGAAGAAGTCGTAGTGCACCTCGGTCTCGTGGAATTGCTGCGGCGTCAGCACAGCCGAGAACACCGGCACCTCGGTGCGGAGTTGCACGTCCATTAGCGCCTTGATCACGGTGTCGGCGACGAATTCATGGCGGTAGATGCCGCCATCGACGACGAGTCCGGCCGCGACGATCGCGGTGTAGCGGCGCGTCTTGGCGAGGACCTGCGCATGCAGCGGGATCTCGAACGAGCCAGGCACCTCGAACACGTCGACATGGGTGAGGTGCCGCGCTTCTGCCTCCTTCAGGAAGGCGAGGCGGGCCTCCTCGACCACGTCGCGGTGCCAGCAGGCCTGCACGAAGGCCACCCGCTGCGGCTTTGCGAAGCGCGGGTATTCGGGCGCGGGTCCTTGCGGAACCGGCGGTTCGGCGACTTCAGTTTCGACTTTGGAGGTTTGGACTTGGGGATCTTGCAACATCTGATTCATGGCTTTCCTCGGTTTAAGGACCAGAATCAGGGCACACGGAACGACAAACAGCCGCATCTTGCGATGCGCCTGCCACCGACCGTTCTCTTTCATCCGGACTTTGACCGTCGGCTTCGGAGTTGCACCGAATCTGCTGACCCTTCCCTTCGGCAAAATCCTTTTCAGGAAAGAACCTGAGGAAGGCGCTCGCGGGCTTGGGCCTTTCGGCCCTTACCGCCGGTGGGGACTTTCACCCCGCCCTGAGAACATCGGCCGTTCGGGATGAACGGCCTACCAGGAAATATGCCGCCGGCGAGCCGTTGCGGCAAGCGCGTTCCGCATGGGCAAAGCGCATGGTCCCATGCCGTCGCGGTGGGAGCGGCCTCGCGGGACGGAATTAGCAATTGGCGTCGGCCGCCCGAATCCGATTCCGGTTTGTTCTCCCTCGTCCGGTTTTGTCTCTCCCCGTTAACAATTATGGCGGAGATGAGCTGTGGACGAACGAGTCCTGGCTTGTGGACGGACTCGGGACGCGGTTGCGCAGATTCCGCAAATCACATCACTTGATCCGCGACAGGCCCGCGCTGATCCGAGGGGATCGCAAGAGCGACCCTAGGGATCGCCGTAGCGACGTTTAGGGAGCGCGCGCCGGGCCAACCGCGTGCGTATCAAAACAACAAGAAGGCAAGAGGTCGAGACGGCATGTCCCTGCTCGAAGGCACTATCGATTCCAAGAGCCATCCGCTCGCGGTGGTCGAGGATATCGCTGCCAGCAACAACTGGCCGTTCGAACGCTCCGGCGAAGACGAACTCACGATTGTCTCGAAGGGACAATGGACCGATTACCAGCTCTCCTTCACCTGGATGGGCGAGATCGAGGCGCTGCATCTGGCCTGCGCCTTCGACATGAAGATCCCGCTGCAGCGCCGGGGCGAGGTGCAGCGGCTCGTCGCCGCGGTCAACGAGCAATTGTGGGTCGGCCATTTCGACCTGTGGACCAACACCGGCATGATCATGCACCGCCAGGCGCTGGTGCTGCCGGGCGGCCTCACCGCCTCCACCGCGCAATGCGAAGCCATGCTCGCGGGCGCCATCCACGCCTGCGAGCGCTACTTCCCGGCGTTCCAGTTCGTGGTGTGGGCCGGCAAGACCACCGCGCAAGCCATGGACGCGGCGATGTTCGACACGGTGGGCGAGGCGTAAGGCGCCCCAGCGCGTGAGGAGGGCATCGCCCATCCTTCGTCGTCCTGGACAAGCGATGACGGCGCGAAGCGCTATCGTGGCCCAGATCCAGGATCCATGCCGCGAGGGCTCTCCGTATCTTGCGATGCTTGTTGCTCTGCCCTCCATCCACTAGAACCACCTGGGGAAATGGGTCCTGGCTTTGGCCAGGACGACGGATTTGGCAGCAGCGATGGCGAACAACACCCTCCAAAACATCACCGGCACCATCCTCCTTGCCGGCGCCGGCAAGATGGGCAGCGCGATGCTGAGCGGATGGCTCGCGGGCGGGCTCGATCCGCGCCGCGTTGCGGTGATCGATCCGCACCTCTCGCCCGAGATCACCGCGCTTGCCGCCAAGGGCGTTGCGCTCAATCCTGACCTGAAAGCGGCGGGCACGGTCGAGACGCTGGTCGTCGCGGTGAAGCCTCAGATGTTCCGCGAGGCCGGCGCCAAGCTGAAACCATTCGTTTCGGACAAGACGTCGGTGGTCTCGATCATGGCAGGCATCACGATCGCCTCGCTTGAAGAGGTCTGCGGCCGCGCCGTGGTGCGCGCGATGCCGAACACGCCGGCCGCAATCGGCCGCGGCATCACCGTCGCCGTCGCCGCACAACATGTCAGCTCGGCTCAGCGCGCGGTGGCCGATGCGCTGCTGCGCGCCACCGGCTCGGTGGAATGGGTCGAGGATGAAGGCCTCATGGACGCGGTCACCGCAGTCTCCGGCTCAGGGCCAGCCTATGTCTTCCTGCTCGCCGAAGAGCTCGCGCGCGCCGGTGTGGAAGCGGGCTTGCCCGAGGCGTTGGCGACAAAGCTTGCGCGCGAGACCGTCGCCGGCTCCGGCGAGCTGCTGCACCAGTCCGAGCTTGCTTCAAGCACGCTGCGCCAGAACGTCACCTCTCCCGGTGGCACCACCGCTGCCGCCCTCGACGTGCTGATGGGCGAGCCCGGCCTGCGCGAGTTGATGATCCGCGCAATAGCGGCCGCGACGAAGCGGTCGAAGGAATTGGCGAAGTAGCTAACGGCCTCGCAGCTACGCTCCTAGTCGCTTGTTGAACATCTCAACATTGACGAGACCGCGCCCGTGGCGGCCCTCGCCGAGTTTGCGGGCGCCCTCGAACGCCTCGACCTCGAAACGAATGACGCGGCGCTCGACCGCGACAACTTTCGCTGTGGTCCGCACCGTCGCACCGACGCGAGCTGCCGCGAGATGGCGGATGTCAACCTCGGTGCCGACAGTGACCCAGCCGGGCTGAAGCGCGGAGCGGATCGCATCGCTTGCGGTCATCTCCATCTCGAGGATCATCATCGGCGTCGCATAAACAAACGGCATGCCGGGCACGAAATGCCCGACCGTGCGCTCCACCGGCACCACCAGCGTGCGCTCTGCGCTCATGCCGATTGTGATGAAGTCGCGTGCGTCCATGTTCTTTCTCGTCATTCCAGGCGCAAAGCGCGAACGCGAAAAGCCAGAGATTACGCCCTGACGGGCTGCCCCGGAATGAACTAACGCGTCACTTCTTCGCAGCCGCCGCGCGCTCAACAAAGGTCTTGCCGCCCTTCATCTTGTGGCGCAGCGGGGCCTCGTTGATCTGGATGACGACGGCATCGGCGTCGACGCCGAGATTCTTCACGAGCGCCTGGGTGATGTCGCGCATCATGCCGGCCTTCTGCCCGTCGGTGCGGCCTTCGGCCATGCTGATTGTGATCTCAGGCATCGTCTGCTCCCTGCTCGTCGTTGATCATCTATTCGTCATTGCCGGGCTCGATCCGGCAATCCCATCATTTGGAAGATGGATGCGCGGGTCAAGCCCGCGCATGACGAATGGAGCGAATGGCTAGCCCCAGCTCACGTCATGGCGCGCCAAGACCTCGCGCACCTTGGCGACGAGATCGGCCTCGCTGCACGAGAATTGCGCCGGTCGACTCTCGCGCCATTCCTGGTTGGAGGCGATCGCAGCGGCGGCCTTGGCACCCTCGATCAGATCCTTGATCTGAACCTCGCCGCGCGCCTTCTCGTCGGAGCCCTGGATGACGACGCAGGGCGCGTTGCGGCGATCGGCATATTTGAGCTGATTGCCCATGTTCTTGGGATTGCCGAGATAGAGCTCGGCGCGGATGCCGGCGGTGCGCAAGGAAGCGACCATCTTCTGATAGTCGGCGACGCGGTCGCGGTCGAATACGGTGACGACGACCGGCCCGAATTCCGGCCGCGTGTCGAGCTTGCCGAGCAGCGTCAGTGCGGACTGCAAGCGAGACACGCCGATGGAGAAACCGGTCGCCGGCACCGGCTCGCCGCGGAAGCGCGAAACGAGTCCGTCATAACGTCCGCCGCCGCCGACAGAGCCGAAGCGCACCGGGCGACCCTTCTCGTCCTTGGTGTCGAGCAGGAGTTCGACCTCGTAGACAGGGCCGGTGTAATATTCGAGGCCGCGCACGACGGAGGGATCGATGCGAATGCGATCCATGCCGTAACCCGAGGCCGTGACCAGCTTGGCAATTTCTTCCAGCTCGCTCACGCCGGCCTGACCGACTTCGCTCTTGGCGAGGTAGGTTTCTGCGGCGGCGATGGCTTCTTTCCAATCATCGCGCTGCTTGGTGATGGCGAGAACAACGTCAGCCTCCGCCGCACTTAGATTGGCGCCTTTCGTGAAGTCGCCCTTGCCTTCTTCGCCACCGTCCCATCGTCCGGGACCGAGCAATTTGCGCACTTCGTCGGCGGAAAACTTGTCGAGCTTGTCGATCGCGCGGAGCACGGTCAGCCTGCGTGCCGCGTTGTCGTCGCCGCCGAGCCCGATGGCTTCCAGAACACCGTCGAGCACTTTTCGGTTGTTCACCTTCACGACATAGGAGCCGCGTGCAATCCCGAGCGCCTCCATCGTGTCCGCGGCCATCATGCAGATCTCGGCATCCGCCGCCGGTGTCGCCGAGCCCACCGTATCCGCGTCAAACTGCATGAACTGGCGGAAGCGGCCGGGACCGGGCTTCTCGTTGCGGAACACGTAACCGGCGCGGTAGCTGCGATAGGGCTTTGGCAGCGTGTCGAAGTTTTCAGCGACGTAGCGGGCGAGCGGCGCGGTCAGATCGTAACGTAGGCTGATCCATTGCTCGTCGTCGTCCTGGAACGAGAACACGCCCTCGTTCGGACGGTCCTGGTCGGGCAGGAATTTGCCGAGCGCATCGGTGAATTCCATCGCCGGCGTCTCCACCGGCTCGAAGCCATAGAGCTCGTAAACAGCGCGGATCTTCTCGACCATCTCGCGCGTCGCGCGTATCGCGGCGGGATTGCGATCCTCGAGCCCGCGCGGCAGGCGCGCCTTCAATTTCTGGGGTTTTTTGGGTTTCTCGGCCATGCGCGGCGTTTACCAGCCGACGCGCAAGGCGGCAACCGTTCTTGCCCTCTCCTCTCGCGGGAGATCTCCCACAAGGGGAGAAGATAAAAGCTTCAAAACACCTTGCGGATCCAGTTGTGCGGATCGTTGGTGCGGCCGTACTGGATGTCGACGAGCTGCTTGCGCAGGCCCATGGCGACCGGGCCGGCCGCGCCGCCACTGATGTCGAAATCGCCGCTCACCGAGCGCACCTTGCCGATCGGCGAGATCACGGCGGCAGTGCCGCAGGCGAAGGCTTCTTTCAGCCTGCCGCTGGCGGCGTCCTTGCGCCACTGGTCGAGCGGGTAGGGCTCCTCGCGCACCGTCTTTCCGGCATCGCGGGCGAGCGTGATGATGGAGTCGCGTGTGATGCCCGGCAGGATGGTGCCGAGCGGCGGCGTCGACAACGAGCCGTCGTCGAACACGAAGAAGACATTCATGCCCCCGAGCTCCTCGATGTAACGGCGCTCGAGCGCATCGAGGAACACGACCTGATCGCAGCCATGCTGGATCGCTTCCGCCTGGGCGCGCAGGCTTGCGGCATAATTGCCGCCGCATTTGACGGCGCCGGTGCCGCCGATCGCAGCGCGCGTGTAGTTCTCGGACACCCAGATCGACACCGGTGCAGGGCCGCCCTTGAAATAGGAGCCGACCGGCGAGGCGATGACCGCGAAGATGTATTCGGATGACGGCTTGACGCCGAGGAAGGTCTCGCTCGCGATCATGAAGGGCCGTAGGTAAAGACTGCCCTCGCCGCCCGGCATCCAGGCGCGGTCGATGCGCACGACCTGCTCGACCGCCTCGATGAAGACATCCTCGGGCAATTGCGCCATCGCCATGCGGTCGGCCGAGTCCTTGAATCGCCGCGCATTGGCATCCGGGCGAAACAGGTTCACGCCGCTGTCGTCGCGCTTGTAGGCCTTGAGGCCCTCGAAAATTTCCTGAGCGTAATGGAGGACCGCGCCGGCCGGATCGAGCTGGAAGTTGGCGCGCGCCTCGATTTTGGCCTCGTACCAGCCGCCCTTGGCCTGATTGTAGCGGACGATCGCCATGTGATCGGTGAAGACTCGCCCGAACCCTGGGTCCACCAGCTTGGCGACGCGGTCCTTCTCAGGAGTCGGATTGGATGCGGGCTGGATGTCGAATGTCATGCTCATGTCCTTGGCTCCCGCTGCCGGTATCGGCGCTGTTCTGGCACCGGCCCGCCCCTGTTCGGGGCCGGCTGGCTTCATTAGGTGTCTGGCTGGACCGGCGCCAGCCTTGTTACGGCCGGTTTCCCGTGGCCAGCATGTCGCCGAGGACATGCTTTTGCGGAAGGCGGAAGTCCAGTATGTTTTGTCGAAATGCCGCTCGACAATCGCACGGTAGATCTGCTCCGGCCGTCGTCGCCTGTCCGGCTGTTTCCGCCGTCCCCGCTTCGACGCCGCCCGTCGCGATACGATCTAAAATTTCGTGCGGGCCAATCGTTTTGTAACATTGAACCTAAGATACGTCAATATGCCTGACATAAATTTCGCGAGTCCGTCTCAAGACGCCGCCGAGCCTCGGCCGGCCGCAGGCGATGGAAACAATTTGCGCTGGGATATCATCGAGCTGCTGTTCTTCGCCTATCGCGATTTCGTCGGCGATCCCGACCAGGAGCTGGAGGCCTTCGGCTTCGGCCGTGCCCATCACCGGGTCATGCACTTCGTCTATCGCTACCCCGGCCTCAAGGTCGCCGACCTCCTCGACGTCCTGCGCATCACAAAGCAATCGCTTGGCCGCGTGCTCAAGCAGCTTCTCGACGAGGGCTATATCGTGCAGAAGACCGGCGACAATGACCGTCGCCAGCGCCTGCTCTATGCGACGCCGAAGGGCGAAGCGCTGGTGCAGAAGCTTGCCGGGCTGCAGACCACGCGGATCAACAAGGCGCTTGCCGAAATGGGTCCGCAGGATGCCGAGACCGTCAAGCGCTTCCTGCGCGCGATGATTGATCGCGACGATCCGGACAAGGTGCTCGAGACGATCTTCGCTTCCGTCAACCACGACGCCAAGGAGTGACCGTGCCGCTCGCTGCCACGCTCGCCCGCCCGCCGGTGCAACCCGCCGACGATGCCCCGCATCTGCTGCTGGTCGATGACGACCGCCGCATCCGCGATCTGCTGTCGCGCTTTCTCGCCAGCGAAGGCTACCGCGTCTCGACCGCCGCCAGCGCCAGCGATGCGCGCGCCAAGCTCATGGGCTTGCATTTCGATCTCTTGATCCTCGACGTCATGATGCCCGGCGAGACCGGCTTCGACCTTGCCCGTTTCATCCGCACCTCGTCCTCGGTGCCGATCGTGATGCTGACGGCACGGCACGAGGCAGAAGCGCGCATCGAGGGCCTGCAGATCGGCGCCGACGACTATGTCGCAAAACCGTTCGAGCCGCGCGAGCTCGCGCTGCGCATCAACAACATCCTGAAGCGCGCCGCGCCGCCGCCGCAGGCCGCGACCGTGGAGAAGATCGCTTTCGGACCCTACGTCTACCATCTCGATCGCGGCGAGCTGCGCCAGGGCGATGAGGTCATTCACCTCACTGACCGTGAGCGCGAGATGCTGCGCATCCTCTCGGAGACGCCGGGCGAAACCGTGCCGCGCAGCGCGCTGACCGGCAACGGCAGCGTCAACGAGCGCGCCGTGGACGTTCAGATCAACCGCCTCAGGCGCAAGATCGAGACCGATCCCGCCAATCCGCTGTTCCTCCAGGCGGTGCGCGGCATCGGCTACCGGCTGGTGGCCTTGCCTTAAAGCCATAGAGCAGTGAAGCGCCACCGATGAGCACGATCGATACGGGCCTGACGCTTCTGAAGAGCGCCGCCGACCGCGTCTCCGCCGCCAATGGCTGGATGGGCAACGCATTCAAGGGCTGGATGCCGACCGGCCTCTATGCGCGCGCGCTGCTGATCATGATCGTGCCGATGGTGATCCTGCAATCGGTCGTCGCCTTCGTGTTCATGGAGCGGCACTGGAACACGGTGACTCGCCGCCTGTCCGCGGCGGTGGTGCAGGACATCGCCGCGCTGATCGACGTCTACAAGGGCTATCCGCAGGACAAGGACCGCGACCAGATCCGCCGCATCGCCCAGCAGCGGCTCGGCCTCGTCGTCGATTTCCTGCCCGCCGGGGACATGCCGCCGCCAGGACCGAAGCCGTTCTTCTCGCTACTCGACCAGACCCTGTCGGTGCAGCTCGGCCGCCAGATCGGGCGTTCGTTCTGGATCGACACGGTCGGCCGCTCCAATCTCGTCGAGATCCGCATCCAGCTCGACGATGCCGTGATGCGCGTGTTTGCCCAGCGCAGCGCCGCCTATGCCTCGAACTCGGAAATCTTCCTGTTCTGGATGGTCGGCACGTCCTCGATCCTGCTGATCGTCGCGGTGCTGTTCCTGCGCAACCAGATCAAGCCGATCCTGCGGCTCGCCGATGCCGCCGAGAGCTTCGGCAAAGGCCGCGAGGCGCCGAATTTCCGCCCCAGAGGCGCGCGCGAGGTGCGGCGCGCCTCCGTCGCCTTCCTCGAGATGAAATCGCGCATCGAGCGCACGATGGAGCAGCGCACCGCAATGCTGGCTGGCGTCAGCCATGACCTGCGCACCATCCTGACCCGCTTCAAGCTCGAGCTGGCGCTGATCGGCGATAGTCCGGAGCTCGAGGGCATGCGCAAGGACGTCGACGAGATGTCGATGATGCTGGAGGATTACCTTGCCTTTGCCCGCGGCGATTCCGGCGAGCAATCGCAGCCGACCGATATGGCCCAGGCCCTGGAAGAGCTGCGCAGCGACGCCGAACGGCACGGCCACACCGCGACCGTGGCGTTCCACGGCCTGCCAGTGGTGACCGTGAAGCCGGCCTCGTTCAAGCGCTGCCTTGCCAACCTCGTCACCAACGCCGCGCGCTACGGCAAGGCCATCGCCATCACCGGCCAGCGCGATCACCGCTATCTCACGGTCACGATCGACGACGACGGGCCGGGCATTCCCGCGCATTTGCGCGAAGAGGTGTTCAAGCCGTTCCTGCGGCTGGACAACGCCCGCAACCAGGACGAAGGCGGCACGGGCCTTGGTCTCGCGATCGCCCGCGACATCGCCCGCTCGCACGGCGGCGACATCACGCTCGGCGACAGCCCGATGGGAGGATTGAGGGCGAGCGTGAGAATACCGGTGTAACTGCTCTTGCCTCTCCCGTAAGAACGGGGCGAGGGAGCACACCGGTTTTCCGGCTACGATCTCGCTACTTCGGCAGCAGTGCCTTCAGCTTATCCACGTCGCGCACGTTCATCTTGAAGCCGCCTGGCATCACGATGTCGCCGGGCTTCTGGTCCGGCTTGCAGGCCCCGAGCCATTTCGCTTCGAGCGTCATGGTGCTATCGCGCCCTGCCGTGCCGGCGACGCCGCCTTGCGCATGCGAGGAGGTCTTCACCGTATAGGCCGAGTTGAAATCGCCTGATATCTCGGCATGCGAGGTCGTGCTGACGCCGGCGACGTTGCACTCGGAATCGCTGACATAGCCGGTCGCGGTCTTCTTGATCTCCTGCTTGGCGCAGATCTGCTTGGCCATCGGGGAGACGTTGTTGCTCATCTCCTTGTCGACGGTCTCGTCGGTGCAGTGCTGCATGGTCATCTCGGGCACGGGCGAGCCGGTCGTGACCAGCTTCATTTCCCAAAGGCCGGCCTTGCGCAGCGGCAGATCGTCGGCGCTGGCGCTGCCTGCCGACAACACGAGACAGGCGGCCGAGCCGAGCAAAGCGAGTTTGCGCGTCATCTGGGAGCTCCCGGCTGAGAGATTGCGGCGTTACGACCGCGGTTCAGTACAGCGTTCGGATCGGCTGGTCGGCGGCGCCATAGGGCACCCAGCGGCAGGAGAACGAGATGTAGCCGCCCTCGTAGGCCTGCACCGCGAGAAATTTGGCGACCTTGCCGTAGCGCGCGCAGTGATCGACCGCGACCTGCCGGGCATCGACCTGGGTCGCCATCGAATAGGCGATGATGCCGCCGGTGTCGTTGCCCTTGAACGGCGGCACTGGAAGGATATCGGCGCGCGCCGACTGGCTCGCCATCATACCCGAGACAACCAGGCTGGCGAGAAGACCCGCGGCCGCAATGATTCGCATTCCCGTCACTCCAATTGGCTGGCCGCCAGTTTACGGTGCTGCGATGGAAGTGGAAAGAACGGAAGCCATGCCGAGCGCGACGTTGTGGTCAACTCCTGGCGAAGTGTTGCCGCGCTGCACTTGACCCCGCCGAGCCTTCGCGGCACGGTCCCATCTTCGCAAGACCCAGCAGTCCGGATTGCCCATGCGCGCCCCCTCCCTGAAATCGCTCCGCTTTGCCGCCGTGCTCGGCCTCACGTTCGGGGCGCTGCCGCTCGGTGAGGCCAGGGCCGCCAATCCGCTCGAGACGAATTTCTGGCTGAGTGGGCCACGTTACGACGGCGCCGTCGCCGATTGCGACAAGGCGCTGCCGACGATCGCCACCCAGTTCTGGGAGAAGGAAAGCTCGTTCTGGAATTCCTCGTTGAAGATCACCGGCTTCTCCGCCGTTCGCGAGACCGCCTTCCGGCCCTGGCAGTCCGACAACATTCCGCGCCGCTATTGCACCGGCGACGCCATGCTCAATGACGGCAAGGTGCGCAAGGTGCATTTCTCGATTATCGAGGATGGCGGCTTTGCCGGCTACGGCAATGGTGTCGAATGGTGCGTCGTCGGAGTCGACCGTAACTGGGCCTACAATCCGGCCTGCCGCGCCGCCAAGCCCTGATTTCAAGGGCCCTTCGGGCCGATCCGGCGACCGAACGGCGGTGGCCCGAATTTTGTTCTTGAAATGTTCTTATCGCCTGCTAGGCTTCATTGCACAGTCTAGTTGAGGGGCGTCGCCATGTTTCATTCCAGATTGCATTCGTTCTCCCGCCTGGTGATCTCGCTGACCCTTCCCCTGATCCTTGCCGCAGGCTTGGCTTCGTTCGCCGGTGGCGCAAAGGCCCAGGACAAGCGGCAAAACGCGCCGGGCGAGTTCGATTTCTATGTGCTGTCGCTGTCATGGTCGCCCTCCTTCTGCGAGGAAGCGGCCGAGCGCAGCGGCCGTTCACAGATGCAGTGCAGCGGGCGGCCCTACGCCTTCGTGGTGCATGGCCTGTGGCCGCAATATGAAAACGGCTTCCCCGAATATTGCCAGCGGCCGGCACCGCGGCTGAACCGCGGCATCGTTTCCTCGATGCTCGACTTGATGCCGGCGCCGGGCCTGATCTTCAACGAATGGGACAAGCACGGCACCTGCTCCGGGCTCGAGAGCCGCAGCTATTTCGAAACGATCCGCAAAGCGCGCGCCGCGATCAAGATCCCGGCCGAATATCTCGATCTGTCGCAGGCCAAGACCGTGGCGCCGGCGGAGGTCGAGGACGCTTTTATCAAGGCCAATCCCGGCCTCAGCAATGCCGCCATCTCGGTCACCTGCAACCGGACACGGCTGTCCGAGGTCCGCATCTGCCTCAGCAAGGACCTGCAATTCCGCGCCTGCGACGAGCTCGAGCGCCGCACCTGCCGCCGCGAGCAGGTGACGATGCCGCCGATCAGGGGTGGGTAGAGCGAGCCCTCGGATCGTCATTCCGGGGCGCGCGGCTTGTCCGCCGCAGCCCGAAGAGCGAAGGCGGAAGCGCGAGCCCGGAATGCATCTGTCCGCGTTCTCAAAGAAATGGATTCCGGGTTCGGTGCTGGCGCACCGCCCCGAAATGACGGCCGTTACTTTCGCCTCGCGATGTCGTAACTCTCCGTCATGAACTACCGTCACGCCTTCCATGCCGGCAGCTTCGCCGACGTCATCAAGCACATCGTGCTGGCGCGCATCCTCACTTATTTGCAGGACAAGCCGGCGGCGTTCCGCGTCATCGACACCCATGCCGGCGCCGGCCTCTACGACCTCGACAGCAACGAGGCGCGCCGTGGCGGCGAGTGGCTGACCGGCATCGCGCGGCTGATGCAGGCGCGCCTGTCGAACGAGACCGCGGCGCTGACCAAGCCCTATCTTGACATCGTCCGCGCCTTCAATCCGAAGGGCGAGCTCAAAGCCTATCCCGGCTCGCCACTGATCGCGCGCGGCCTGCTCAGGCCGCAGGACCGCCTCGTCGCCTGCGAGCTCGAGCCGAAGGCGCGGAAAGCGCTGATCGACGTGCTGCGCCGCGACGAGCAGGCTCGCGTGGTCGATCTCGACGGCTGGATGGCACTGCCCGCCTTCGTGCCGCCGAAGGAGCGGCGCGGCCTCGTGCTGATCGACCCGCCGTTCGAGGCCAAGGACGAGTTCGAGCGGCTTGGCGAGGCCTTCTCAGCGGCGTTCGCGAAATGGCCGACCGGTATCTACGTCATCTGGTATCCGGCCAAGAACCGGCGCGCCACCGACACGCTGGCGCAAACGGTGGCCCGGCTCGCAGCCGCAGCAAAGCCGCCCGGAAAATGCCTGCGCCTCGAATTCAGTGTGGCGCCGCAGCTCGATGGCGCGGCCCTCACCTCCACGGGTCTCCTCATCGTCAACCCGCCCTACACGCTGCACGGTGAGCTCAAGACCATCCTGCCCGAGCTCGAAATGCCGCTCGGCCAGGGCGGCGCTGCCAGATTCCGATTGGAGGTGCCGAGGCCGTAACACTCCGGCATTCTTGGGAAAAATATGCAGGAACGGTAGTCAATCTGCGACGAACCGTATTATGCTGTTTCCGTGACTGGCTTTACGTTCCGCTTCCGCGAATGGTTGCGGCGGAGTGAAGGCCCAAGAAAGATCCGGCCGGACCTATGAGGTCCGCCCAAGGATGGCCAGCTCCCGGGCTTCGTAAGGTCCGGTCATGTCGTGACGCGAGTCTGCGCCGCGGCGGAGGAGCAATGAGGGGGAGTTTCCCGATGGCCATGACGGGAACGGTCAAGTTCTTCAACGGCGAGCGCGGCTACGGCTTCATCAAGCCGGACGACGGCGGCCGCGACGTCTTCGTTCACATCACCGCCGTAGAGCGGGCGGGACTGAAGGACCTTGCCGAAGGACAGCGTATTACTTTCGAAGTCGAACCGGACAAGAAGGGGAAGGGACCGAAGGCGGTCAATTTGGTCATCCTCTCCTAGCGAGCCTGGCTTAAAAAAATCCCGGCCGCTAGCGGCCGGGAGGTTGGTCCGGTCTTTTCTTCTTCAGCTATCAGAAGTGATAGTTCACGCCTGCGCGGACAACGCTGGCGCTATAGCCGTTTGACACGCCCGTAATTGCGAACTGACTCGTCGACAGATCGATGTAGAGGTATTCGAGCTTGGCGGTCCAGTTCGGCGCAAGGCCGACTTCCGCGCCGGCACCGACGGTCCAGCCAGCGGTGGTGTGCGATTCTGTCCAGCCGAAGGTCTGCGCCCGCAGTTCGCCGAAAGCGAGGCCAGCGGTGCCGTAGAACAGCACATTGCTGAAGGCATAGCCGGCGCGGCCGCGCAGGGTGCCGAACCACGGATTGGAGAACTTCCACGGCGCGAAGGTATCGTCGGCACCGGCGGCCTGAATGTCGCCCTCGACGCCAAACACCCAAGGGCCGTTCTGGAAATTATAGCCGGCCTGCACGCCGCCGACGAAGCCGGAAGGCTTTGAGGGATTGTTGTCGACCGAACCCCATTCATAGCCGACGTTGCCGCCTAGATAAGGACCGGCCCAGCTGTACGCATTGAGCGGCTGATTGACCGTATAGGGCGCACGCTGCCCGTAACTGAGATCGGCGGCCCCTGCCGAAGCTGTCCAGCCGGCAGCAACCAACGCGGCTGCGCCCACAACGAGCCCCTTCATCACACACTCCAACGCAAACTACCGCCCCCGCGATGCCTGCGCCGCCGCGCAAAGCCAGACCGCATGGTTACGGAACCACCACTTTTTCGCGTAAGATTTATCGAGAGCTTTAAGTTAAAGGGCTGTTAAGCCGGGTTACCGCGCTATTAACAGGCTTAACCAAGCGTTACCGGGAACTGCGCCCGCCATCCTGTGCGTGCGCCACGGCCGGAACTTCAAATCGGCACCCCCAGCCCCTAAATTCGCACCATGGTTCACGATTCCCCCGACAATCCGGACGATGCACGTACGCGCAAACCCGTGCGCGTCACCGCACCGAACGCCCAACATCCGGAAACGGACATGGCGCCACCGGACCTCGATCCCGCGACTGCGAGCGGTGACGACGAGGACGATGCGCGGCTGCCGGATATCCTGGAAGAGAGCGGCGCGGTCGGCGAGGGCCCGCTGGCGACCGGTCATGAGGCGATCGAGCGCGCGGTCCGGCTCGCCCCCACCTCGCCCGGGGTCTATCGCATGCTTAATGCGAACGCGGACGTTCTCTATGTCGGCAAGGCCAAGAACGTCAAAAAGCGCCTGTCCAACTACGCGCGCCAGAGTGCCCCCCAGCCGGCGCGCATCCTGCGCATGATCGCCGCCACGGCGACCGTGGAGATCGTCTCAACCACAACCGAGACGGAAGCGCTGCTGCTGGAAGCCAACCTCATCAAGCAGCTGCGGCCGCGCTTCAACGTGCAGCTGCGCGACGACAAGTCGTTTCCCTACATCCTGATCACAGGCGACCATTGGGCGCCGCAGATCCTGAAGCACCGCGGCGCGCAGACCCGGCCGGGGCGCTATTTCGGCCCGTTCGCCGCGGCGGGCGCCGTGAACCGGACCATCACGGCCCTTCAGCGCGCATTCCTGATCCGCTCCTGCACCGATTCCTTCTTCGAGAGCCGCACCCGGCCCTGCCTGCTCTACCAGATCCGCCGCTGTGCCGGGCCCTGCACCCGCGAGATCGACTTTCCCGGCTATACGACCCTGGTGCGCGAAGCGACCGACTTCCTCTCCGGTAAGAGCCATGCGGTGAAGCAGGAGCTCGCCGGCGAGATGGAGAAGGCCTCCGGCGAGCTCGAATTCGAACGCGCCGCACTCTATCGCGATCGCCTCGCCGCGCTGTCGGCGATCCAGTCGCAGCAGGGAATCAATCCGCGCACGGTCGAGGAAGCCGACGTGTTCGCCATCCACCAGGAGGGCGGCTTCTCCTGCGTCGAGGTGTTCTTCTTCCGCACCGGACAGAACTGGGGCAACCGCGCTTATTTCCCGCGCGCGGAAAAGACATTTACCCCCGAAGAGGTGCTCGGCTCCTTCCTCGCCCAGTTCTACGACGACAAGCCGCCGCCGAAGAACATCCTGCTCTCGCACGAGATCGAGGAGAGCGAGCTGCTCGCCAGTGCGCTGTCGACCAAAGCCGGCCACAAGGTCGAGGTCACCGCGCCCAAACGCGGTGAGAAGAAGGAGCTCGTCACCCACGCGCTGACCAATGCGCGCGAGGCGCTCGGCCGCAAGCTCGCGGACACCGCGACGCAGAGCCGCCTGCTCGAGGCCATGGCCGCGACGCTGAGCCTGCCGCACGTGCCCAAGCGCATCGAGGTCTACGACAACAGCCACATCCAAGGCACCAATGCGGTCGGCGCCATGATCGTTGCCGGCCCGGACGGCTTCGTGAAGAACCAGTACCGCAAGTTCAACATCAAGTCGGAAGGGCTGACGCCTGGCGACGACTACGCCATGATGCGCGAGGTGCTGGAGCGACGCTTCAAGCGACTGATCAATCCGCCCGAGGAAGGCGTGGCCAAGGCGAAGGACGACGATTTCCCGCAATGGCCCGACCTCGTCATCATCGACGGCGGCCGCGGCCAGCTCAACGCCGTCCGCGAGATCTTTGCAGCTCTCGGCTTGACCCAGGTGTCGCTGATGTCGGTCGCCAAGGGACCGGACCGGGATGCCGGCCGCGAGACCCTGTTCATGCCCGAGCGCGAGGCGATCAAGCTGGAGCCGCGCGATCCCGTGCTCTATTTCATCCAGCGCCTGCGCGACGAGGCTCACCGCTTCGTCATCGGCTCGCACCGCAAGCTGCGCAAGAAGGACATCCGCGAGGCCGGTTTGCAGGAGATCCCCGGCATCGGGCCGTCACGTAAACGTGCCTTGCTGCATCATTTCGGAACCCTGAAGGAGATCGAGCGGGCCTCGATCGCTGATCTCGGCAAGGTTCCGGGCGTGAGCGCCGAAAGCGCCCGCAGGATTTTCGAGTATTTCCATCCCCAGCCGGGATGAACTAAAGGGGGGCCGCGGTCATATGATCGTTGCGTCCGCGCCTCATTTGGAGAGCGGGACGGTTGACGTTCAGGCACCAGCGGTATTGGTAGGACGGATGAACATCGCGACGACACGAGGGGCAACCAGGCGCTCGATGTCCCTTCCCAACATCCTGACCTACGGCCGGATCGCCGCGATCCCGGTCGTGGTCGGATGCATTTACGCGCAGTCGATCATGGACGGGCCGCTATGGCTGCGCTGGGTGGCGGTGGCCATCTTCATCGGCGCCGGGGTGACCGATTACCTCGACGGCTATTATGCGCGAATCTGGAATCAGCAATCAGCGTTCGGCCGGATGCTCGATCCGATCGCCGACAAGCTGCTGGTTGCCTCGTGCCTGCTGATGCTGGCCGCCGATGGCATCATCCATGGCTGGTCGCTATGGGCCGCCATCGTGATCCTGTGCCGCGAGATCCTGGTCTCGGGCCTGCGCGAATACCTCGCCGCGCTGCGCGTCAGCGTGCCCGTAACGAAGCTCGCTAAATGGAAGACGACGGTCCAGCTCGTCGCCATCGGTTTCCTGCTCGCGGGCCCGGCCGGCGATGAGGTGGTGCCGGTGGTCTCGATGATCGGGCTGGCGCTGCTGTGGGCTTCGGCGATCCTCACCATCTACACCGGCTACGACTATTTCCGCGCCGGCATCCATCACCTCATCAAGGAGGACGAGGGATGAAGGTGAAATATTTCGCCTGGGTGCGCGAGCGCGTCGGCAAGGCCGAGGAGACCATCGAACCGCCCGCAACGGTGCGCACCGTCGAGGAGCTGATCGCCTGGCTGTCCGGCCAGAACGAGGCCTATGCCTACGCCTTCGAGAAGCCGAAGGTGATCCGCGCCGCGATCGATCACGCCCACGTCAAGCCGGACACCGCAATCGCGGGCGCCCGCGAGATCGCGTTCTTCCCGCCGATGACCGGCGGCTAGACCAATGTTCTCGAACAGACCAGCGTACGGTGCCACCTCACCTCTCCCCGCCGGGGAGAGGTCTGGCACCGTCGGATCGGGACGAGCATGAGCTGCCCCGTGAGCATCCGCATCCAGGAGGACGATTTCGACCTCGCGCGCGAGATCGAAATCCTGACCAAGAGCCGCACCGACATCGGCGCGGTCGTGAGCTTCTCGGGGATCTGCCGCGCCGACGAGGACAGCGCGAAGGTCGCTGCGCTTACGCTCGAACATTATCCGGGCATGGCCGAAGAAGAGATCAAGCGTCACGTCGACGAGGCGACCTCGCGCTGGCCGCTGAACGGCGTCACGGTGATTCACCGCGTCGGCCGCTTCATGCCTGGCCAGAACATCGTGCTGGTGCTGACCGCCTCGCAGCACCGCCAGGCCGCGTTCCAGGCGGCCGAGTTCCTGATGGACTATCTCAAGACCAGCGCGCCGTTCTGGAAGAAGGAAGAGAGCGAAGCCGGCACCGGCTGGGTCGCGGCCGAGGCCCGCGACGACGAAGCCGCCGCACGCTGGACCCGGTCCTGATGGCAAGAGCATCCAAAAAGACCGCGCGTGGCCGCGCCGCGCCAAGACCTGGTAAGATCGGCCTTGCTAAGATCGGCCTTGCTAAGGTCGCTCCTGGTGAGCTTCTCACGCTGCTCGATTTGGTCCGCTATGCGGTGAGCCGCTTTGTCGAAGCCGAGCTCGCCTTTGCCCACGGCACCACCGATCCGGTCGCCGAGGCGGCCTTCCTGGTCAGCGAGGCGCTGCATCTCAATCCCGAACAGTTCGAGCTTTTCGCCAACGCGCGCGTCACCCTGGCCGAGGGCAAGACCGTTCTCGATCTCATCCATCAGCGCGTCACCACCCGCAAACCGGCCGCCTATCTCGTCAACAAGATCTACATGCGCGGGCTACCCTTCTATGTCGACGAGCGCGTCATCGTTCCACGCTCCTTCATCGGCGAGCTGCTGGACTCGCATTTTGGCCGCGACGGGACTGCCGGATCGCTGATCGACGATCCCACGGCGGTCGAGCGCGTGCTCGATCTCTGCACCGGATCGGGCTGCCTCGCCATCCTCGCCGCGCATCATTTTCCGAACGCCACCGTCGACGCGGTCGATATCTCCAAGGGCGCGCTCGAGGTCGCCACGCGAAATGTCGGCGAATACGGGCTCGAGAACCGGATCAGCCTGTATCGCGGCGACCTGTTCGCCCCGCTCGGCGATGCACGCTATGACCTGATCATCACCAATCCGCCCTACGTCGATGCGGAAGGCATGGCCGCGCTGCCGCCGGAGTGCCGGGCCGAGCCGAAGCTCGCCTTCGACGGCGGCGCCGACGGTCTCGACGTGGTGCGCCGTATCCTGCGCGAGGCGCCCGATCACCTGACGCCGGATGGCGGGCTGGTCTGCGAGATCGGCCGCGGCCGCGAACTGGTCGACAAGGCCTTTCCGGAACTACCGCTGCTCTGGCTGGACACCGAAGACTCCGAGGGCGAGGTGTTCTGGATCGCAGCCGCCGATCTCGGCTGATCCGCTACGCCGGGCACGCTCTCTCGGAACAAGTCAAATTCCGCCACGTTCATCCCCCGACGAATTGTCTTGCTCTCGGAGGATGTCCACATGCTCGCGCCATCGGGCGAATTGCTGCGCGCCGGCATGGCGCTCAAACTCAACCACCTCAAACGCGCCGCACAATCGTATTTGCGCGACCGCACCAACCAAGCCACCGGACGGGCGACGTCCTACGCGGTCGCAGCCGGCCTGTTCGCGATGGCCGGGCTATTCGTCATTGCGGCCCTCTTTGTCGGCCTGGTCGCGCTGTACCGCTGGGTTGCGATCACCTACGGGCAATTCTGGGGCTTTGGCGCCGTCGGAGCCCTGCTGCTGGTGCTCGCCGTAACCTGCGCCGGGTTGGCTCTGGCTCAAGTGAAGCGTCGGGACAAGCCGGTCGTGCCGCTCGCCAGCCGGATGCGGGTTGCGATCGCCACCCCGCGGATTCCTCGCGGAACGATCAAGCAGGCAGTGAAGGAGGTCGCAACGACGATCCCCCTCGTGCCGCTTGCACCCGGTGAACGCGGTCGCGACAGCAAAGCCTGGCCGAACCGCGCCAACCGTCCCGTGCAACTTGGCCTGATGCTCGCGGCCGTCGGCCTGGTCGGGTTGACGGCTGCACGCCGGCGGCGTCACAGGCACGGATTGGAAGCGTGAATGCTGATGCGGCGCTCCGAGCAAATGGACAGTTGGCTGCTGGTGGCGGCCACGGCAGTGTTCGTGCTCACCGCGGAGCGCTACTTCCAGGACTCCGGCCTGGCCAGGTCGGGGCCTCCGCAAGACCATCGCAAGGCCGAGGCGAATTCACCGGAAACGCATCCGGCGAGCGCGGCCGTGGAGCCCGGCCGCGGCCGTCATGCCAAGAGCCCGTTCACGATCCCCTGGGCGGGCTGGAAGGACATCTTCTGGCGGACCTATCAGCGCATCGATGAGGATCGCCTGCTGGCGACCGCAGGCGGCGTCGTCTTTTTCGGCCTGCTCGCGATCTTTCCCGCTGTCACGGCACTTGTCTCCTCTTACGGCCTGTTCGCCGATCCCGCGACAATCAGCGCCAATCTCCAGACGCTTGCGACCATGCTGCCCGAGGGCTCGTTCCAGATCGTCGAGGACCAGGTCGCGCGCGTGGTGTCGCATGGCAACACCACGCTCGGGGCCACCTTCCTGCTCGGGCTTCTGCTTGCGATCTGGAGCGCCAATGCCGGCGTCAAGGCGATCTTCGACGCTCTCAACGTCGCCTATGAGGAGCGCGAGAAGCGCAGCTTCATCAAGCTCAACATGGTGTCGCTGGCCTTCACTGTCGGCGGCATCGTAGCGCTGTTGCTGATGGTGGGCGCCGTCGTCGCCTTCCCGCTCGCGCTCAATCATCTCGGCATGGCGCCCGGAAGCAAGCTAATCGTGGCGCTGGCACGATGGCCGCTCCTGTTCCTCATCCTGCTCGTGGCGCTCGCCATCCTCTATCGCTTCGCGCCCAGCCGCGACGCGCCGCGCTGGCAATGGCTGAGCCTCGGCGCCGTGACGGCCGCCATCCTCTGGATCGCCGGCTCGGCGCTGCTGTCCTGGTATCTGTCAGAATTCGCCAATTACAACGCGACCTACGGCTCGCTCGGGGCAGCGATCGGCCTCATGATGTGGATGTGGATGTCGGCGATCGTCATCATGTTCGGAGCCGAGCTGAACTCGGAGATCGAGCGGCAGACCCTGCGCGATACGACCACCGGGCGGCCGAAGCCGCTCGGCAGCCGCGAAGCCGTCTCGGCCGACACGGTCGGCGCGGCCGCGCCGTCCTGACGGTGCAATTCGGTCCGCCCTTGATCGTGAGCGCCGGTTGCAAAGCTTGCGCGCCAACCTCGGCCCGCACGCTGCTATCCCCTCGAATCAACAATGATGTTAAGCTCACATGGCTCGGGGGAGCATGAGACGTGAGGCGTCGGACGGCGGCCCGTGTTTTCCCGGTGAGACAGTCAGCTCTCTAGAGGCTTAACGCGCGGCATGATTCGCATTTCGACGATCTTCATCGCCATCTGCATGGTTCTGGTCGCGGCCTCGCTCGGGCTCGTGCTCTATTCGGTCGCCGGCATCAGCGGAACCGAATCCGCGATCGTGGCGCTGACCGCGCTGACCTTCCTGATCCTCTACAACGCGGTGTCGATGCGGCTGCGCGACCGCAGCGACGTCGGCGGCCAGATCGCCGACCTTTCGCGCGGCACTGCCGACCTCGCGCGCCAGGTGGCCGAGTTTGGCCGCCGGTTAGCTGCAATCGAGGGACGCATCGCCTCGTCCAATTCGACCAACGCCGAGCGCATCCAGTCGGTGGTCGGCGAGATCAACGAACTCGGCGGACTGGTCAGGCAGCTCGCCACCACCGTCTCGGCCCATGAAGACCTGCTAGCTGGCGGCGCTCCGGTATCAGCCGCAAGCCCGGTCGAGAAACAGGAGCCCGCGCCGCTCGACCTGAGCGCGACGATCGACGAGCGGCCGGCTGACCCGTCACCGCTGCCCGTAGCCCCGCCACCTCCCGCAGCGCAGCCGCGGCCTTCACAGACGGTCCCGACGCAGGTCGCCAACGGCCGCAACCAGACCCAATTGTTGGCGACGCTGCGCAACGCGATCGACGAAAACCGCATCGATATCTTCCTCCAGCCGATGGTGACGCTGCCGCAGCGCAAGGTGCGGTTCTACGAGGCCGTGACGCGCTTGCGCGATGAGCGTGACCAGCTGATCGCCGCGGAGGAGTTCATCAGCATCGCCGAGGCCTCCGGGCTCATCGGACGCATCGACAACATGGTGATGCTGCGCTGTGTGCAGGTGCTGCGGCGCCTGATGGTGCGCAACAAGGATGTCGGCGTGTTCTGCAACGTCGCGGCCTCCACGCTCGGCAATTCCACCACCTTCGCGCAATGTCTCGACTTCCTTGAAGCCAACCGGGCGCTGGCGCCCTCGCTGGTGCTGGAGTTCAAGCAGTCGACCTTCCGTAACCTCGGTCCGGCCGAGACCGAGAATCTCGCCGCGCTCGCCCAGCGCGGCTTCCGCTTCTCGATCGACCATGTCACGGATTTGCGCATCGAGCCGCGCGAGCTCGCCGACCGCGGCGTGCGCTTCATCAAGGTGCCGGCCACGCTGCTGCTCGATCCGAAGCAGGCCTCGGCCTCGGACATCCACCCGTCCGACCTCTCCGACCTGCTCGGCCGCTTCGGCATCGACCTGATCGCCGAACGGATCGAGGGCGAGCGCGCGGTGGTCGACCTGCTCGATTATGACGTGCGGTTCGGCCAGGGCTTTTTGTTCGCACCGCCCCGGCCATTGCGGCCTGAAGGGGCATCTGCTACCGGCGGGGCCTCGCCGACTCCGGCGCAGGACATCCAGGGATCCAATGGCTCCGGTACACCCAGTTCAGGCGGGACGTCTTCCGCGCCTCCGTCACAGCGTATCATCGGCAACGCCGCGCTCGCGCGCCGCATCTGATCGGCCGCACGCATCATGACCACGCTGCATTTTGTCGAAAGCCTGCGCCAGCTCGTGGGTGACGTCGACGTCATACTCAGCGACATCTGGGGCGTGGTCCATAACGGTCTCGAATCCTTCCCCGAAGCCTGCGAGGCGCTGCATACCTATCGCAGCCGCGGCGGTACGGTGATCCTGATTACCAACGCACCACGCCCGGCCGACTCCGTGCAGCGGCAATTGCGCAAGCTCGGCGTCGCGGACGAGACCTATGACGCGATCGTCTCGTCAGGCGACCTGACGCGGCTCTATGTCGCCGAGCATCCCGGCCGCAAGATGTTCTGGCTCGGCCCCGAGCGCGACAACTCGATCTATCGGGGCCTCGATGCGACGACCGCGCCGCTGGAGCAAGCCGATTACATCGTCTGCACCGGTCTCTATGACGACGAGACCGAGACGGCGGAAGACTATCGCGCAATGATGCTGAAGGCGCGCGAGCGCAAGCTGACGCTGGTGTGTGCCAACCCTGACATCGTGGTCGAACGCGGCGACCGGCTGATCTATTGCGCCGGCGCCATCGCCGAGCTCTATCGTGAGCTCGGAGGCGAGGTGATCTTCTACGGCAAGCCGCACCGGCCGATCTATGAGCGCGCGATGGCGCTCGCCGGTGAACGCCAGGGCCACCCGATCGACCGGCGGAAGGTGCTGGCGATCGGTGATTCCGTCCGCACCGATCTCACCGGCGCGCGCGAGTTCGGCATCGACTGCCTGTTCGTCACCCGCGGCATTCATGCCGAAGAGTTCGAGGGCCTCGACCAGCTCGACCCGGCGTCCGTGATGGAATTGTTCGGCCATCCGCCGAAGGCGCTGATGCGCGAATTGAAGTGGTAGAAATATCGTGCCCGGGTCGCCATAAGCGCGTTTACGCGCGTGTTCGACGCGCTATGGCGAAGCGCTGAGAGCCGGGGCCCGGAAGCCGCAAGTGACGTCGTGGATAGACTGGATCCCGGCTCAGCGTCGCGTCACTCATGTGCCGCGCCTTGTCCGGGACACCAAAGTGCCTTACGCGCTTGCCATGTCCGGGAAGACCGCCTCGATCTTGGTCTTCAGCGTCGCCGCATTGAACGGCTTGACGATGTAGTTGTTCACGCCGGCCTTCTTGGCCGCGATCACGTTCTCGGTCTTGGACTCGGCCGTGATCATGATGAAGGGCGTGGTGGCGAGGTTCGGATCCGCGCGCACTTCGCGCAGGAGGTCGTAGCCCGTCATCGGCTCCATGTTCCAGTCGGAGATCACGAGCCCGTACTTCTTGCCGCGCATCTTGTTCAGCGCTGCCGAACCGTCGCTGGCATCATCGATATTCTCGAAGCCAAGCTGCTTCAGCAGATTCCTGATGATACGGATCATGGTGCTGTAGTCATCCACCACCAGAACCGGCATCGACAAATCAACCGCCATCTCGACTCCCCCAACGCAAACGCAGGAATATTACGATCGGACCTGCCAAGGCGAAGCCCGGCAGTTCCACGCCTCAAGGAGTAGCATCAAGGCGTTAAACAGCCCGTTAACTGCGGATGCCACCAGTGGACTGAAATCGTGTTCAATGTCCCGCTCCGCCCGCTTGACTTGGTCAGGTCGGTCGAGCCACGGTCCGGCCCGGTCCTGCCCCCGGTTTGAGAATTCCCCTGATGGCCTCGCCCTTTACTGTCATCCGCGACACAACGCCGGATTCCGCGATTCCGCGGGGTGCAGTGGTCGCCATGGGCAATTTCGACGGCGTTCATCTCGGCCATCGCGCCGTGATCACGGCCGCCCTGGAAATGGGCCGGGCGCATGGCCGCCCTGCGCTGGCATTGACCTTCGAGCCGCATCCGCGGCGGTTTTTCAGCCCCAACACCCCGCAATTCCGCCTGACGGACGAGCGGGCCAAGCTGCGGCTTTTGGCCGGCACCGGCCTTGCCGGTGCCGTGGTCATGACCTTCGACAAGGCGCGCGCCGGAACCAGCGCGCAAGATTTCATACACCATGACCTGATCGGCCGCCTTGGCGTCAGCGGCATTGCCGTCGGCTACGACTTCCATTTTGGCAAGGGTCGCGTCGGCTCGCCGAGCCTGCTGGTCAACGAGGCGCCCCGGCTTGGCATCGAGGTCGACGTGCAACCCCATATCGATATCGACGAGCGGCCGGTCTCCTCCAGCGCGATCCGGATCGCGCTCGCCGAGGGGCAACTCGATGAAGCCACCACCATGCTGGGTGGTCCCTGGTTCATCACCGGCGAGGTGATCCACGGCGAGAAGCGCGGCCGCGACCTTGGCTATCCCACCGCCAACATCCGCCTGGACGCCAATTGCGGCCTCAAGCACGGCATCTACGCCGTGCGGATCGGCCGCGGCACCGAGCGCCTCGGCGGCGTGGCGAGTTTCGGCCGCCGTCCGACCTTCGACAATGGCGCGCCGCTGCTCGAAATCTTCCTGTTCGACTTCAAGGGCGATCTTTACGGGCAGGTGCTCGACTGCGCTTTCGTCGGCTTCATCCGCGAAGAGCTGAAATTCGACAGCCTGGAGGCCCTGATCCGCCAGATGGACGACGATTCCGCCCGCGCCCGCGCCATGTTGGCCGCCGCCCCGGATGCGTTTCCGAAACTTGGCGTGATCGATTGAGCCCGAACCGGGCCACCCCACCTTTGCGCTTCCCCCGTCCGGCTGCTATGGAGAGCCCATGTTTGCGCGGCGCATCATAGGGATTAGCGGCCCGGCTTCCGCCTGAGCCTTCGGCTCGGCGCAAGACCGGGATGTATCGTCTCACCCCGCGATTCCCTATCGCCATCCGTTTCCCGCGCCCTTCCGAGCCAGTCAGCCTCATGTCCGAAAAGCCGCAAAAGTCCCAAAAGTCTGAAGTCAAAGACTATTCGAAAACCCTGTTCCTGCCGCAGACCGAATTCCCGATGCGCGCCGGCCTGCCGCAGCGGGAGCCGGAGATCCTCAAGCGCTGGTATGAGATCGGCCTCTACGAGAAGCTGCGCGAGAGGGCGAAGGGCCGCGCCAAATTCGTGCTGCATGACGGCCCGCCCTACGCCAACGGCAACATCCATATCGGCACGGCGCTGAACAAGATCCTGAAGGATCTCGTCACCAAGAGCCAGCAGATGCTCGGCTTCGATTCCAACTACGTGCCGGGCTGGGACTGCCACGGCCTGCCGATCGAGTGGAAGGTCGAGGAAGAGCACTATCGCAAGAAGGGCAAGCAGAAGCCCGACTTCCGCGATAGTGCCGCAATGATCGACTTCCGCAAGGAATGTCGCGCCTATGCCACGCATTGGCTCGGCGTGCAGCGCGAGGAATTCAAGCGCTTGGGGGTGATCGGCGACTGGGACCATCCCTACGCCACGATGAGCTATCCCGCTGAAGCCCAGATCGCGCGCGAGCTGATGAAGTTCGCCGCCAACGGCACGCTCTATCGCGGCTCCAAGCCGGTGATGTGGAGCGTGGTCGAGAAGACCGCGCTGGCCGAAGCCGAAGTGGAGTACGAGGACTACACATCGGACACGGTGTGGGTGAAGTTTCCGGTGACCTCGCCAGCGCACGGTGCGCTCGCCTCCGCAAGCGTCGTGATCTGGACCACCACGCCATGGACGCTGCCGGGTAACCGCGCCATCTCATTCTCGCCGAAGATCGGCTATGGCCTGTACAAGGTGACGGACGCGCCCGCCGACAATTGGGCCAAGCCCGGCGATCTCCTCATCCTCGCCGATGCGCTCGCTGCAGAAGTCTTTAAGCAGGCGCGCGTGACGGCCTATGAGAAGGTCCGCGACGTCCCCGGCGACACCATGGACGCGATCGAGTGTAGCCATCCGCTGAAGGGCCTCGACGGCGGCTACGACTTCATCGTGCCGCTCTTGCCCGGCGACCACGTCACGGATGACACCGGCACCGGCTTCGTGCACACGGCACCCGGCCATGGGCGCGAGGACTTCGACGCATGGACGGCGCAGGCGCGCGATCTCGATGCGCGCGGCATCAACACCGCGATCCCCTATACCGTCGATGAGAACGGCGCCTACACCGATCATGCGCCGGGCTTTGCCGGCAAGCGCGTCATCAACGACAAGGGCGAGAAGGGCGACGCCAACGAGGCCGTGATCAAGGCGCTCGTCGAAAGGGGCATGCTGCTCGCGCGCGGTCGGCTGAAGCATCAATACCCGCACTCCTGGCGCTCCAAGAAGCCGGTGATCTTCCGCAACACGCCGCAATGGTTCATCGCGATGGACAAGGATGTTGCCGCTGACGGCAACACCAGGTCCGGCGACACGCTGCGCGCGCGCGCGCTGCACGCGATCTCGGTGACGCAATGGGTGCCGCCGTCGGGCGAGAACCGCATCAACGGCATGATCGAGGCCCGCCCGGACTGGGTGATCTCGCGCCAACGCGCCTGGGGCGTGCCGATCGCCGTGTTCGTGCGCGAGAAGGGCGACGGCTCGGCCGAGATCCTCCAGGACGAAGCCGTCAATGCGCGCATTGGGCAAGCCTTCGAGAACGAAGGCGCGGACGCCTGGTATGCGAAGGGAGCGCGCGAGCGCTTCCTCGGGCCCCGCGCCAACGAGGACTGGCAGAAGGTCGACGACATTCTCGACGTCTGGTTCGATTCAGGCTCGACGCACGCCTTTGTGCTCGAAGACCCTGTACATTTCCCCGGCCTTGCCGGCATCAAGCGCAAGGTCGACGGCGGCACCGACACGGTGATGTATCTCGAAGGCTCGGACCAGCATCGTGGCTGGTTCCACTCATCGTTGCTGGAGAGCTGCGGCACGCGCGGTCGGGCTCCTTACGACATCGTGCTGACCCACGGCTTCACCCAGGCCGAGGACGGCCGCAAGATGTCGAAGTCGCTCGGCAACACCATCGAGCCGCAGGCCGTCATCAAGGAATCCGGCGCCGACATCCTGAGACTCTGGGTTGCATCCTGCGACTACACCGACGACCAGCGCATCGGCCCCGAGATCCTGAAGAACACCGTCGAGACCTATCGCAAGCTGCGTAACACCGTGCGCTGGATGCTGGGTACGCTGCATCACTACAAGCCGACCGACGCAATCGAGCCCGCCGAGATGCCGGAACTCGAGCGCTTGATGCTGCACGAGCTCGCGGTGCGCGCCGCCGCGATCGGCAAGGCCTATCGGGAGTTCGACTACAAGACCGTGGTCGCTATCCTGTCCGCGTTCCTCAACAGCGAGCTGTCAGCGTTCTATTTCGACATCCGCAAGGACACGCTCTATTGCGACCCACCGTCCTCGCTGACGCGCAAGGCGGCGCTGACGACCATCGACCTGTTGTGTGCCTCGATCCTGAAATGGCTGGCGCCGATCCTGAGCTTCACCGCCGAGGAAGCTTGGCGCATGTACCGGCCGAACGCCGAGCCTTCGGTGCACCTGACGCTGTTTCCTGATGGCCTCGAGAAGCTCCGCGACGACAAGCTCGCCGCCAAGTGGGAGACGATCCGCAACGTGCGCCGCGTCGTCACCGGCGCACTCGAGCTCGAACGCGCCGCCAAGAACATCGGCTCCTCGCTCGAGGCCTCGCCGGTGATCTATGTCGCCGACCGGGCCATGCTGGCGACGTTGTTCGATGTCGATCTCGCCGAAGTCTGCATCACCTCGAACTACGAGGTGCGCGAGGGCGAGGCGCCGGCTTCCGCGTTCCGTCTCGATGCCGTGCCGGGCGTCGCAGTCGTCGTCGAGAAGGCGGTCGGCACCAAGTGCGCCCGCTCCTGGAAGATCTCGCCGACGGTGGGCGAAGACCCCGAATACCCCGACGTCACCCCGCGCGACGCCAAGGCGTTGCGTGAATGGAAGGCGCTGGGGGTGGCGGTCTGACCGTCAGCCATGACCCCGCTGCGCGCCGGCATCATCTCCGCCCTGGTCACACTCGTCCTCGACCAGGCCTCTAAGCTTTGGCTGCTGAACGTGTTCGACCTCGCCCGCCGCGGCGCGGTGCGGGTGACGCCGTTCTTCGATTTGGTGCTGGCCTGGAACATCGGCATCAGCTTCGGCTGGCTCCAGAACGACAGCCAGGCGGCGCAGTTCGCGCTGATGGCCGTCAAAGGTATTGCGGTGGTCGCGCTGGCGATCTGGATGGCCCGCTCCCACACCCTCCTTGCCACGATTGCGCTCGGCCTGATCATCGGGGGCGCCATCGGCAACGGCATTGACCGCCTGGCCTATGGCGCGGTGGTGGATTTCGCCCTGTTTCACATCGAGATTGGCGGAAATATCTATAATTGGTACGTGTTTAACCTCGCCGACGTGGCCATCGTTGCTGGGGTGGCGGCGCTATTGTATGATTCCTTCCTGGGGGTACCCGCCGCAAAAGCGCCCTGATCCCGGCCGATACGACCGGCGGGTGGAACCCGCTTTTGCGAGGGTCAAGCCGCGTGCGAGCGGCAATCTGCCACAATATGGAACAGGTATGGTGATGCGCAGCTCGAAGACCAGCGGTTCGATGGTTCGAGACCCCCAACGGGGCATCTGGCGGGCATTGAAATTGTCCGCAGTCGCGCTTGGCATCGGTCTCGTCATGTCGTCCGGCGCCGCCCGCGCCGGTGACGACGACGAGGACGACGACATGACTTTCGAAGAGAAGCTCATCGACAATCTGATGTCCGGCATCGGCGCCAAGAGCATGGAGAAGCCCGGCATCGAGTACCGCGAGCGTTCGCCGCTGGTCGTGCCGCCCAAGCTCGACCTGCCGCCGCCCGCCGCAACCCAGGCCAAGAATGCGCCGAACTGGCCGAAGGACCCCGACGAGAAACGCCGCAAGGAAGCCATTGCCGCGCGGAAGAAGGCCAACAAGGCGCAGGAGAGCTGGCAAGCCGCTCAGCCGCTGTCGCCCGCCGAGATGAAGGCCGGCCAGGTCGCCGCAGCCCCCCGCACCAGCAACGATCCGATTCAGCCGGGCACCAACGGCAACCCGTCGCTAATGCCGGCCGAGCTCGGCTATTCCGGCGGTCTCTGGGGCATGTTCAAGGGCAACAGCTCGGAAGAGAAGGCATTCACCAGCGAGCCGCCGCGCCAATCGCTGGTCGAGCCTCCGCCGGGTTATCAGACGCCGTCGCCGAACTACGCCTATGGCTCCGGACCGGACAAGTCGCGGCGGACCTATTTCGACATCATGTCGGGCAAGGACAAGGAACAATAGCGTTCCCGTCGCGCCGCGACGTCCTGACAGAAGCGAACCCTGCGCCGGCGACTCGTGCACGCCGGACACGGTTCCTGAATTGCCGATCAGTAACTTGCCTACGCGTTGAGTTCTCTGCTTCGTGACGCGAAGCCTCAGCCGCACGGTGTACGATGCCGTGCCTCCGAGCCGGAGATCCGGACCTCGGCCTGTCATAAGGATCATGATGTTCTCTTACCGATCGGCTGCCTGCCTCCTTGCCGCGCTGCTTTCGACGAGTGTCCTGACGGCCGGCGCGTCCCTCGCCCAGACCACGGTAACATCGGCCCCGCCCGCCAGCTTCACGCTCAGCAACGGCATGCAGGTCGTGGTGATCCCGGATCACCGCACGCCCGTGGTCACGGAGATGATCTGGTACAAGGTCGGCTCGGCCGACGAGACTCCGGGCAAATCCGGCCTCGCACACTTCCTCGAGCACCTGATGTTCAAGGGCACCTCGAAGCATCCCGTCGGCGAATTCTCCCAGACCGTGCTCCGCGTCGGCGGCAACGAGAACGCCTCGACCTCGGTCGACTACACCAACTACTACCAGCGCGTTCCGCGCGAGCAGCTGCCGACCATGATGGAGTTCGAGGCCGACCGCATGACCGGCCTCATCCTCAAGGACGAGAACGTGCTGCCCGAGCGCGACGTCGTGCTCGAAGAGTACAACATGCGCGTCGCCAACAATCCGGACGCGCGGCTGAACGAGCAGATCATGGCCGCGCTCTATCTCAATCATCCCTACGGCCGGCCGGTGATCGGCTGGCATCAGGAGATCGAGAAGCTCGATCGCGAGGATGCGCTCGCCTTCTACCGCCGCTTCTACGCGCCAAACAACGCCATCCTGGTGATCGCCGGCGACGTCGATGCCGCCGATGTCCGCCCGTTGGTCGAGCGCAATTTCGGCTCCATCCCGGCCCAGGCCGCCATCCCGGCGCGGCGCGTTCGTCCGCAGGAGCCGGAGCCGGCCGCCCCGCGCACCGTCACGCTGGCCGACCCGCGCGTCGAGCAGCCGAATATGCGGCGCTATTACCTGGTGCCCTCGGCGACGACCGCTGCGGCCGGCGAGAGCGCGGCCCTCGACGTGCTCGCGCAGCTGATGGGCAGCGGCAGCAATTCCTATCTCTACCGCGCCCTCGTCGTCGACAAGCCGCTCGCGGTCTCCGCCAACGCCAGCTATTCGAGCATCTCGCTCGACCCGACCCAGTTCGCGATCTCGGCCGCGCCGAAACCCGGTGTCAGCTTCGCCGAGGTCGAGCAGGCGGTCGATGGCGTCATCGCTAATGTCGCGCAGAACCCGATCCGCGCCGAGGATCTGGAGCGGGTCAAGACCCAGCTTATCGCGGAAGCGATCTACGCCCAGGACAACCAGGCGGTGCTGGCGCGCTGGTATGGCGGCGCGCTGACCACGGGCCTGTCGATCGAGGACATCAGGAGCTGGCCCGACCGCATCCGCGCGGTCACGGCCGAGCAGGTTCGCGCCGTTGCGCAGAAATGGCTCGAGAAGAAGCGCTCGGTGACGGGCTATCTGATCAAGGACACCGCCACCGCCAAGCGCGAGGAGAAGCGTTCGTGACCTATTCCCTTCTTCGCGCAAGGCGCTTCCTGCGAACAAGACATTTCGCGCTGTCCTTCGTTACCGGCGCGGCCCTCGCACTGGCTGCGGTCTCGCCGTCCTATGCAGCCGCAAAGATCCAGCACCTGATCTCTCCGGGCGGCATCGAAGCCTGGTTCGTGCAGGACGCAACCGTGCCGCTGATCGCCATGGAATATTCCTTCGCCGGCGGCTCGGCCCAGGACCCCCCAGACAAGTCGGGCGTCGCCAACATGGTTGGCGACCTCCTCGACGAAGGCTCCGGCGATCTCGACTCCAAGACGTTCCATGAACGGCTCGACCGCCGCGCCATCGAGCTCTCGTTCAACGCCACCCGGGATACCCTCCGTGGTAGTCTGCGCATGCTGCGCGACAACAAGGATGAGGCTTTCGACCTGCTCAGGATGGCACTGACCTCGCCGCATTTCGATGCGGCCGACGTCGAGCGCATCCGCTCGCAGGTCGTCTCGGGGCTGCGCCGCGAGACCACCAATCCGACATCGCTGGCGAGCCGCAAGTTCCTGGAGGTCGCCTTCGGCGGCCATCCCTACGGCCGGCAGAGCAACGGCAACCTCGACAGCTTGCCGACCATCACGGTCGCCGACATGAAGGATTATGTCGGCCGCGTGCTTGCCAAGGATGGGTTGAAGATCGCGGTCGTCGGCGACGTCGATCCGGCCACGCTCGGCAAGCTGCTCGACCACACCTTTGGCGCCCTCCCCGCCAAGGCCAACCTCACGCCGGTCGCGGACGTCGAGGCCGCAAAGCCGCCGCAGCGCGCTTTCGTGGCCCTCGACGTGCCGCAGACCGTGATCACCTTCGGCGGCCCCGGGCTGAAGCGCAGCGATCCCAACTTCATGGCAGCCTATGTCGTCAACCACATCCTCGGCGGTGGTGGATTGTCCTCCCGGCTCTATCGCGAGGTCCGCGAGAAGCGCGGGCTGGCCTATTCCGTGTACGAATCGCTGCTCTGGATGGAGCATTCGGCGCTCTTCATCGGCAATACCGGCACGCGCGCCGACCGCGCGGGCGACACCATCGACGCCATCGAGAAGGAAGTCCGCCGCATCGCCGACGAGGGCCCGACGCAGAAGGAGCTCGACGAAGCCAAGTCCTACCTCAAGGGCTCGCAGATGCTGGCACTCGACACGTCCTCCAAGCTGGCGCAAGCGCTGTTGCAGTATCAGCAGGACAAGCTGCCGATCGACTATATCGAGAAGCGCAACGCCATCGTCGATGCCGTGACGCTGGACGACGCCAAGGCGGCCGCCAAGCGCCTGTGGGGCCAGGGGCTTCTGACCGTCGTCGTCGGCCGCGCGCCGCAGGCTGCCGCACAACCGGCGGCAGCACCTGCGACCAAGTCGAACTGACGGTCGGGTAAAAAGTCTCCTGATGGGCCGGGCTCGTCCCGGCCATTTGCGTTTCCAGATGCACCATTGCCGAACCTGGACGTCCGCGATATGTCCGGACATTACGAATGGTGCCATCATGCTGCGGATATCCCGCGATCTCGTCATCGACGAGGACGACATCGAGATCGGCTTTGTCCGCGCCTCCGGGCCCGGCGGGCAGAACGTCAACAAGGTCGCGACCTCGGCGCAACTGCGCTTCGACACGCGCAAACTGACCCTGCCGGAGGATGCCGCCATCCGGCTTGCCCGCATCGCCGGACAGCGCATGACCAAGGACGGCGTGATCGTGATCCACGCCCAGCGCTTCCGCACCCAAGAGCGCAACCGGCAGGATGCCATCGACCGGCTCACCGAGATGCTGCGCGAGGCGATGGTCCGCCCGATCCCGCGGCGGGCGACACGGCCGACCTTCGCGTCCAAGCAGCGCCGGCTCGAGGGCAAGAAGCGCCGCAGCGACGTTAAGGCGAAGCGCGGGCGCGGTTTCGACGATTGACTGATTGTCGAAAAACCTCCGGCCGCCAAGCGACCGAAGGTTTGCCGTTTCGCAGACCAAATCGCGATGAGATCAGGGTGAATCGTCATCGCGCTTTAGGTCATTGTTTGAGCATGATCTTTGCGGAAACCCGCTGCACACTTTTGCTGATCATGCGCTAGCGTCAGTAGCGCTTGCCGGTCGCGGCACCGCCCGAAACGGAATCGTCGGCCGTGCCCTTGTGCGTCGCGCTGCCCGTGGTTCCGGCGGCGCCCTTGGTGCCTTTGGTCGACTTCATGCCGACCTTCTCGCCCGCGGCTCCCTGCTGTGCGCCGAGGTCCTCATCCTCGCTTCCTGACGCGCCGCCCTGCATGGGTTTGCTTTGCACGGTGCCGCCCGGCCTGGCGCCAGATGACGTACCTTGCGCAAGAACGGGCGTCGCAATCAGGGCCGAGAGAGCGCATGCGATCACGGAGGTCTTCACCAATTTCATCCATTTCTCCTGGATTTTTCGCGATGACGGTTCGGCTGCTTCCTGCGCCGCTCGCCTGCACCGAACCGGTTCATCGCGAAGAGAGTTCGAACGGCGCGGTCGTGATGCAAGCCGCGTGGTGTGTTGATCGTTTAGGGATTTCGCGGCGGTTTCGCGGAATTGTGCTCCTCATATGCGGCGGCTCGTGCACGCACGCCGCATTCATCGGGACTGCCAGAAGCGCTGGATTTCCCACATCTGGTATGTGGGAAGCGCGACCTTCCCCATGCATTTGTTGCGAGGCGGCGTTAGACTGGGACATTCGCCGAGTGAACCCATGCCCGTCCGCCAACTTCCCGAACAGATCGTTAACCGCATCGCCGCCGGCGAGGTGGTCGAGCGCCCGGCGAGCGTGGTCAAGGAGCTCGTCGAGAACGCGATCGATGCCGGCGCCAGCCGCATCGACGTTTTCACTGACGGCGGCGGGCGGCGGCGGATCGGCATCACCGACGACGGCGGCGGCATGACCGCAAAGGATCTCGCCCTCGCAGTCGAGCGCCACGCCACCTCCAAGCTCGACGACGAGGATCTGCTGCAGATCCGCACGCTGGGGTTCCGCGGCGAGGCGCTGCCCTCGATCGGGTCGGTCGCGCGTCTTTCCATCACCACCCGGCACGCCAGCGAGCCGCACGCCTGGGCGCTCACCGTCGAGGGCGGCGAGAAGTCCGAGATCATGCCGGCGGCGCTCGCGCATGGCACGCGGGTCGAGGTCGACGATCTCTTTTATGCGACGCCAGCACGGCTGAAATTCCTGAAGACCGACCGCACCGAGGCCGAGGCGATTCGCGAGGTGGTGCGGCGGCTGGCGATGGCCCGGCCCGATATCGCCTTCACGCTCGCGGGCGAGGAGCGCGCGCCGGTGACCTGGGCAGCGGCGCTGCCCGGCGCGGCGGGACGATTGACGCGGCTCGGCGATATTCTGGGCGCGGAGTTTCGCAGCCATGCCGTCGAGGTTCATGCCGAGCGCGAGGACGTCGTCGTCGCCGGCTATGCCGCGGCGCCCGCACTGACGAAAGCCAACGCGCTCGGGCAATATCTGTTCGTCAACGGCCGTCCGGTTCGCGACAAGCTGATCCTCGGCGCGGTGCGCGCGGCCTATTCCGACTACCTGCCCCGCGACCGCCATCCCGTAGTGGCGCTGTTCGTCACGCTCGATCCGCGAGAGGTCGACGCCAACGTGCATCCAGCCAAGACCGAGGTCCGCTTCCGTAACGCCGGGCTGGTGCGCGCACTGATCGTGCATGGGTTGAAGGAAGGGCTTGCGCGGGAGGGCCGGCGCACCGCCGCCAATGGCGGCGAGAGCGCGCTCTCTTCGTTCCGGCCCGCTTTCACGCCGCGCCCGGCAAGCTGGGACTGGCGAGCCTCGCCATCCGCTCCAGCCGCGTCGATCCCGTCCTTCGAAGGTTCAGCGGCTTCGGCTTTCGCCGAGCGCGCGCAAGCCGCATTCGATGTCGGTGCACCCAGTGCGGACGTGCGGATCGAGGCGCACCCCGTCAGCGATCTCGTCGACCGCCCGCTCGGCGCCGCGCGCACCCAGATCCACGAGACCTACATCGTCTCGCAAACCCGCGATGGCCTCATCATCGTCGACCAGCATGCCGCGCACGAGCGCATCGTCTATGAGCGGCTGAAGGCTTCGCTTTCGGCGAATGGCGTGCAGCGGCAGATCCTGTTGATCCCCGAGATCGTCGAGATGGATGAGGCCACGGTTGAGCGCCTGCTCGATCGGAACGAGGAGCTGGCGTCGTTCGGTCTCGCCATCGAATCTTTCGGCCCCGGCGCGGTCGCGGTGCGCGAGACGCCGTCGCTGCTGGGCAAGACCGATGCAGGCGGGCTGCTCCGCGATCTCGCCGAGCACATGGCCGAGTGGGACGAGGCATTGCCGCTGGAGCGTCGCCTGATGCATGTCGCCGCCACCATGGCCTGCCACGGCTCGGTCCGCGCCGGCCGCCGGCTGCGGCCGGAGGAGATGAACGCCCTACTCCGCGAGATGGAGGACACCCCGAACTCCGGTCAGTGCAATCACGGCCGTCCGACCTATGTCGAGCTGAAGCTGTCGGATGTCGAGAAGCTGTTCGGGCGAAGGTGACCTACGTCTTGCGCTTCAAAAACACGAACTCCGTGTCGTCGTACGCGCGCCGCTCCAATTCTTCGTAACCCTCAGGCGTCACGAACTGCGCGGCCTTCGCCTCCTCCACCACGAGCAGCGCGCCCGGCGTGAGCCAGCCGCCATCGCGCAAGCTCGCCAGCGCTTTCTCCGCAAAACCCTTGCCATAGGGTGGATCGAGGAACACCAGCGAGAAGGGCTCGACGGGATGCGCGGGACCCAGATCGGTCGCATCGCGGCGATAGACTTTTGTCACGCCACCCAGGCCGAGCGCTTCGACGTTATTACGGAGCAGCGCGCGGGCCTCGGCGCCAGTGTCGACGAACAGCGTGAACTTCGCGCCGCGCGACGACGCCTCGATGCCGAGCGCGCCAGTGCCGGCGAAGAGATCGAGCACACGCGCGTCCTCAATCGGATCGTCATAGGCGTGCACGAGGATGTTGAACACGGACTCGCGCAGGCGGTCCGCCGTGGGGCGGATGTCGCGCGAGGACGGTGAGGCGAGATTGCGCCCCTTCAAGCGACCGCCGACGACGCGCAACTAGTCCTCCTGCGGCTTCAAATCGCGCTTGCCGTGATAGCCGCGCTTGGGACGGCGCGGCGGGCCATAGCCGCTTGCTTCCAACTCGTTGCGCTCGCGCGCCTCCTCGCTGCCAGTACGCTGCACCAGCACGCGGCGGCCCTTGCGGTCGTTGATCACGGCGCGGTTCATCGGCTTCTTCGGGGCGTCGTCGTCGCGCGTAGCGGATTTCGCGGGCACGTCGAACTCGGCGCCCGACTTCTCGATCACCTTGTCGCCGAGCTGGTCGCGCAGCACGCGCGACTTGATCTCCTCGACTTGGCCCTCGGGAATCTCGCCGAGCTGGAATGGGCCGTAGGAGACGCGGATCAGCCGGTTCACCTCGAGGCCGAGATGGGCGCAGACGTTGCGCACCTCGCGGTTCTTGCCCTCGCGGATCGCGAACACCAGCCAGACATTGGCGCCTTGGTCGCGCTCCAACGTCGCTTCGATCGGACCGTATTTGACGCCCTCGATCTCGATACCGTGCTTGAGCTCGTCGAGCTGGGCCTGGGTGACGTCGCCATGGGCGCGGACACGGTAGCGGCGCAGCCAGCCGGTGTCGGGCAGCTCAAGCGTACGCGCGAGGCCACCGTCATTGGTCAGCAGCAACAGGCCCTCGGTATTGAAGTCGAGCCGGCCGACGCTGATCAGGCGCGGCAGACCTTCGGGCAAATTGTCGAACACGGTCGGGCGCCCCTCGGGGTCGTCGTGCGTCGTCATCAACCCGCGCGGCTTGTGGTAGAGGAACAGCCGCGTCCGCTCGCGCGGTGGCAACGGCTTGCCGTCGACCGCGACCACGTCGTTCTGCGTCACGTCGAGCGCGGGCGAATTGATCACCCGCCCGTTGACCGTGACGCGGCCCTGCGTGACCATCTCCTCGGCGTCGCGGCGCGAAGCGAGGCCCGCGCGCGCCAGCACTTTTGCGATGCGCTCGCCGGCCTTCTTCGGCTTCGGCGCGTCTTCACGGCGCGGCCGCCCCTCGAAGTCGCGATCGCGCTCGCGATAGGCACCGCGGCCGCCAAAGGCGGGGCGCTTCTCAAAGATCCTGCTGTCGTCCTCGTTCGCGCGGCGCGGACGATCACGGGAATGACCTTCATTGCGCGGGTGCTCGTGCCAGTCGGAGCGGCCCTCGGAGCGCTCGCGCGGACGAGCGAATTTCTGGCGGTCACCACCGCGCCCGCCACGTTCGCCCTCGCTCTCACGGCGGGGCCGGTCGAACTTTGCGCGATCCTCGCGTGGCCGGTCGAATTTGGGCCGCTCACGAAATGGACGATCGCCGCCCGATGCACGATCGTCACGCGATCGCGAGAACCGCGGACGGTCATCCCCGCGGCCGCCTTCGCGGCGGTCGTCACGCTTCTGCCACGGCTTCTCTTCGCCGCGATCGCGGCCGCCGAAGTTTTTGCCGAAATCCTTGCGCGGGCGATCGCCGTGCGGACGATCGTCGCGCTTCTGCCACGGCTTTGAATCGCCGCGATCGCCGCGGTCGCGCTCGGGTCCGCCCCGCGAAAACTTCCGCTCGCCCTCGAACTTGCGTTCCGGACGATCGCCGCGCGGTGCGTAGGGGCGCTTGTCTCCAAATTTCTTCTCGCCGGTCCGGCCGGCCGGGCGGGAATCCTCGCGATCACGGCCGCGCGGCGGACGGTCGTCACGTCCATAGGACGGGCGATCACCGCGCGGCCCAGACGACCGCTTCTCGCCATCGCGCGAGGGGCGATCGGAAAACGGACGGTCGCCACGCGGCTTGAAGCTGCGCTCGCCGCGGCCCTCTGTGCCGCGGTCGTCGCGCTTGAAGCGCGGACGGTCGCTGAAATCGCGGCGCGGCGCATCGCCCTCCTCGCGGCGGCGAAGCGGGCGGCCCTCACGCCCCTCGCGAGGCGGACGGCTGTCGCGGTCGCCCTTGCCCTCGAAGCCGCGCTTGGCGAATTTCTTGTCCGGTCCCCGGGGCTTGCCGGTACGGCCCTTGGAAGGGCCACGATCACGCCGGCCGCGGGAATCGTTGTCTTTGTCGCTGTCGCGAGGCATGAATAATCTCACTCAGGGGTAGCCAGAAAGCATTGTGCGCGCTCGTTCCGAGCCGCATGCTCAGGCAAAATCGGTATCCACTCTTGCTGAAGGCGGAGCTAGTAGCAGGTTTCTGGCGATGATACGAGGCATGAAAGCCCCTTCTTTCATGGATTTGGCGCTCAAGACGGCCGAAAATGCCGGAAAATCGGGCGAAGTTCCGATCGGATGCGTCGTGGTCCGCAATTACGAGGTCATCGCCACCGCCGCCAATCGGACGCTGACCGATTATGACCCGACGGCCCATGCCGAGATCATTGCGCTGCGCGAGGCGGCGAAGAAGATCGGCAGCGAGCGCCTCGTCGACTGCGACCTTTACGTGACGCTGGAGCCCTGCACCATGTGTGCGGGCGCGATCTCCTTTGCAAGGGTGAGACGGCTCTATTACGGCGCCGCCGACCCGAAGGGCGGCGCGGTCGAGTCCGGCGTGCGGTTCTTTGCTTCCCCGACCTGCCATCACGCGCCGGACGTCTATTCCGGCGTCGGCGAGAGCGAGGCGGCGCGGCTGCTGCGGGAGTTCTTTCGCGAGCGGCGCTAATCCGCGAGGAAGAACTCGCGCAACGCCCTCGCGGTGGCGTCCGGGTTCTCCTCGGTGAGGAAGTGGCCGGAATCCACCGGCATGCCCGCGACATTCGTGGCCCATTGCGTCCAGGTGTCGAGCGGGGTGGCGGCGGCCTGGGCGATGCCGGCATTGCCCCACAGCGCCAGCATGGGAATGGTGATCTTCTTGCCGGCCTCGAAATCAGCCTTGTCGAGGTCGTAGTCGAAATAGGCGCCGGCGCGATAGTCTTCGCACATCGCATGCACCCGGGCGGGATCGCGGAACGGGGCGAGGTAGTGCTCGAGCGCGCGCTCGTCGATCGCCTCCAACGTCTTCGACTTGGTCTGGCTCGCCATCTTGAAGCGCAGGAAGAACTCGCCATTGCTCGCGATCAGGGTCTCGGGCAGCGGATAGGGCTGCGCCAGGAAGGTCCAGTGGTAGATCTTCAGCGCGTAGGCGCGGTTCATTCGCTCCCAGTAATTATAGGTCGGCAGGATATCGAGCACGGCCAGGCGCGACAGCCGGCCGGGATGGTCGAGCGCGAGGCGGTAGGCGACGCGGCCGCCGCGGTCGTGGCCGGCGAGCGCGAAATGGACATGGCCGAGGCGCTCCATCACCTCGACCATAGCTTTAGCCATGGCGCGCTTGCTGTAGGGAATATGCAGTGCATCGCTGGCGGGCATGTCGGACCAGCCATAGCCCGGCAGGTCGGCAACGATCAGCGTGAACCTGTCGGCCAGCTGCGGCGCGACGCGGTGCCACATCACATGGGTCTCGGAGAAGCCATGCAGGAGCAGAAGCGGCGGCCCGCTGCCGCCGACGCGGGCGAAGATGCGGCCGAAGGAGGTATCGACCCATTCGGCAGCAAAGCCCGGATAGAGATCGGCGAGATCGGACATCTTCTTGCATCCTTATTGGTCAGTCCCGGGGGGGGGCGCCGACAACGTAAAATGTCGAAAACAACCCCATGCACAGTAGCGGTATTATCGGCGGGGCAGCTAACCCCAACCGCTGATTACACATATCTGGATTGCCGATGTGGCGGCGCGGTGGCACCAAAGCCTCGAGATGCCGATCGGCGCTTTTTGCGCGCCGTCCGGAACGACGAGCTAAGTCTTGCTAATTCTTGGCCTTCTCCGCTTCCACCGCCTGCCAGCCGATGTCGCGGCGGCAGAAGCCTTCCGGCCAGTCGATACGGTCGACGGCCTGATAGGCACGGCCTTGCGCCTCGGTCACGGTCTTGCCTAGCGCGCAGACATTGAGCACGCGGCCGCCATTGGCGAGGATCGCGTCATCCTTCGCCACGGTGCCGGCGTGGAAGATCTCGACGGTGTCGACTTTGGCGGCGTCATCGAGCCCACGGATGCGCGTGCCCTTCTGGTAGTCGCCCGGATAGCCCTTCGCCGCAATCACAACCGTGAGCGCGGATTCCGGATGCCAGCGCAGGTCGAAATTCTTCAGCTGTCCGTCGCAGGCCGCAAGGAAGGCCGGCACGATGTCGCTCATCATGCGCAGCATCAAGACCTGGCACTCGGGATCGCCGAAGCGGACGTTGAACTCGAACAGTTTGGGCCCCTGCGTCGTCAGCATGATGCCGGCATAGAGCACGCCGCGGAACGGCGTGCCGCGCTGCTTCATGCCCGAGACCGTCGGCAGGATGATCTTCGCCATGATCGCGTCGTGGATGGCGGGCGTGACCAGCGGCGTGGGCGAATAGGCACCCATGCCGCCGGTGTTCGGGCCGACGTCATGGTCGAACACGCGCTTGTGGTCCTGGGCCGAGGCCAGCGGTATAGCCGTCTCGCCGTCGCACAGCGCGAAGAAGCTGATCTCGCGGCCGGGCAAAAACTCCTCGATCACGACCTCCGTGCCGGCCTCGCCGAAGGCGCCCTCGAACATCATGGCGATGGCGTCCTCGGCCTCGCGCACGGTCTTGGCGACCACGACGCCCTTGCCGGCGGCAAGGCCGTCGGCCTTGACCACGATCGGCGCGCCCTGGCTCTGCACATAGGCGCGCGCATCATCGGCCTTGGTGAATCGCTTGTAGGCGCCGGTCGGAATGCCGAACTCGGTGCACAGCGCCTTGGTGAACCCTTTGGAGCTTTCGAGCTGGGCCGCCGCCTTGCTCGGGCCGAACGCCTTGATGCCGGCGGCGCTGAGATCGTCGACGATGCCGGCCGCCAGCGGCGTCTCCGGGCCGATCACCACGAGCTCGACCGCGTTCGTCTTGCAGAAGTCGATCACCGCGGCATGGTCGGCGACATCGAGCGCCACGCACTCCGCCTCCTTTGCGATGCCGGCATTGCCGGGCGCGCACCAGAATTTGGTCACCAGGGGAGAGGCTGCGATCTTCCACGCCAGAGCATGTTCGCGGCCGCCGGAACCGAGCAGGAGAATGTGCATCGAAGGCTCAGAATGAGGGGTTTTGCTGAGGGCGGAGGTCGCACGAATCGGGGTGGGGCTCAAGGGGGCTGGGCTCCGGACCCCACGTCATTCCGGGGCGCGGCGAAGCTCCTCTTCCCTTCCCCCCTTGTGGGAGAGCCGACAAAGGAAATAGCCCAGCAACATCAGTCGGTCCACGTCGGAGCGTATCGGCAGTTTAGAAAATAGTAGATTCCGCTTATACTCGCGGGAAATAGCGCGTCGGTTCGCTAACGGCAGGTCGCTAGGCGAAGCCCAGCCGGAGCCGAACGCGCCTATGGTGGCCCGGCGCGAGTCAGCGAGCCTTGAAGACGTAAAGCGCGGCGATAACGGCGACGCCCAAAAGCGCGACGCCTAGCCAACCCCAAACGTCTTTGGTCTGGTCGTCATCGCTCGGATTGAAAAGGGCGCGGGTCAGCACGATGCCGATCGCAGCGAAACAAACGGTCCCAGCAATATCCGACAGCGTGAGGGTCGCCAGCGGCGTGTTCGAGATATCCTTCGGTGCCCAGATATACAGCAGAAGAAACAGCGCGGCGTAAGTAAGTAACCTCGTGACGAAGCCAATCGGTCGGAGCCATCGTCGATTCTCGGCAACCCCGGCAGCTTCGATCCTGCTGGCCTCACAGAAGCGCTCGAATTCTACGAGCGAGTCCGCGATCTCTTCCGGAGTGGGCGGATTCGGTTCTAGTTTGAGGGGACTTTTGCGGGTGGACGGGCTTCGACGCGCGATAAGTAGACCCAATACCATCACAACTAACAAAAACAGTCCCAATCCTAGCACGGCCACGCCAACTGAATCTGTCATTGCTCAAGTCCCGGAACCGTCGAGCAGCGCCATCAATTCGTCGCCGTCGATGCGGACCGTATCCGTCCCGTCTTCCCATCGTCGGACCATCAGTTCGGCAGCGAGTCGTTGCACCTTGGCTGCGTGCTCTCTTAGGATCTCCTCGGCAAGCCGGTAGCCTTCCGCGCGCGCGGAGCGTCTCTTGGCTTCAGGCAGCTCCAATAGCAGTCTCCGCATCTTCCTGAAGTCACTGATCTTTGTCCCTCGGGACGATCTCGCGTCGAAAGCATGCTCGGCTCTGCAGCCGGCAACACAAACCGCAAGGTTGTTGACCTGCTCGACGAAGTTTTGCGAGTGCGACCTGCCATTGCCGGTCGTCAAATCGATCTCCACGAATACGACATGTGCGCCGAGAACACTCGCAACGATGGCGTGGCCTGCCTCGTGGACCGTTAGCGCGCGATCCCTCGCGTCAAAGTGAGCCACGAACAATTCAATACCGGCTTCGTCATCTTCCTGAGGTGCGCTCATTCGGAGGTGTCCAGCTTGTCCATCTCAGACGGGCGCTCTAAAACCGCACCGTCGGTCGTTTCTATCTGCTCGTCGGCGTTGATCAGCACGCCTTCAAGCAACTCGCGATGCCGCTCCTGCAAAAACGCGAGCGCTTGGCCATCATCGACCTTATGTTCGAGCTTCTCTTTGACGAACTGAAGTCGAGCGTTGTTCTCTTCGAGGATTTCGCCCCAAGTCTTCACGCCGACCTTCACCCTGTCAGTCCGCTGGATCAGACGGCGCTGAGGATCGGGCCCGCCCCGTATGCGGGCCTCGACTTGCTTGTTGTAGGCATCAGAAATGATCCAGAAATGCCAACGCAACCCTTCAACCCGGTTGAACCGAGGGTCTTCCTCCACGGCTAGGGCGTAACCCTCGATTTGATTCAGGTGTTCCGCATTGATAGTGACTTTTGGGGCCTTAAGCTCGATCACCAGATGTTCAAGGTCGTCCGCACGATGTCGGCGTTGTGCGCGCGAGAGCATGAGATCGACTATGCCGCGCGCTTTGTTGATCACTTTGACCGGGTCGTCGATGACGAGATCGGAATCGAGCTTATCCCGATGCACTTTCAGCACCGTAGTAAGGTCCTTGTCGCTGGCCCAGAGATTATACTCCTCTCCGAAAATCCACGTATTTTGCTCTAAGATCTTATGAAGCTGCGAACGCTCGCGCAGCTTCTGGCGAGCCTCGTAGTCGAACAGGATAAACCGCAGGGCTTCGAGGAACTTCAATCGATCAGCGACAAGGGTAGCCGCACTAATGATTCCGGCGAGCGTGGTCTCGTTAAGCAGTTCAGCCAGCTCTTTCTGCTTTCGCTTGGGTAATTTCAGAACTTGATCGAGAATAAGCTGCAGCTCGGCCGGACTGCGCTCGATGGCATGGCGCAACAGCCTCAGGTGTAGGGCGGTTTGCTTTGAGGCCGTCTCGCAGAATTCTGGCGAGGCATCTTGAACAGTAACGGCGACGATGTCGAAAATCTGGCGCTCGGCCTTCTCAACGGGAGTCACCGGGTCACCTTCGTAGGGATAGACCTTCTTTTCCTTCCATTCGTCAACGACGATCCGAGCCCGCTCAGCCCCGCGATTTCGGAAGACCTCTTTGACCTTTGCTCGCGCTTCCTCGATTGAGGCAACCAGAGCCGGGACCATTTCCGCGAGATCAAGCCGTCCGTCTTGATGCAGCTCGCTGATAAAGCTGGATTTCAGGTAAGCAGAAAAATGGAAGTCCCCTACATGGAAGCGCGTCTCTACTTGCGATAACGGGAAGCCCTGCTCGTTGCACAGATAAAGGGTTCGGCGGGTTTGTCCGCGCCATTCGATTATTTCGAGATCGACAGAGTGCTGTTCTCCATCATCGTCCGCGATGGGCGCTAATTCGAAGTTCCATGTACCTGCGATTGCCCGATCCGGGTCGATTCGCTCGCCTGCGATCGTGATCGTAACGTTGCGATAATCCTTGAGATAGATAGCGAATATCTCAGAAAGCTCTTGAACGGCGTTTTCCGGCTGTAACGAACTGAACTGCCTTTTCAGTTCGGATATCACCACCGTTACTCCCGTGGCAGCGCCGGGAGCCGGTGCTTCCTCCCCAACACGGGCCCGCTCAATCTGTTGCTCCAGCACGGCGACATCATAGCGGAACGGAGTGCCATCTCTCGCATAAATGATCTTCCAATCGACCACCCCGCCGAGGGCAAACGCTTTGAACCGGCCGCGCCCCTCGCGTCCGTGGAGCATGCGATTCAGGCGGGGTGTGGTCAGCCGTAGTTGCTTCCAAGATCCTCCAAGGTTTTTGAAGACCTGCGGAGCCTCATCGCGCGGAATGCCGTCTCCATTGTCCGCAACAACGATTTTAGAGATGCCGCCGATACCGTCTGACTCGAACTCAATGCTGACAGATGTCGCGTCAGCATCGAGAGAATTCCAAATCAGCTCCGCGAGCGCCTGCATAGGCTGCGCTTTCGCCTGCCGCGCGAGAAAATCAGGCCTTACTTCGACCTTTACTTCTTCCTGCATGGTACCCCCTATCTCTTACTACCTCGGAGAGCACTGAAAAGCGAGGGGTTGTACGTTCGTCCTTGACTCGGGTCGCCCGACACTCCCGCAAGAGAGAGGGCACTATGATCTGCATCGCAGAAAGCTACACCTGTTTCCCCGCGATGATCTCCTGCAGTGTCGCCACATGCCGCGCAAACGCCCCCCGCCCCGCAGCCGTGGCCGTTACCGTCGTCTGCGGCTTCTTGCCGACGAAGGCCTTGTCCACCGAGACGTAACCGGCCTTGGCGAGGGTCTCGATATGTGCGCCGAGATTGCCGTCGGTGGCGCCGGTGAGCTTCTTCAGCCGCGTGAATTCCAGGCCGGTCGACTGCGGCAGCGCGTTCAGCGCCGCCATGATCTTCAGCCGCAGCGGCTGATGGATGATGTCGTCGAGCTCGGCCAATTCTAGCTCCGCCGCATCCAGAGGCCGCCGAGGATCAGGCCGCCGCCGTTGACGAACGCCATCCAGAGCGGGAACGCCTCACCGATGTAGAAGAAGCCAATCAACGTTAGCGCCGAAATGCCAAGACCAATCGCAACGAAGGCGTAACCGAACCAGAGACCCGCGAGCGCGTAGAACAGCATGAAGTAGAGCGGCCAGAACGCACCCAACTGGCGTGGCCCGAAATGGCCGATCACGTTGGTGCAGAGATAACCGAAGCCGAAGAACAGCACGAACACCAGCAGCAGCCTGATGCCGAAGGCGGCACCATGCGGGTGATGTGGTGGATTGAACAAGCGAAGCGCAACCAGACCGCCGACGCCCATGACGTCTACGGCAACCCAGGCATAGACTGCGTAGACCGGCCAGAGCCAGGTCACGACATTCCCTGCAAAGACCAACACGCCCCACCACACGGCAGCGATGCTCGCGAGGTCATAGAGCTGCGATTGCTTCACGCGCCGGACGATGTCGTCGATATCGGCCAGCGCCGCGGACGCCTCCTTGCTGTCGATCATGACTGCCCTGCCCCGCGCGTCGCCACATCTTCGGCGATCGCGGAGACGGCCTTTGGATTGGTGACGATGCCCATGTGGTTGACGCCGTCGATGATCTTGACGTCGACGGACGGCTTGATGGCCTGCACGGCTTCCGCATATTTGTCCGAGATCATCATCTCGTCCTCGGCGCCGCCGATGATCGTGATCGGACGCGTCGTCGCGGGAAGATCGATGCGATAGCCGCGCGTCGCGAAATTGCGCATCAGGCGGTCGGAATAGGTCGAGGTGAGATACTTCGCCGAATTCGCCGGCACCGCGAAGGCGAGCACCGGAAGCTGCGCACAGCAGTCGATGCCGAGCCTACGCAGTGCGGTCAGGCCGAGGAAGCGCGGGAGGTCCATGTTGGCCCAGCCGCCGGCCTTCGGCCTGTTCGTCGGCGCATCATAGCCGAGATAGGGCGCGAGCAGCACGGTGCGGACGAACATGTCCTGCATGATCGGTGTCGCGGCAACGCGCAGCGAAAAGCCGGCGCCGGCGGAATGGCCGATCAGGGTGAGCGGCAGATCAGGCGCGTTCCTGCGGACATGAGCGACGAAGTCGACGAGGTCGTCCTCGAGCTGGCCGACATAGCCGATGTCGCCGCGCGTGCCAGAGCCGCCATGGCCGCGGATGTCCAGCGCCCAGGTCTCCACTCCGCGCGCGGCGATCGCATGGGTCAGCGCGTGATTGACGGTGCCGCTGGAGCCGGAGGAGCCATGGATGAAAATCGCGCCGCGGCCCGTCTCCTGGCCTTTCGGCGCATAATGGCGATAACCGATCCAGGTGCCATCGCGGGCCTGAAAGCGTTCGAGCGGTGGCAACGTGGACCAGTCCATGCCTTTGGCTGAATCCGAGACCGATCGCATCTCGGGCGGCCGCTCCAGCGGCGTTGCGATCATGGCGCCCAGGATCAGCGCCACGCCGCCGACCGCACACAAGGTCCATTTCAGGCCGGTCAAAACGCCGCGCAGCAGCCGGATCGCCATGGCTCATCTCCCGAAACTCATCAATTAATAGAGAACTCTATATTACAGAGTACTCTCCTGATCAATATCCGGATTGGCGCCGCGGCGCGAAAATCCTTAACGTCGGGTCTGACCCCAAAATGCCGAATCGTTTGCTAGATGCCGCCTGCGGAACAACTGCTCAACGCGCCCGAATTCACCGTCTCCGAGCTCTCGCTGTCCCTGAAGCGGACGGTCGAGGACGCCTTCGGCCATGTCCGGGTCCGCGGCGAAATCTCCGGCTTTCGCGGAGCGCACTCCTCCGGTCATTGCTATTTCGCGCTCAAGGACGAGAGCGCCAAGATCGAGGCGGTGATCTGGAAGGGCGTGCACAGCCGCATGCGGTTCAAGCCCCAGGAAGGGCTCGAGGTCATCGCCACCGGCAAGCTCACCACCTATCCGGGCTCTTCCAAATACCAGATCGTCATCGAGGCGCTGGAGCCGGCCGGCATCGGCGCGCTGATGGCGCTGATGGAGGAGCGCAAGAAGAAGCTCGCCGCCGAAGGCTTGTTCGACGAGGCGCGCAAGCAGCTGCTGCCCTGGCTGCCGGAGGTGATCGGCGTCGTGACGTCGCCGACCGGCGCGGTCATCCGCGACATCCTGCATCGGCTGGAGGATCGCTTTCCCCGCCGCGTGCTGGTGTGGCCCGTCAAGGTGCAGGGCGAAGGCTCGGCCGAGCAGGTCGCGGCCGCGATCCGCGGCTTCAACGCGATTGCCCCCGGCGGCAGGATTCCACGACCCGATGTCCTGATCGTCGCGCGCGGCGGCGGCTCGCTGGAGGATCTCTGGTCCTTCAACGAGGAGATCGTGGTGCGCGCGGCGGCCGACAGCATGATTCCGCTGATCTCCGCGGTCGGGCACGAGACCGACATCACGCTGATCGATTTCGTCGCCGACAAGCGCGCGCCGACGCCGACGGCGGCGGCCGAGATGGCGGTGCCGGTGCGCAGCGACTTGTTCGTCGAGGTCGCCGATCTCGCCCGCCGCACCCGCGCCTGCTGGCAGCGCGGCCATGAAAACCGCCGCAACGAGCTGCGCGCGGCCGCGCGCGCCTTGCCGGCGGCCGGCGACCTGCTCGCGATCCCGCGGCAGCGGCTGGACTCGGCGGGCGCGTCCCTGCCCCGTAGCCTCAAGGCCAACACGCACGCGCATTTCCGCAGGTTTACCGCCGCCAGCGCCAAGCTGACGCTGCGGGTGCTGCACGGCCAGATCGCGCAGGCCGATCACCGCCTCACTGTTTGCGGCGAGCGGCTCGGCCTCTCCGCGCGCTCGCTGCTGCGGCGGCGGCGCGACCGCTTTGCCGGGCTCGAGGTTCGCCTGCGCGCCTCAAAGCTCTCCAACGCGCAGGCCCAACGCAGCGCGATTCTGCGCCAGCGCGAGCGCACGCATCGGCTGTCCGAGCGCGCGCAACGCGCGCTCGTCACCCTGCTGCAGCGGCTCGATGCGCGTGTCGCGAACAGCGGCAAGCTGCTCTCCGCGCTGTCCTACCGCAGCGTGCTCGCGCGCGGCTTTGCATTGGTGCGCGATGAAGCCGGCCATCCCCTGCATGCGGCCGACAGCGTCGGGCCGAATGCGCGGCTCGAGATCGAATTTGCCGATGGCCGCGTGGCCGCGACCGCGGATGCGGACCGCCCGGCGCCTGCGGCGAAGCGCGTATCGTCGCAGCCAAAGCCGGCTACGCAAGACGCAAAACCCGCGCCGAAGCGCGTGGCCAAGCCGGTGGATCAGGGTAGCTTATTCTGAGTTGGGACTACGCCGCTTCACCCACACTGTCATTCCCCGCGAAAGCGGCGAATCCAGTACGCCGCGGATCCTCAGAAGATCACAATCGTCTCGGAGTACTGGATCGCCCGGTCAAGCCGGGCGATGACAGCGAGTGTGTGACGCATCTGCCCACACACTCCCCGTCGTCCCGGCGAAGGCGGGGAAACACTGAGTGTCTCTCCGACAACGGCGCCGTGGCCGGCTCTCACCTACACGACAATCCCGCGTCGATCGTGGTCCAGAAGCCGCAATGTTCCGGCGCGAGCTGTGGCGCGCCGGCGTGGGCTTCAAACAGGAAGATCGCGACGGTGAAGACGATCAGGGCGGAGGCGAACAGGACGATACGGCTGCGCATTATGACACGCGTTTAATCGACATCGTGGTCGAATGATGGCATGGCATATGCTGAAAACCGGCGGCGCGCGCGATCCGTAGATTCCCGGTCGGCCATCATGGCGTGCAGGGCGGTGGTCGATGCGGGGCTGTCCGCCTGATGTTGTTCCTCGGGCGGCCCCGCTTCCAGATTTGTGGCCCGCATGAGCGCCGCGCTTGCGGGACCGACCTCCCCGGATGTCGCTTCGCTCATTCGGGCTACGGCGCCGCGATCACCGCGCCAGCCATTCCGCGACGTCCTTCTGCGATTCCGCGCGGGCCTGCATATCGGTGCCGAGATGGCCATGCTCGGGCGCGGCGACGTCGGTGCCGCCGGCGGCTGCGTGCAGTGGCGTGTTGGCGCGGTCGAAATCGTGATAAGCGCCGGGATAGACCACGATGCGCGCAAGCGCGCTGCGGCCGCGCGCGCCATCCACCATCTGGCGGCAGGCCGGCGGCGACGAGACGTCGTCATTGGCGCCGATCAGCACCAGGGTCGGCACCCGCGTGCTCCAGCCGAGGCCGGCGGAGATCCGGCAATCGGGATAGAAGGCGACCGCGGCACGGAAATCCGGGCCCAAATCGCGCGCCGCACTCTGCGGCCGCACCGCCCAGAGCAGCGCGCTGGCGCCGTTGGCCCAGCCGATCAGGCTGACGCGGTCGCGCGCCACCCAGTTCTGCTTCATCAGCCAGGCGCGTGACGCCGCGATGTCGGTGACGCGTTCACGGCGCGCCTTGACGTGCATCTCCTTGACGCGACATTGCGGCCCGAGCTCGCGCGAGCCGTAGCTGTCAGGCAGCAGCACCGCATTGCCGGCCCGCAGCAGCCGCTCCGCCCAGTCGCGATAGCGCGGCAGGACGGAATCGGAATGGCCACTGAGCCCGCCGCAGCCGTGCAGCGCGATCACGGCCGGAAAAGGCCCCTCGCCCTCCGGCTTGTAGAGCTGCGCATGCAGGACGCCCGACGACAGCGGGATGTCGACCTGCTGCGGCACCGGCGCGGCGTACGCGGCCGACATCAGGAGCGTCAGGAACAGGGCGGTCAGTCGAAGGCGCATCGGACCCTGCGTCAAGATCCTTCGTCCAAGCACTATCACGCGGAAACGGCGCCAAAACATCACAAACCGGTGGGTTTACCGGGCGGACAAGCCACCCTATCTATGCTACATCCAGCCCGACACATTGTGCCCTCCAAGGTTTTCCACGGAGGGGCCTTCCACGGAGACTTTCGACCGTGCTGAACAAGTTCGGCCCCTCGGGCCATGGCGAAGCGCAGGTGCAATATCTCGACGGCGATTTCCGCGTGATCTCGCCGGGCACCTATGTGCGTTGCGCCATCACCGACGTACGCATCCCGCTCGACGAACTGAAGTACTGGAGTGTGGACCTGCAAGAAGCCTACGCCACGCCTGCTGCCGTGCTCCAGCGGCATTTCCCCGGCGTGCCGAAGCCGCAGGCCTAAGGCCCCGCCCGCAGGTCTATTGTTGGTCCCGGCCATCCGCGCCCACGCACGTCTTGACGAAAGTCTTGCGGGCCGCGCCGACGATCTTCTGATCAACGGCCTGCTTGAGGCAGTCGAGCCGCGCCTGCGCCATGCAGAGCTGCATCTGGTCGCGTTTATCCTGTCCCTTCAGGTTTTGCGCCGTGGCGAGGCACGTGACGCGCTTGGTCGCGGGAACCGGCACCGCACTTGTCGGATTTGCCGGAGCGGCGGCAGGCGGCGGCGAGGAGGTCTGAGCAAGGGCGGGCAAAACCGGCAGACATACGAGGCTGGCGACAAAGATCGCGGACCGCAATTTCATCGAATTCTCCTGATCGGAGCTATATCGATAGGCGCACGGCCATGAATGTCGGCTGAATGTCAGCTGATGTCTAAAATTGTCTCGCTCCCGTTGGGCCCCATTTAAGTCGGTCTGCACCACATTGTGCCGGGAAAAGTGGCAGGCGGGCAGGAAGCGCATGGAGCCTCGGAGACTTTGCAGCCGTTCGTTCGATGCACCATTATGCCCAGCAGGATTATGCCCAGCAGGTCATGCTCGTCGGCGCGGACGAACGATTAGCCTGCTTCGACGATTCGCCCGAGATCAGTCGGGCAGCTATGTGCTCATTTCGGCGCTGCTGATGCCGGTCCTGGTCGGCACCGCGGGCCTCGGCACGGAAGTCGGCTGGTGGTACTACAAACACAAGAATATGCAGAGCGCGGCTGATTCGGGCGCGGTCAGCGCTGCGACAGCGGCGAGTGCGGGCACCGACCCCTTGTCCGAAGCCAAGGCGGTGACGGCAAACTACGGTTACGCGAACGGGTCGAATAACGTCACGGTCACCGTGAACCAGCCACCGAAGACAGGCAATCATGCTTCGAATTCGCAGGCCATCGAAGTCATCGTGAGTCAGCCGCAACAGCGGCTGCTATCAGCCTTGTTCGGCTCGGATCCTGTGCTCATAACCGCACGCTCCGTCGCCCTGCCAAATTCCGGGACAGGCTGCGTCCTTGCGCTCAACTCGAGCGCAAGTCCCGCCGTCAACGTCGGCGGCGGCAACCAGCTCAATCTAATCAAGTGCAACCTTTACAGCAACTCGAGTGCAAGTCCCTCGCTCAACGTTGCCGGCAGCGCCTCCGTCGCTGCAAATCAGGTCGGAGTGGTTGGCGACGTCTCCGGCGCGAGCAGCATCACGGCGACCAACGGTATCAAGACGCACATATCGCCCGTCGCCGATCCCTACGCCAACGTGTCTCCCCCGGCGAGGCCGAGTTGCACCAACGCCAAGATTACGGTCAACGCCAATGGAAAAACAAACTCGCTCGACCCTGGCTGCTACATGGGCAGCATTACGGTCAATGCCGGCGCAGTCCTGAATCTAAGTCCAGGCATCTATTATCTGGACGGGGCCAACTTGAGTGTCGCTGGAAACGCCACCATCGCGGGCAGCGGCGTGACCCTGGTGTTTACGGGCTCGGGAAGCGACTGGGGCACAGCTTCGATCGGCAGCAACGCGACCATCAACCTGACGGCACCGACCAGCGGCCCCACGAAAGGCATCGTCATGTACGGCGACCGCAATATGCCGGCCGGGACTGCTTTCAATCTCACCGGTGGCAGCACACAGAACTTCGGCGGCGCCATCTATCTGCCAAAGGCTAATCTCAGCTTCAGCGGCGGCAACGGCACGAGCACATCCTGCACCAAGATCATCGCGGACACGCTGACGTTCAGCGGCACGTCGAACCTCCAGGTCAATTGCACCGCGCTCGGCACCGCGACGATAGGTTCGCAAACCGCACAGCTCATCGAATGAGGTTTGGGTCAATGCAAATTCAGAGCGTCTCATCCAGGCGCCGTCGTCGGTTGCTTGATTCTCTAACAGGGCACGTGCGCGCTGCTGTCGGCGACAAACGCGGCGTCGCGGCCGCCGAATTCGGCATCTTGATCCCGGTGCTGTCCCTGATGGTCGTTTCCGTAACGGACATCGGGCTTGCACTGTATCGCAAGATGCAGGTCGAAAACGCCGCACAAGCGGGAGCGCAATACGCAATTGCGCGCGGCTTTGACGCGAGCGGCATTTCGAACGCCGTAAGAAGTGCCACCAGCGCCACGGACATCACTGCCTCACCTCCGCCGGTCCAATTTTGCGGATGCCCAACGAGTGCAGGTGTCAGCACTGTCACCTGCGGGACGGTTTGCACCGGCGGCGCGCAGGCTGGAACGTATGCGACGGTCTCGGCGCGAGCGACGTACTATACCATCATCGACTACCAGATCGTGGCGGCCACATACACTTACAGCGCGCAATCCACTGCGAGGCTGCAGTGAAACTCGCGGCACTATGGCAAGACAATCGAGGCGCATCGGCACTGGAATTTGCGCTGACCGCTCCGGCGTTCTTCCTGTTCATATTTGGGATCATCGAATGCGGGCTGCTGTTCTGGACTCAACTGGGAATCCAGCATGGGAGCGAAATGGCGGCGCGTTGCGCAACCGTCAACAGCACGCTCTGCCCAAGCAGCAGCGCCATCACCAGCTACGCTGCGCAGCAGGCGTTCGGCCTCACGCTCCCTGCGGAGACATTCACCTTTTCTGCGTCAGCATGCGGCAACGAGGTCAGCGCGACTTATGCATTCACGTTTCCGCAGATTCTCAACCTCTCTCCAGTGACGCTGACCGCCCGGGCATGCTTTCCGAGTTGAGGTCGTTGGGAGAGCGCGGCCATCCTGCAACACGGGCGCAGCTTCTCGCGCGACTTGGGATGGAGACGATGTGCACGCGCACCTGAACCGCGACTCTGGCAGCCGAAATGATTTCCGCCGTTCCGATCCGCGTTGCATCAAAGATTACTTGCACTCCGTGGTTCGTCATTTCACGCTGTAGTTGGATTCTTTGTCGCAAATAGGCGCTCTTAAGTTGTTTGACGAAGTCTTGGTGAAACAAAAGGCTGCTATATTGCGTGTTAGGTAATTAGCCCTGCTGCTTTTATCGCGCAGACAATCAAGTCAGCCAAGCGGCGATCGAGCTTTGGAACTGGCGCAGTCTGTGAACGGGCTCATATCGAAGAGTCATCCGGCGGGCTACGATCACCTCGAAAATTCGCGGTGGAATATCTGTAAATCAAAGTCAGATGAGGGGGCTGAATCATGCCCACCATATTGGACCTGCTCTATCGTGAATATTGCCGCGCCCGCCTCGCTGAAATGCGGAAGCAGCTTCTGATCTCAGCCGAACGCTCTGAAGCGCTCGAAGCGCACTACCATCCTGCGGATCAGGGTGACGATGAGAGGACGGACGCGCAGCCCAAGACCGGTTGCGGCGCGCCGAATTGAAGCGGCCGAGGACCGGCGATCTCTCCCGCGTGCAGCGACCAAGCCCTTGGCAACAGTTTGGGAGGACGCAATGAATACACCCGAATGCTATACTGTCATGGTAGCCTGCGCCTCATGCCTGACGATTGTCGGGTTAATGGCCGTCGGGGCGTGGTGAGCATGACTGCCGCGACACTTCGCTTTTGGCGCTATGGCAGAGACTCTGGCCTAACGTGCGAGATCAACGCGTGCTGAACCGCCGCTCGCGCGCCCTGTACAGATGGTCGCTGATCACTTCCTGCGCCTTTGCCGGATCGTCGAACTCAAGTTGCACGGCGAACGCCACGATGCCCTCTGGCACGCCCTCACGGCCGCGCAGACGCGCGAGATCCTTTTCCGTGGTCACCAGCGTGAGCTGCTCGCGCCGGGCCTGCACCGCGAGTGCGGCGAGCTCGTCATCCGAGAACATGTGGTGATCGTCGAACCGGCGCGTGCGTGCGACGTCGATGCCGCTGGCGCGCAAGCCGCGGAAGAAGCGCTCGGGATCGCCGATGCCGGCGAAGGCGAAAACCCGCTTGCCAAGGAGCTGCGCGAGCGAAGCCGCATGCGGCTTCAGCCGTGCGCGCAGCTCCGGCTTGTCGCGCTTGGCAAGCTCGGCCGCGACATCGTTCGCGGCACGGCCATCGCCGATCAGGACCAGCGCATCGGTGCGCGCGAGCTGCGCCTGCAGTGGCGCGCGCAGGGGACCGGCGGGAAACACCTTGCCGTTGCCGAGGCCGCGCTCGCTGTCGATCACGATCAGCGAGGCGTCCTTGTGCAGACGCGGGTTCTGGAAGCCGTCGTCCATCAGGATCATTGTGGCGCCTTGCGACTTCGCCAGCGCGACGCCCTCGAGGCGATCGCGCGCGACCGCGACGGGGACTTCGCGCGCCAGCATCAGCGGCTCGTCGCCGACGTCGGACGCGGTGTGACGCGCGCAGTCGACCATAATCGGACCTTTCAGGCGTCCGCCATAGCCGCGGCTGAGCACCACCGGGGTCTCACCGAGCTCGCGCAGTAGCTTGGTCAACGCCAGTACGGTCGGCGTCTTGCCGGCACCGCCAACATGGTAGTTGCCGACGCAGATCACGGGAATGCCGGCATCAAAGCCCTGGCGCGCCATGCGACGCGCAGTGACCGCGCCGTAGAGCGCACCCAGAGGACTGAGGACATGCGACTGCGGGGAGCGTGGCCGGTACCAGAAGGCCGGCTCACGCATTGGCGGCTCCCATCTCGATCCGCAGTTGCAACAGGTAGGGCTCGAGTGCCGCCATGGTGCGATCGAGCGCGCCGCCGAGCTGCTCGACCACGCCCTCGCCTGCGCGCTGCATCTTGTCGCGCGCGGTGGGATCGGCCAGCAATTGGCCGAGCTGCTTGACCAGCGCTTCCTGCGTGTCGACCTGGCGCGCCCCGCCGCGCCCGTCGAGCGTCTCGTAGACATCGGCGAAATTGAAGACGTGCGGACCATGGATGATGGCGGCACCGAGCTTGATCGCCTCGATCGGATTCTGGCCGCCATGATGGATCAGCGATCCGCCCATGAAGACGATCGGCGAAAGGCGATAGAACAGGCCGAGCTCGCCCATGGTGTCGGCGACATAGAGGTCGGTCGTCGCCGCCGGCAGCTCCTCGCGCGAGCGCAATGCCGGCTTGAGGCCCGAGGCGGTGATCAGACCCGCGATCGAGGAGCCGCGGTCCGGATGGCGCGGCACGATCACGGTCAGGAGCTGCGGGAAGAAGCCGGCGAGGCTGCGGTGCGCCGCGATCAGCATCTCGTCTTCGCCCGGATGGGTCGAGGCCGCGACGATGATCGGCCGCCCGCGCGTCATCGCCATCAGCCGCTCGAGCCTGGCGGGATCGGCCGGCGGCGCCGGGACGTCGAGCTTGAGATTGCCGGTGGTGAGGACGTCGCGGCCGCCGAGCGCGGCAAAGCGCTCGGCATCCGTCTTTGATTGTGCCAGACAAATGTCGAACCGGGACAGCAGCGCCGAGATGGTGCCGTGCATGCGCCGCCAGCGCGGAAACGAGCGCGGCGACATCCGCCCGTTGATCAGCACCATCGGCACCCGGCGCGCCGCGCAGGCGAGGATCAGGTTGGGCCACAAATCGGATTCGATGAACAGCGCCAGCGACGGCTTCCAATGATCGAGGAAGCGCGCGACGTAGCGCGGGGAATCATACGGCACGTATTGATGGATGACGTCGGGCGGGAAGCGCTTCGCCACCACGGCCGCCGAGGTGACGGTGCCGGAGGTGAGCAGGATGCGCAGATTGAGATCGCGCAGCCGCTCGATCAGCGCTGCCGCAGCCAGAACCTCGCCGACGCTGGCGCCGTGGATCCAGACCAGCGGGCCATGTGGCCGCACGTCCCGCGACAAGCCCCGACGCTCGCCGACGCGCGCGGGATCCTCCTTGCCCTGCTTCAATCGCCGCTTGATCAGCGCGGGCGCGAGCGGCACCAGGCCGGAGGCCAGGCGCTGATACATTCGCAGCGTCATCGGCAGCGGGTCAGGCATCTTCCGGTCCCGGGCGCCCGAGTTGCGCATAGGCGCGGCGGGTCGCCTCGTTCAACGTCTCCTCCAGCTCCAGCCGAAGCGCTTCCATGGTTGCGGCGTCGGCATCCGGTGGAACGTGGATTTCCTTGATGCCGACCAATGCGCCTCGTCCGAATGGCAAATTGATGGTGGTGCGGTCCCAGTTCTTGAGCCGTATGAAGCGGCTGGTCGCCATCGCGAAAGGCATGATCGGCCGCCCCGATTCCCGTGCCAGCATGATGATGCCGAGCCCGGCCACGCGCGAGCGTTTGGGGACATCGGCGGTCAGCGCGACATTACAACCGTCCTGGAGCGTCCGCACCATTTCCTTGAAGGCGCCGACCCCGCCCTTGCGGTGGAAGGCGCCGCCGTGATCGCCGGAACCACGGATGGTGCCGATGCCGAGCCGCTCGGCGGCGATCGCATTGAACTCGCCGTCGCGATGACGGGAGATCAGCACCTTGGCCCGGTACCAATCCTTGTTCTTGATGAAGGGGGTGAGGAAATGCTGGCCGTGCCAGAAGGCGAAGATCGCCGGGATCTGCGGCTCGACGCGGTCATAGACGTCAGGCGGATCGAACCTGAACTTGTTGGTTCGCCAGACCAGACGCAGATATTCAGCCGCCAGGACCCCGACGGCACGCTGAATAAAGCTGCTTCGCAGCGTATTGCGAAGCAGTTTTTTCAACGCGCCGGTTCTTGATTGGGGTCGAGCAGGCGGTGGAGATGGACGATGAAATAGCGCATCTGGGCGTTGTCGACCGTGCTCTGCGCCTTGGCTCGCCAGGCCGCGTGCGCGGTGGCGTAGTTCGGATAGAGGCCGACGATGTCGACATCGTCGAGGTTCTTGAAAGTGTTGTGCTCGAGATCGACGAGCTCGCCACCGATAACGAGATGAAGCAGTTGTTGCGGGGCACTATCTGGCATGGGTTCTCTTCCTAACGGGCTGCCCGGCAAAGCAGTGTTCGACAAGCACGACGAAGCGCTCAGGGCAAGGGGCGGTTTCGAAAATGCGCGACAATGCCCGCATGACGATCGCGTCCCGCTGCCACCAGCACCCCGTGCGCCACTTCCCGGCGGTTATAGAGGATGGGTTCTCCGGAGAGGTCACTCATCTTACCACCCGCTTCCTGCACGATCAAATCGGCCGCCGCAAGGTCCCAATCTTGGCTGTTGCCGCCCGCAAAAGCCGCATCCAGCGCGCCATCGGCGACCCGGCACAGACGCAGCGCGAGCGAGCCGATTCGCGGATGCAGCTTGATCTCGCCGCCCGTGGCATTGAGCCGCTCGACCAGCGGCTTCGGGCCGGCGACGCGCGCGAAGTCGAGCTCGGACCCGGACGTCGCCCGCACCGGCTCGCCGTTCAGCGTTGTACCCTGGCCGCGGACCGCGAAGAAGAATTCATCGCGCGCCGGAGCGAACACCGCGGCAAGCACCGGTGAGGCATCCTCGACCAGCGCGACGCTGACGCACCAATCGTCATGACCGCCCAGATAATTGCGCGTGCCGTCGATGGGATCGACGATCCAGGTCAGTCGCCGCGACAGCCGTGCCGCATCGTCGGCGCTTTCCTCGGACAGCCAGCCATAGTCGGGCGTCGCAGCGCGCAAGCGCGTTTCGAGCAGATCGTTGACCGCGATGTCGGCTTCCGACACCGGCGAGGATGCCCCCTTGATCCACTTCTTCAGCTCGGTGCGGAACATCGATTGCGCCAGCGCGCCTGCGTCCCGCACCGCGTCCTTCAGCAGCGCCGCATCGCGTGTCAGGATGGTCGCATCGGGGGATTGCGCGTCAGCGTCCGCCAAGCGTCAAACCCTCGATGCGCACCGTCGGCGCATTGATGCCGTAGCGGAATTCGAGATTGTTCGCCGGCTGCATCGACTTGAAGATCTCGAACAGATGCCCGGCGATCGTCACCTCGCTGACGGGATAGGTGATCTCGCCGTTCTCGATCCAGAAGCCGGAGGCGCCGCGGCTGTAATCGCCGGTGACGCCGTTGACGCCGGAGCCGATCAGGTCGGTGACGTAGAAGCCTTGGCTGATGTCGGCGATCAGCTCGGCCGGCGTCGGCGTGCCGGGCTCGAGATGCAGGTTGTACGGCCCGGGCGACGGCGAGGAGGAGACGCCGCGATGGGCGTGGCCGGTGGTGGTGAGGCCAAGCTCGCGCGCGGTGGCGCAGTCGAGCAGCCAGGTCGTCAGCACGCCCTCGTCGACCAGCGCGATCTTCTTCACCGCGACGCCTTCGGCGTCAAACGTCTGCGAGCGCAGGCCGCGCTTGCGCAAGGGATCGTCGACGATGCGAATGTTCTTCGCGAACAGCTGCTGGCCGAGCTTGTCCTTCAAGAAGCTGGTCTTGCGCGCGATCGAGGCGCCGTTAATGGCGCCGACGAGATGGCCGACCAGGGAGCCCGCAACGCGCGGATCGAACACGACGGGCACCTTGCAGGTCTCGACCTTGCGCGGATTGTAGCGCGCCACCGTGCGCTCGCCGGCGGACCGGCCGACGGTTTCCGGCGACAACAAATCGGCGCCGTGTGGCGCCGAGGTGAAGTCGTAGTCGCGCTCCATGCTGGTGCCCTCGCCCGATATGGCGGCGGCGGAAATGCCTTGGCTGGAGCGCAGGTAAGAGCCGTGGAAGCCGGTAGAGGTGACGAGCACCATGCCGCCGATGCCGGCGGAAGCCGAGGCGCCGCCGGATTTGGTCACCCCCTTCACGCCGAGCGCCGCAGCTTCGGCCGCAAGAGCGCGGCGCTCGAGCTCAGATCTCGTGGGCAGGTTGGGATCGAGCAGGTCGAGATCGGGGAAGTCGCGCGCGAGCAGCGCGGGATCGGCGAGGCCGACATATTTGTCGTCGGGCGCAACACGCGCCATCGCCACCGCGCGTTCGGCGAGCTTGGTCACGGCATCGCCGCTGACGTCATTGGTCGAGACCACCGCCTGGCGCTGGCCGACCAGCACGCGCAGGCCGACATCGTCGCCCTCGGACCGCTCGGATTCCTCGACGCGGCCGTCGCGCACCTCGACGCCCTGCGAGACGCCGCGCACTGCGACGGCATCGGCTGCATCAGCGCCGGCGCGCTTGGCGGCCTCGACCAGCCGCTGCGCGAGATCGGAGAGCGCGGACTGATCGAACAGGTCGCGATGGGCCTGCGACGACATTTGGGTCGAAAGCGTCGAGCTTGCGGATGGTGAAGAGTTCACGAACGAAATCCTGTTGGGGCGGGCTCGGGACCGGAACCCACAGATGTGCCCTGATGGCGCGGACTTCAAGCATTTTCAGCCCGCCAAAAGCTCAGATTCGCAGCTCTCGCGCAACGTCTCGTCAATCATGCGCGCCAAGGTCTTGTCAATCATGAGCAGCAGTGACGGTGGGTTAACCAGCCTTTTTAAGCGGTTTCGGAAAGGCGCGCGCTAAGGTCCTCGCATCGACCGGGAACATAATCCCGGCGGGGAGAACTAAAGCCGTGAGGCGTCAAACAGCAACATGCGGGGTCGCTCCCGCCGGGTCGAGCCGCTCCTTGCGGCTCGACCCTCTTTCCCTTCCCGTCCGCTTCGATGCGCACGATCCGCGCGCCGACGGACATGTCCGGCAGATCGAGCTTCATCGCGAGCGTGTCGTGCTGCGCCGTGCCGTTCGCGGCATGCAGATGGCCATCAACGTCCGTGTCAGCGACTTCACCGGCGTCGCGCTGCGCGGCAGTGACGAGGTGCAGACCCTCGTGCTCGTGCATCGCGATCCCTCGCTCTCCATTCCGCTGCTGGTCGGCGCCGATGCCGACGAGATCGCGCAAGCCTGGGCGATCTGGAGCGAGATCTTCGCGCTTCCGCAGCTCGACGAAGGCGCACGCAAACCCGCGCCGCGCCGCCGCCGCGCCAATGCGATCCGCGCCCGCCGCCCGAAATTCTTGATGCGCCGGCGCACCGGCATCGCGCGCGAACTCACCGTTCATCAGGGCGAACGCGAGATCATTGCAAGGGATTGAGTGGCAACTACGCCGCCCGTATTGCAGCGTCGGCGAGTAATCCTGCAAATAGCAACAGCCCCGCATCGCGGTTCGACTTGAACAGGCGCAGGCACAGTTCGGGGTCGTGGATCCTCAGCCGCACGATCTGCCACGCCAGATGAACGGCGAAGGCCGCAAGGCCGAGCCAGGCCGGCCAGCCCGCATCACCTGAAGCCAGCGCGACGCCGATCAGCATCACCGCAAAGCCATAGAACAGGATCAGCGCCTGGTGCGTATGCGCGCCGAACAGGCGCGCGGTGGATTTGATGCCGATCAGCGCGTCGTCCTCCGCGTCCTGATGCGCGTAGATCGTGTCATAGCCGATCACCCATGAAATCGCGCCGGCATAGAGCACGAGTGCGGTGACGTCGATGCGTCCGAAGGTGACGGCAAATCCCATCAGCGCGCCCCAGGAGAAGGCCAGCCCGAGCACGATCTGCGGCCACCAGGTGATGCGCTTCATGAAGGGGTAGATCGCGACGATCAAGAGCGAGGCGATGCCGGTCAGGACCGCGAAGCGGTTGAACTGCAACAGCACCACGAGACCGATCAGCGCCTGTGCGACCATGAAGACCAGCGCCTGCTTCGTGGTCACCTGCCCTGACGGCAATGGCCGCGAGCGGGTGCGCTCGACCTTTTCATCGAGGTCGCGGTCGGTGATGTCGTTCCAGGTGCAGCCGGCTCCGCGCATCACGAAGGCGCCGATGAAGAACAGCACGATGGTGAGCGGCAGGCCGCGGATCTCGTGCGCCATGCCGGCGGCGAGCGCCGCCGACCACCAGCACGGCATCAACAGCAGCCAGGAGCCGATCGGACGGTCGAAGCGGGACAAGCGCAAATAAGGCCGCGTCCATCGCGGCGCGAGCGTATCGACCCAGTTGCCTGTAGAGTCGGCAACGCGGGCGGATGTATCGCTCATCGGGTCAGGACGTTGCCGTTGAGCGTATCGAAGGTGCTGCCGCCCTTCTTGCCGGCATTGGCTTCGGGCGCCGAGCCCGAACCGAGCACCTCGCTCAGCGATGGGCCGGCCGGGCGCGCCTGCTGCTGCTGCATCTGCTGCGCGACCATGCAGACCTTCTTCTGCATGGCCTCGGTGTTCTTGTGGCCGGTCTTCATCTGCTCGCCGATCTGCGGCGGGATTCCGCATTTCGCAGCGTGGGACTCGATGTACTTGATCATCTTCAGCTCAGCCTGGCTGAAATTGCCGATCAGCTTGCAGGCCTCGTCCGGCGGCGCATGACGGTCGCTCGCGGCCTTGATCAGCTTGCCGCGCTTCTCGGCCTCCTCGCGGAGCGGAATGAAGGCCTTCATGCAGTCCTCGCCCGGACCGCCTTGCGTCGGCGGAGCTGCGCTGAAAGCGCCGGCACCGCCGATCGGCGCGGCGCCGTTCACGGGAAAGGATGACTGCGGCGCCGTGCCGACGGAGGCAACGGGTGCCGAGCCGTTCACGGGCGGAAAGGCGGAGCTGGTGGCGGCCTGGTTTGGCAGCGGTGCCGGGAACGCGCTTTGCGCATTAGCGCCCGCAGCACCCATGGCGACCATGGCGGCAGTGATCGGAACCATCAGATGACGGATCATGAAGGCAGTCTCTCCGGCAGGAGCTTACGGGGTTCGGCTTCTTCCAATCGAAGCGCAACCAGCGTGTTCGCGTTTTTACGATTCCCGCCGGCGCTTAACAACCCGCTGAATAGGGCAAGAGCGCGGCGCGGAGACGCACCAATTCGGCGATATTTACCCCCAAAAATACTGGCTTCGGTTAAGAACAGCGGCAAATTGGATCTTTGAACTATGCCTTCCCACGATTTTCGCGCCCCTCGCCTGTTCGTGGACGCCCCCCTCGCCCAAGACGCCAGGGTGCCGCTCGACCGCGACCAGAGCAATTATCTGGGCAACGTGCTCCGGCTGGCCGCCGGGGCCGAGGTTTTGGCGTTCAACGGCCGGGACGGCGAGTGGCAGGCTGCCATCGAAGGCCGCAAACGCCCGGATGGCCTCGTGATCCTTCAGCAGACCCGGCCCCAGGACGGGCTGCCTGACGTGGCCTACGTGTTCGCCCCGCTCAAGCATGCCCGGCTGGATTACATGGTCCAGAAGGCCATCGAGATGGGCGCCGCCACGCTTCAGCCGGTCCTGACCCGGTTCACCCAGGCCTCCCGGGTCAACACCGAGCGAATGCGCGCCAACGTCGTCGAGGCGGCCGAGCAATGCGGTATCCTCAGCATCGCCTCGGTGGCCGAGCCGGTGCCGCTGGAGCGGTATCTCAGCCAGCGCGCCGCAGGCCGGTTGCTGATCTTCTGCGATGAGGCGGCCGCGGTCGCAAACCCCGTTCAGAGCCTGCAGAACGCGCGCGAGGCCGGCAAAGGTATCGACGTGCTGATCGGCCCGGAAGGGGGCTTTGCCGAGGAGGAACGGGCGCTGCTGCTGCGGCAGCCGAGAATCCTGCGGTTGGCGCTCGGCCCGCGGATCATGCGGGCCGACACCGCCGCGGTGGCTGCGCTGACGCTGGTGCAGGCGGTGCTGGGCGATTGGGGCAAGTCCACTTGAGCCGGGAATTGCCCACCCGTTAAGCGATTGATCCTTTGGAGGTCGAAACCGCTTTCGGGCCATGCTAAGGGCTGCGGCAATTCCCGTCCCTTCCCTTGCCTGCCCGGTTCCACCGGGACGATGGACCCCTATTATGACCGCGACCGCCACCTCAAATGCTGCCGGCTCCGCCGCCTGGGCGGATACGCTGCTGTTGTCGTTCGCGCAGGCGGGCTATGTCAGGGCCGAGCCCGCCATCCTGCAACCGGCCGAGCCGTTCCTCGACCTCTCGGGCGAAGACATCCGCAAGAGCCTGTACCTGACCACGGACCTTTCGGGCGAGGAGCTCTGTCTGCGCCCGGACCTGACCATTCCGGTGGCGCGCGATTACCTTGCCTCTGGCCGTGCCGGCCAAGCGGCCGGGTTCAGCTATCTCGGCCCGGTGTTTCGATACCGCAGCGGCCAGACCAGCGAGTTTCTCCAGGCCGGCATCGAGTCCTTCGGCCGTCAGGACCGCGCTGCGGCGGATGCCGAGATGCTGGCGCTGGCCCTGGAGGCAACTGCCGCCTTCGGTGTCGGCGACGTCGAGATCCGCACCGGTGACGTCGCGCTGTTCAATGCCCTGCTCGACGCGCTCGATCTCTATCCGGTCTGGCGCCGCCGCCTGGTCAAGGATTTCAACCGCAAGATCAGCCTGGAGCAGGATCTGGAGCGGCTGGCGGCCGCGGCCACCGCGACCCGCAGCGAATATGAGGGCGTGCTCGCTGCGCTGGCCGGCTCGGACCGCAAGGCGGCGCTCGCCTTCGTCACCGATTTGATGTCGATCGCCGGCACCACCAATGTCGGCGGCCGTACCACGGCCGAGATTGCCGACCGCTTCCTCGAGCAATCGACCCTCAAGGGTGGCGCATTGCCGCGCGAGGCGATCACCGTGCTCAAACGCTTCCTGTCGATCGCAGGCAATCCCGACGATGCCGTCGCAAAGCTGCGTGCACTGACTGCGGATGCCAAGCTCGATCTCACATCTGCGATCGACCAGTTCGAGAGCCGGGTCGGCTTCATGGCTGCGCGCGGCATCGACGTGAAGCTGACGCGTTTCTCGACCGCGTTCGGCCGCGGGCTCGACTATTACACCGGTTTCGAGTTCGAATTGCATCACAGGGGTAATGGCGCCGAGCCGCTGGTCGCCGGCGGCCGCTATGACGGGCTGATGACCCAGCTCGGCTCCGTGCAGCCAATTCCCGCGGTCGGCTTCTCGGTCTGGGTAGACGCGCTGGCCAAGATCGGCCGCAAGGTGGGAGCTTAAGTCATGAGCGCGCCATTCGTTCTGGCCGTTCCCTCCAAGGGCCGCCTTCAGGAAAACACCGAAGCCTTTTTCGCCCGCGCCGGGCTCAAGCTGTCGAAGGCCGGCGGCGCCCGCGACTATCGCGGCGCCATCGCGGGTCTCGACAATGTCGAGGTCGCCTATCTCTCGGCGAGCGAGATCGCCTCGCAACTCTCCCGCGGTTTTGCGCATCTCGGCGTCACCGGGGAAGATCTGGTGCGCGAGAACATCGCGGACGCCGACAAGCGCGTGTCGCTGATCGAGGGGCTCGGCTTCGGCTATGCCGATGTCGTCGTCGCGGTGCCGCAGGCCTGGATCGACGTCCGCACCATGGCCGACCTCGACGACGTCACCACCGGCTTCCGCGAGCAACATCACATGCGGATGCGGGTCGCGACCAAGTTCATCAATCTGACCCGCGCCTTTTTCCAGAGCCACGGCATCACGGACTACCGCATCGTCGAAAGCGCCGGCGCGACCGAAGGCGCGCCCGCGGCGGGCAGTGCCGAGCTGATCGTCGACATCACGACGACCGGTGCGACGCTCGCCGCCAATGGCTTGCGGGTGCTCGACGATGGAGTGATCCTGCGCAGCCAGGCCAATCTGGTCGCCTCCAAAGAGGCCGACTGGTCGTCGCAGGCACGCGAGACTGCGCGCGTCATCCTCGATCACATTGCGGCGCGAGCCCGCGCCAACAAGTACCGCGAGGTCCGCACCCGCTTTCGGCAGTGCGACGCCGCCCTGCTCGGCGAGGCCCACAGCCGGTTCGGCGTCGCGGCCCCGTTTGGCGGACCGACCTCGTCAGGCATGCTGACGCTGCACTGTCCCCCGGGCCAGCTCTATGCGCTGGCGAGCTTCCTGCGCGAGCATGGCGCCGAGACCGTCTCGGTGGTTTCGCTCGACTACGTGTTCGACCGGGAGAATCCGCTGTTCGCCAAGCTCGAGGCCTTCCTGGGGCGGTGAGCCTCAGTTTCGTTCAGCGTAGCGACAGCAAACCGCAGCTACCATATGCTGTTGATAAGACCTAAACGCCTTGGAACCTTGAACGATGACGCTGGGCTCTGACGTTTCCGGCATGACGACCACCGCGGCCAGCGCCGCCGCGAAGGGACTGTCGATTGTCGTCCCCGTCTACAATGAGGCGGCGGGCCTCGCCGCCCTGCACCAGCGGATCTGCGAACTCGCGAAGACCTTGCGGCAGCGCTATCGCCTGGCCTGCGAGGTCGTCTATGTCGACGACGGCAGCGCGGATGCGACGCTGTCGATCGCCCGCAGCCTGCCGGCTGACGCAATCGGCGTCCAGGTGGTCTCGCTGTCGCGCAATTTCGGCAAGGAGGCGGCGCTGATGGCCGGCCTCGACCATGCCCGGCTCGGCGCCGTCATGTTCATGGACGGCGACGGCCAGCATCCGCCGGCCCTGGTCGAGCAGCTGGTGCGGCACTGGATCGATGACGGCTACGACGTCGTCTATACCGCCAAGGCGCATCGCGACAACGAAAGCTTCCTGCGCCGGCTCGCCGTGCACGGCTTCTACGCCCTGATCAATTGGGGCGCGCGGCAGAAGATTCCCGAGGACGCCGGCGATTTCCGCCTGCTCTCGCCGCGGGCGGTCGCAGCGCTGAGACAGCTGCCGGAGCGTAACCGCTTCTTCAAGGGACTGGCCAGCTGGATCGGCTTTCGCCAGATCCGCGTCGACTACGAACCGGCGCCGCGCGCCCATGGCGCCACCACCTTCAACGCCGCACGCCTGCTCGGCCTGTCGATCGAGGGCCTGACCTCATTCTCGGTCGCTCCCTTGCGCTTCGCCAGCCTGCTCGGCGTGGTGCTCGCCGGGATCGCCTTCCTGTTCGGCCTCTCGATCCTCTGGGAGGTGTTCACGACTGGCAAGCAGGTGCCCGGCTATCCCTCGCTCGTGGTCGGCCTGATGACCATCGGCGGCGTGCAGCTCATCATGATCGGCATCGTCGGCGAATATATCGGCAAGATCCTCTCCGAGCTAAAGGCGCGCCCGATCTACTTCGTCGCCGAGCACAGCGAAAAGCGCTTCGAGACCGACAACGCCGACGACGCTTCGAAGCGGACGGCGGCCGAATGAGCGCGGCCGCGAGTCTGCGGCGAATCTGGCTCTGCGCCGACGATTACGGTATCAGCGCGGGCGTCAATCGCGCCATCCGCGACCTGATCGAACGCGGCCGCCTCAACGCCACGTCGGTGATGATGGTGGGACCTGCGATCGCGCGCAGCGAGATCGAAGCGCTGGAGGCGGCAGCCAAATCGAGCCCGCATTGCGCGATCGGCCTCCACGTGACGCTGTCGGCACCGTTCCGGCCGCTCACCATGCATTTCCGTCCACTCGACGGCGACATGTTCTTGGCCTTTCCGAAGCTGCTGCGCGCCGCACTGATGCGACGGCTCGACCGCGAATTCTTTCGCAACGAGGTGAAGGCGCAGCTCGCAGCTTTCATGGAAGCATTCGGGCGTGCGCCCGACTTCGTCGACGGCCACCAGCACGTCCAGCTCTATCCGCAGGTGCGCGACGGCTTTGTCGATGCCGTTAGCGAGACCGCACCGAACGCTTGGGTACGCCAGGGCGGCCGCAACCTGCCGCTGGCGCGGCGGCTGGCCTCACCAAAGGCCATGGTGCTCGATATCCTCAGTGCCCAATTCCGCCGCCGCGCCGGCAGCGCCGGCCTCAGCTTCAATCCAGGCTTCGCCGGCGCTTACGACTTCACGCGGGCGGCCGATTTCGGCGCATTGATGCGGCAGTTCCTGGAAGGCCTCCCCGACGGTGGTCTCGTGATGTGTCATCCCGGATTCGTCGATGAAGTCCTTGTTGGCCTCGACCCGATGACGGATGTGCGCGAACGCGAGCACGCTTATCTCGCCAGCGACGCATTCCCACGTCTGCTAGCGGACAGTGGCGTCACGCTGGGGTGAAATCGCCGAAACGGCGGTGCGAGGCAGCTTGTCGCATACCGAAATTTAATCCGGCCGGCACTGTTGGGGCCACAATGGAACCCTACATCTGCCTCGCGCTTGGTTTTGCGCGAAGGAGACAGATCATGACGCCGCAGGAACGCCAGCTCGTCGACGAGCTTTTCGACCGGCTTACCAAACTGGAAAATGCACCGCGCGATCCCGACGCGATCGCCGCGATCTCCGACGGCTTGCGCAAGGCACCCGGTGCGATCTACGCGCTGGTCCAGACCGTGCTGTTGCAGGACGAAGCGCTGAAGCGCGCCCACAGCCGCATCCAGGAGCTGGAAGCGGGGCAGGCGCCCGAGCAGGCGCAGTCCGGCGGCTTCCTAGATACCATGCGTGACACGCTATTCGGCGGCGGCTGGTCGCGCGGTTCTGTGCCGAACGTGCCGCCGCGCGATTCGCGGCCGGTCTGGAACAGCGGCCAGGCGATGCAGCAAGGCCAGCCGGGTTATGGTCAGCCGCCTTACGGACAAGCCTATGGCCAAGGTCCGGGTCAGGGCTATGGCGCGCCTCCTATCGGCGGTGGTGGTGGCTCGTTCCTCGGCACGGCGGCGGCGGCTGCAGCCGGCGTCGTCGGCGGCTCGCTGCTGCTCTCCAGCATCCGCGGCATGATGGGCGGACCGCATCAGCAGGCTTTTGGCGACACCAACGCCTTGGGCGACCGCAGCCCCTGGGGCGGCAGCGATCAGTCGGGCGGCTCGCTCGCGCGCGACGCGGGCCTCAATGACATCGGCTCGAATCGCGACTCCCGCCAGGGCTTCTTCGACCAGGCGTCGAACGACCGGGACAACAACAGCGATCAGAGCTACGACGACGATCGCGACGACAACATGGATCTGGCCGACGACAGCGATTTCGACGGCGGCGACGACGGCGGCAGCGATTACGCGTGAGCAATTCGCCCGATAGATGCGCAGCGGCCGCCTTTAGGCGGCCGTTTTCTTTTGCCGGATAACTCAAGCGCCCTCGCTGCCAGGTCGCGCAGAGAATCCGATCGATACATATGACTAATGCGCCTCTTGTTGCATTGCACGGAGCTGACCGGCCGGACGCGCCGAGTTCACCATGAAACACGAAATCGCCTTCTGACACGCGCGGCCGTAGACTCCCGGATTTCCAAATTTGGACATGGGTGTTCAACTTGAAGAACACGTTGCTCATGCCACACACACCGACGTGGCTGCCTCTCTGGTTATAGTTGGGGTTTTAGAAATGAGTCCACTTCAGCAGCGCATTGCAACCTTGTCCGACATGACAACACATCTCATCACCGAATTGTACGAGTTGGAGGGACTGCACGAGCGTGTCAGGAAGGCGGAGCGGTCGGCGCGGCGGTTGAACCGCTCCGCTCGCACACCGCATTCCCATTCGTCAACTCGTCGTCGCCGCTCGCTTGCCCATCGTCTCGGGTCGACGCGTCACCGCCAGCGAGCATAGACGCTAGCTGAAGGCGTACGCCGGCGGCACGCAACGCCTTCGATGCCGGGCATCGCGAGCTGGCGCGACACGCGGAGTAGTCGGCTCACATCGAGCGCATGACGCTTCACATCACCACGACCTTGGTGCCGACATTGACGCGGCTATAGAGGTCGATGACGTCCTCGTTGCGCATGCGGATGCAGCCGGAGGAGACGTTGGTGCCGATGGTCCAGGGCTCGTTGGAGCCGTGAATGCGATAGAGCGTAGAGCCCAGATACATCGCGCGGGCGCCGAGCGGATTTTCCGGGCCGCCTTCCATGTGCCGGGGCAGATCGGGGCGGCGCGCGAGCATTTCCGCCGGCGGCGTCCAGTCTGGCCATTCGCGCTTGGCCGTGATCGACTTCACGCCCGACCAGGTGAAGCCGGGACGACCCACACCGATGCCGTAACGCATTGCCCTGCCATTGCCCTCGACCAGATAGAGGAACTTGTTCGGCGTATCGACCACGATCGTGCCGGGACTTTCCTTGCCGCTATAGTCGACGAGTTGCTTCTCGAATTTCGGATCGAACGGACGCTGCCGCGGATCGACCGCGTCCTGCTGGACCGCACCTTGCGGAAGCGCGCCTTGCATCTGCGGCTCGCCCATCGGCGGCAGACGGCGCTGGTCGTAATAGGCCGGCTGCTGCTGATACACCGGCCGCTCGGGCGCGTAGGCCGGACCACGACCGGGACCGTCACCGAATAGAAACTCGATGAAGCCGCCGCCCATGTTTGAATTGGAGGCGACGCGCACTGGCGCCTGCGGTATCTGCGGCGCATAGAGCACTGCGGGCGGATCGTTCGGCATCCTGTTGTCGAAGGCGCTGGCGCTGTTTGCGCCCGCAATGACGGTGCAAGCGCTGCCGAGCAGCGCGACGGACATCTTCTTGAACATCGACGTACTCTGTACTGTTTCGTCTAGATCGCATGCCGTGGAGAGCTGGCGGCTGATCCGCGTCCCTCGGCGTGGTCAATAAAAAGCAAAAGCCGTTTTGTTTGGTAAACGGAAGCAGCGTTTGGATTCACCACGTCGTCAAGCGCGGGGCAATTTGGCGATCAGCGTTTATTTTCGGTGAATGCAGCAAGGCCATGGTTAATCGCGTCCTTGCGCGGCGGCGCGACGCCGCGCATCAGTTCCTGCTGTGAACTTCGTGTTAAATCGCTTCTGCCTACAAAGACGCGTGAGTGAGGTGGGGGAGTATCGTGATGGCTGTTCACCGCAAACGTTTCCGTGTCGAAGACATCGTCGGTGGCGAGATGCCGATTCTTGACGAAACCGAAGAGGCAATCCCGATGCACAGCGAGATCATGGCCGAGTTGCGAGCGATCCGCGCACAGATGGCGAAGGGCACTATTCCGCTGTCCGGCAGCGCCGCCATGGCGGCGATCGATGCCTCCACCACCCACGAGCTCTCCGAGGCCCGCACCATGCTCGAGACCTACCGGGCCCAGATCGAGCAGTGCGAGAAGCTGAAGGTCGAGCTCGACCTCATCCACGACGCCATCGACCGCACCAAGCGCGAGATCGCGACGCTGCACGGTAAGAGCTTCGACGGCGGCGAAATGGCCAAGGTCAATGGCGAGCTTGGCGCGGTCGTCGGCGGCACCGAGCAGGCGACCCAGCAAATCCTCGAAGCCGCCGAGTCGATCGACCAGGCGGCCAGCGCGATGTCCAAGGTGCAATCGGCCGATCAGCAGAAGCGGCTCGCCGACGACATCCAGGAACGCGTCATCTCGATCTTCGAAGCCTGCAACTTCCAGGACCTGACCGGCCAGCGCATCAGCAAGGTCATGACCACGATGAAGTTCATCGAGCAGCACATCAATGCGATGATGGAGATCTGGGGCGGCGTCGACGCGATCAAGGCCCATGTGCCCGCGCATGTCGACAACCGCAGCGAGGACGAGAAGCTCCTCAACGGCCCGAAGCTCGCCGGCGACGTCGGCCACGCCTCGCAGGACGACATCGACGCGCTGTTCGACTGAGCGGACGCGAGGATAAGAACGAGACGTCGGCCTTGGGGGCCGGCGTTCTTGTTTTTGGAGACGTCGATCGCGCGCCCTTCTTCCCTTCTCCCCTTGTGGGAGAAGGTGGCGCGAAGCGCCGGATGAGGGGTCTGTATCCGCGAACTCAAATGAAGTTGAATTTCGGGGAGAGAGACCCCTCACCCGTCTCGCCGCTGTCGCGGCGAGCCAACCTCTCCCACAAGGGGAAAGGGGAAAAGTCAATCACGCTCTCGGCGCGCAGCGGACGTAGACCATGTTGCCGTAGCGGGTGGCAGCGTCCTTGTCGATGAAACGGGTGATCAGCACGCGGCCGTCGAAGGAGATGATCTCGCGGTCCTGCTCGCCCGGCGTCGGGCCGGCCGGCCCGATGTAATTCTTGCCGCTCGGGGAGCCCTTCAGCCGCAGCTCCTGCGGGGTCGCCTGGTCGGCCAGATGCATGATCACGCCGCCGGAAGAGCCGGCGGTGATCACATAAGGATTCTTGCACTGGGCCCGGGCGGCCGCCTCGGTGCGGGCCCGGTCGGCCGGATTCTGGAACGAGGCGAGGCCCCAGCGGCCGACGATCTCGTCGGGACGGATCGTTGCGGGCATCTCCGGACCGGTGCCGGGCTCAGCCTCGGGCGGCGGCGAAGACGACGAGAAGGACGGCAGGCTCATGCCGCCGCCGCAGGCGCCCAGCAATAGCGCCAGGCAAGTCGCGGCGGCCAGATTGGCAACCGTGCGCGCGCGAGCTGAATTGATCATGGCATTCCCCCGAACAAGACCATGGCCGCACCCCTGCCGCAGCCAAGCGCAAAACCGCTGCCGGAGCAATGCCGTCGTTTGATACGCCGGCGCCCCGAACGAGTTTCCAATGCCACCATCCTATATCCGCCTCACCAATCGCTTAACCACCTTTGCTTGACAGGATCGCGGCCAAGCCATATTTCCGGGCGCACTATTAGCACTCGGAAAGCCCGATTGCTAAGCGCGCCGTCCGCTCCTCGGCAAGAGGGTGGGCGGAAGCGCCGCCCCAACCCACTTCCACTACTTCCGAAGCGAGCCTCCAAAGGGAAACGTCATGGCTAAATCCAAATTTCGTCCGCTGCATGACCGTGTCGTGGTTAAACGTATCGACGCCGAGGAAAAGACCAAGGGCGGCATCATCATTCCCGACACTGCCAAGGAAAAGCCCTCCCAGGGCGAAATCGTCGCCGTCGGACCCGGCGGCCGCGACGAGACCGGCAAGCTGATCCCGATCGACCTCAAGGTCGGCGACCGCGTGCTGTTCGGCAAGTGGTCGGGCACCGAGGTCAAGATCGAGAACGAAGAGCTCCTGATCATGAAGGAGTCGGACATCATGGGCGTGCTGGCCTAAGACCAACCGCCTGAACGGCCGCTGAATATCCCTACTGTCATGCCCGGGCCTGACCCGGGCATCCATCATTCTTCGCTTGAAGATGGATTGCCGGGTCGAGCCCGGTAATGACGAAGGGAAGCGCGGCAGACACAACACCAAACACGAGAGACTGCAGATATGGCTGCCAAAGACGTCAAGTTTTCCGGAGACGCGCGCGATCGCATGCTGCGCGGCGTCGACATTCTCGCCAACGCCGTCAAGGTGACGCTCGGCCCGAAGGGCCGCAACGTCGTCATCGAGAAGAGTTTTGGCGCACCCCGCATCACCAAGGACGGCGTCACCGTCGCCAAGGAGATCGAGCTCGAGGACAAGTTCGAGAACATGGGCGCCCAGATGGTGCGTGAGGTCGCCTCCAAGACCAACGACCTCGCCGGTGACGGCACCACCACCGCAACCGTGCTGGCCCAGGCCATCGTGCGCGAAGGCGCCAAGGCGGTTGCCGCCGGCATGAACCCGATGGACCTCAAGCGCGGCATCGACATCGCGGTTGCCGCGGTAGTCAAGGACATCGAAAAGCGCGCCAAGCCGGTCGCCGCCTCCTCCGAGGTTGCCCAGGTCGGCACCATCTCGGCCAACGGCGATGCCGCCATCGGCAAGATGATCGCCCAGGCGATGCAGAAGGTCGGCAACGAGGGCGTCATCACCGTCGAGGAGAACAAGTCGCTCGACACCGAAGTCGACATCGTCGAGGGCATGAAGTTCGACCGCGGCTATCTCAGCCCCTACTTCGTCACCAATGCCGAGAAGATGACCGCCGAGCTCGAGGACGCCTACATCCTCCTGCACGAGAAGAAGCTCTCGGGCCTGCAGGCCATGCTGCCGGTGCTCGAAGCCGTGGTGCAGTCCGGCAAGCCGCTCGTCATCATCGCCGAGGACGTCGAGGGCGAGGCATTGGCCACCCTGGTCGTGAACCGCCTGCGCGGCGGCCTCAAGGTCGCAGCCGTCAAGGCGCCGGGCTTCGGCGACCGCCGCAAGGCCATGCTCGAGGACATCGCGATCCTCACCGGCGGCCAGCTGATCTCCGAGGAGCTCGGCATCAAGCTCGAAAACGTCACGGTGAAGATGCTCGGCCGCGCCAAGAAGGTGGTGATCGACAAGGAGAACACCACGATCGTCAACGGCGCCGGCAAGAAGCCCGACATCGAGGCCCGCGTCGGCCAGATCAAGGCTCAGATCGAGGAGACCACCTCGGACTACGACCGTGAGAAGCTCCAGGAGCGCCTCGCCAAGCTCGCCGGCGGCGTCGCGGTGATCCGCGTCGGCGGCGCGACTGAGATCGAGGTCAAGGAGAAGAAGGACCGCGTTGAGGACGCGCTCAACGCCACCCGCGCCGCGGTGCAGGAAGGCATCGTGCCCGGCGGTGGCGTTGCGCTGCTGCGCGCCAAGAAGGCGGTCGGCCGCCTCTCCAACGCCAATGCGGACGTCCAGGCCGGCATCAACATCGTGCTGAAGGCGCTCGAAGCCCCGATCCGCCAGATCTCCGAGAACGCGGGCGTGGAAGGCTCGATCGTCGTCGGCAATATCCTGGAGAACAAGTCCGAGACCTTCGGCTTCGACGCCCAGACCGAGGCCTATGTCGACATGGTCGAGAAGGGCATCATCGATCCCGCCAAGGTGGTCCGCACCGCGCTGCAGGACGCCTCCTCCGTGGCCGGCCTGCTGGTGACCACCGAGGCCATGGTCGCCGAGACGCCGAAGAAGGAAGCGCCGCCCGCCATGCCGGCCGGCGGCGGCATGGGCGGCTTCTAACGCCCATCTCACCTTACAATGTTGCGAAGGCCGCCTCCGGGCGGCCTTCTTTTTTGCCGACCCTGCCCCTCCGCTTTCCGATTCAACCGGCGGCCAAAACCCACTACGGTGGCGCCGATTCTGATGGCTCGAGGATTTCGTCGATGCGCGCGCTCCTGGTTTGTTCGACCGCCCTTTTGGCAGCCTTGCTCGCCGTTTCGCCTGAGGTCGCTTCCGCCCAGATGAAGCTATCACCGAAGGCCACGACGCCGGGTGGAACCGAGACGCGCTATTTCACGTCGATCGACGGGCTGATGGACGGTAATGCCGACGCGATCCTGAAGGAGACGCGTCAGGGTAAGACGGTCACGGCGGCCGTGCTCGACGTCTGCTATCCGATGGCGAAGAATTCCGACCGCAAGGACCGCTTCGTCGTCAATCTTCAGGTTGCAGGCCAGAACCTGACGGGCACGACGCAGAGCCTCGGCGCGAAGGCACCCGTCAGTGTCAAGCTGCTGCGCAAGCAGGTCGGGGACATGTTCGAATTCCGCGGTCAGATCACGATCGGACAGGTCGTGACCGAGGTCACCTCGTCCGACAATTCCGATCTCAGCGAGAAGGAATTCCTGGACAACCAGACCTCCGATGACGGCATCACGCCGCAGCCGAAGGATTTCACCGACGTCTCGCCGGAGGCGATCGCGGTCAAGGTCAAGCTCGATGCCGCGACCGACTTCCTGAAGAGCCTGAAGGGCCAGGAGGTCGAGGTGACGCTGGCCAGCCTCAATGTCAGCTGCGACGCCCTGCGCGCCGGTGAGCAGACCATCAACATGTCCGTCGATCCGGAGCGCGCGGGCGCACGGCTGGCAAAGTTCAAGACGATGCCCGGCGTCACCGCCGCCGGGTGGACCGCGGGCATGACCGAGATGGACCGCACCATCCGCTTCCCCGCCGCCGACTGGCGCGACGGCGACAAGATCAACCGCGACAAGCTCGCGACCGCGGTTGCGGGCGTGCTGAGCAGGACGCTCGCGGCAAAGCCGGTCTCACAGAGCTTCAACCCCGCCACCGGCAAGCTCAAGCTGGTGTTCAAGCGGCCGAACCAGGATCACCCGGCGCTAGAGCTCACCGACACGATCGAGGTCGCAGGGCTCGTTTCGCCCGACAAGCCCGGCACGACCGACAAGCTGATGCTCTGGATCGGCAGCCCCGCGACGACCACGGCCGATGAGAGCGCCGGCGCCAGGCTCAATCTGTCCGACGACGCGAGCCCCGACGAAGAAGGCGATCTGCCCGACGACAACGGCTCGATCGAGGCGCTTGCCAGGGAGCTGAAGGGTCAGCGCTGGGACGCCGACAAGTCGGTGTGGAAGTGACGAAGTCATTCCGGGGCGACGCACCAGCGTCGAACCATGGTGCGCAATCGCGCCCCTGAATCTCGCGCCACAATCTGCAGATTCCGGGTTCACGTTTCGCGCGCCTCACGCTCAATTCCCGTTGACGCGAAAGCGCAGCGGCTTGGGACCGACCAGCGTGAGCACCTCGCCCTGGCGCTTCCAAGTCTCGACGCTGCCGAGCGCGGCCACGAGATCGTCGTCGGCCTGCGCCTTCGCAGGCGGACAGGACCGGTCCTGGATCTGGCCGGGGACGAAGATCACGGTGTTGCCGGCGACCGAGAACTGGCCCTTGCCGCCCTTGCACCAGAGCTCCAGCACGACCTCGCCATTGTCGCCGATCTCGATGTTCGGTATCCGCTTCGACCCGGGCTGCGGCAGCGCTTCCAGCGTCATCTCGGTGCCGAACGGGAACCCCTCCTCGGCACGCGCAAGCGTGGACATCGCGAACATTGCCACTGCCGCACACGTCAATCGTTTGAGCGAAACCATGAGACCTCTCGACCACCTGACTTGCCGCACCTTCTATAAGACGGCGACGCCCTTGAGAAGTTCGCGCAGGCGGATGTAGATGCAAAAATCCCCGCGAGGCGAACCGCGCGGGGATTTGCGTCGCAGCCTGGCGCCGATGGCTACTTCAGCACCAGGGCCGTGAACGGCCAGACATAGGCCTGCAACGTCACGAGCACACCGACGAGGCAGGCGAGCACGATCGAGTGCCAGAACACGAAGCGCAGGATGGTGCCCTCGTGGCCGTACCAGTTGGTCGCAGTGGAGGCGACCACGATGGACTGCGCGTCGATCATCTTGCCCATCACGCCGCCGGAGGAGTTCGCCGCGGCCATCAGGACCGGCGACAGGCCGAGCTGCTCGGAGGTGATCTTCTGCAGGTTTCCGAACAGCACGTTGGAGGCGGTGTCCGATCCCGTCAGTGCGACGCCCAGCCAGCCGAGCAGCGTGCCGAAGAAGGGATAGAGCACGCCGGTTGCGGCGAAGGCGAGACCGAGCGTCGCGTCGACACCGGATAGCCGGGTCAGCGTCCCGATCGCGAGCATCGCCGAGATCGTGATCAGCGAGATCGCGCACAGCCGGATGGTGCGGCCGTATTCGGTCAGGAGCCGGCCGGGACCGACGCCCATCAGGAAGCCGGAGATGATCGCCGCGATCAGCATGCCCGTGCCGGTGAAGGACAGGTAGGTGAAGGCGAACACCGCGCTTTCCTTGGTCGGCCCTGGCGCGACCGGCGGCATCTTGTTGATCATCTGGTGCAGCTCGGGCACGGGATAGTTCCAGGTGAAGATCGAGTTCGCCCAGCCCTTGAAGGCGCCGCTGCCCCAGACCAGCATCACGATGCAGACGATGATCCACGGCAGCAACGCATTAAACAGCTCGCCCTGCGTGAGTGGCGTCTTGTCGAGCGGCTTTGCCGCCGCCATCGTCGAGGCCGATTCGTCGCGGCCGCGCAGCGCCGGCGATAACCAGAGCTGCTTCGGCTGCCACACCTTCAGGAACAGGATCAGCGCGCCCATCGAGATCAGCGAGGCCCCGATGTCGACGATCCAGGGATTGATGTAATTGGAGATGACGAATTGCGGGATCGCGAACGACACGCCCGTGACGAGGATCGCCGGCCAGACGTCCTTCATGCCCCTCCAGCCCGCGAACGCCCACACCACCCAGAACGGCACGATCAGGGAGAAGAACGGCAATTGCCGGCCGACCATCGCACCCAAGGTATAGGGATCGAGCCCGGTGACGGAGGCAAGGCCCTGGATCGGCGTGCCCAGCGCGCCATAGGCGACCGGTGCGGTGTTGGCGATCAGCGACAGGCCGGAAGCCGCGAGCGGCGAGAAGCCGAGGCCGATCAGCACCGCACCCGTGATCGCGACCGGCGTGCCGAAGCCCGAAGCGCCCTCGAAGAATGCGCCGAACGAGAACGCGATCAGCAACAATTGCAGCCGCCGATCTTCGGTGACGCCGCCGACCGCGCGCTTCAAGAGCTCGAAGCGCCCGGTGGTCACCGTCACCTGGTAGAGGAAGATGACGTTGAGGACGATCCAGCCGATGGGGAAGAACCCTGTGACGATGCCCAGCACGGAGGCGCGGATCGACATGTTCGCGGGCATGGTAAAGACGAAAATCGTGATCAGGTTGGTCACGATCACGGCGATGATTGCGGCGATGTGGGCCTGGACGCGCCCGCTCGCGATCAGGACCAGCAGCGTGACGACGGGCACCGCTGCCGCGATCGTCGACAGCACCGGGCTGTGCAGCGGATCATAGATTTGATTCCACATGGTCTTCCTCCCCCACGCATGTTGCGGCAGGCGACTCGCGTGGAGAGCCGATCCTGCTTGACGCTGGAAGCGATAACCCCCGAGCTGGACGCGAATTCCTCGCGAATGCGGCGGTTCCCGTCCGCTCACAAGCTCGCGAAACCCTGTTCACCCCGCCCTGCGCCGTCGAGCCCCATGCTAGGGTTGCAAGCTGCGACAAGCCAACGCAAATTGCAGATCTTGCGACTTTAGTCTAAGCGCGCCCGTTTCCGCCATTGCCTCAGCCATTTGGCTCCGGGCCGTTATGCACATCCCCTCTAGGAGACCCCGCTCTGTGAACAACATCCGCGCCACGCTCGCGATCGTCTGGCGAATCGCCGGCCCCTATTTCCGATCGGAGGACAAATGGGCCGGCCGCGGCCTGCTCGCCGCCGTCATCGCCATGGAGCTGGCGCTGGTGGCGATCAATGTTCTCGTCAGTCAGTGGCAGAACCGATTCTTCAGTGCGGTCCAGGGATATGAATTGGACCGGTTCGTCAGAGAGATTTGGATCTTTCTCGGCCTTGCTTTCACCTTCGTCGCACTGGCGGTCTACAAGCTCTACCTGAACCAGTGGCTCCAGATTCGCTGGCGACGGTGGCTGACGCAGCATTATCTCGGCGAATGGCTGAGCGGCTCGACGCATTACCGCATCCAGCTCAAGGGCGACCCCGCCGACAACCCGGATCAGCGCATCACCGAGGACGTCAAGAATTTCGTCGAGCAGACCTTGACCCTCGGGCTCGGCCTGCTGTCGTCGATCGTGACGCTGGCCTCGTTCGTCGTCATCCTCTGGGGTCTGTCGGACAAGGCGCCGCTGCACATTTACGGCACAGACATCATCGTCCCCGGTTTTCTGGTCTGGTGTGCGCTGGTCTACGCGATCCTGGGTACGGCGCTGACGCACTGGATCGGTGGCCCGCTGATCAACCTCAATTTCGAGCAGCAGCGCTTTGAGGCCGACTTCCGCTTCAACCTGATCCGCGTGCGCGAAAATTCCGAGCAGATCGCACTTTTGAAAGGTGAGAGCGCGGAGCGAGGGAATTTGCTGCAGCGCTTTGGTTTCGTCATCGGCAACTGGTACGCGATCATGAGCCGGACCAAGCGCCTGACCGCCTTCACGGCAAGCTACAGCCAGGCTGCAGTGATCTTTCCCTATGTGGTCGTTGCTCCGGCTTACTTCGCCAAGAGAATTCAGCTCGGCGACATGATGCAAACTGGCTCGGCGTTCAGCAGCGTGCAAGATGCGCTCTCTTTTTTCGTCACAGCCTATCGCTCGCTCGCGGAATGGCGCTCGGTGATTGCCCGTCTCGACGGTTTCGAGATGTCGGTCAAGTCGGCGGCCCACACGGCGACGCGCGAGCCGACCATCGGCGTTGCACCATCGAGCGGCAAGGCAATCGGTCTCGATCAGTTGCTGGTAAAGCTGCCGAACGGCGAGCCGCTTGTTGCGGCCGATGCCTTCGCGATCCAGCCGGCGGAGCGCGTGCTGGTGACCGGGCCGTCGGGCTCCGGGAAATCCACGCTGTTCCGGGCCATCGCCGGAATCTGGCCGTTCGGCACCGGAACCATCGCGATTCCCGAGAAGGCCAAGCTAATGATGCTGCCGCAGCGGCCGTATTTTCCGATCGGCCCGCTCGGCGACGCCGTAATCTACCCCGCAGGGCGTGGCGCGATCGCACCCGAGAAGATCGCAGAGGCGCTGAACGCGGTCGGCATGCCGCGGCTGGCAAAGCGGCTCGACGAGAACGGTCACTGGAATCGGATGCTCTCGCTCGGCGAGCAGCAGCGCCTCGGGCTCGCCCGCGCGCTCTTGCATGTGCCGGATTATCTGTTCCTGGACGAGGCCACCGCCTCGCTCGACGAACCCTCCGAGGCCCGGCTCTACCGGCTGCTCGCTGAGAAGCTACCGCAGACCACCATCGTCTCGATCGGCCACCGCTCGACGCTCGACGCTTTCCACACCCGCAAGGTGGCGCTGGTGAAGGACGGTGCGATCCACGTCCTCGGCGGCGAACGGGCTGCAGCGGAGCCGAGCGCGGCGCGTTGAGGCGCAGGGCAATCCCTACTGCGTTCTCGTCAGAACGGATGCCGAGTCTGCCTCGCGACAAGGCGCCAGCGGCTTTTCACCGGTGTTTCTGCGTCGCCACGGCCGGGCTTGCCCCGGCCATCTACGCGCTCATTGCGCGGCAGTGCCAAAGAACGTGGATGCCCGGAACAAGCCCCGGGCATGACGTTTGCGAAGAGACCCGACCCCAAAGCAAAAGGGCGGCGGATTGCTCCGCCGCCCTCATCAAGTCGTTTCGGGAAGAAACTTACTTCAGGTTGGTCATCGCTGTCAGGTCGAAGGACAGCTTGGCGATGCCGGCGGCGCCGCACCAATTGGAGCCGACGCCAGTCGGATTGATGTTGCTGAAGCTGCCGTTGAAGCCTGCCGTGTAGTCGCTGGTGAAGGCGTTGCAGTTCGCCTTCGAAAGGTCGGTGTCGGAGTAACGCAGGTCGAGAGTGAATACCTTGTACGTGAATCCGATGCCGATATTCCAGGTGTTGTAGTCGGCGTACTTGATGCCGTTCGGGAACGGACCAGCGAAGCCCGGCGCAGCGAAGCCGGTGCCATAGAACGAGTCGGAGGTGCCCAGGAATTGGCGGCCGAACTCACCCGAGACGTACATCCCGACGCCGCTGGAGCCGAAAAAGGTGCTCGGCGCCGTGTACTTGGCGGTGATCGACACATAGTCGCCCCACGCACCGGAGTTCAGGAAGCTCGGCGTATAGTACTCGTTCAGGCCAACGGTCCAGTTGTCGTTGATGGTGTAATTCACCTTGCCGTAGACCTCGAAGAAGCTCACGTCCTTCTTCATGACGTTGCCGTTGAGCAGAGCGTTGGCGGCGCACTGCGCGCTAAGCGGGTTGCCGGCGGTGTCGGTCGGCGCGCCGTAAAAGCAGGTGCCACCCGGATAGAGATAACCCCAAACACCGATGTCGAAAGCGAATGCACCGAAGGTCGGGCGGATGCCGCCGTAGACGTCGATCTCGGCCGCGGCGCGGTTGGGGAAGGAAATGCTCTCACCGGCGACGCCGATGTAGAGCTGGAGGTCCTTGGTGACGTTGTAGCGCGGCTCGAAATAGGCGGCGACCGACGGTTTGTGGTTCGACTGGCTGATACCGCGGAAGATGTAGTCGCTCATGATCGCGCCGCCAAAAGCGATGTCCCAGGGATCGAAGGCGGGCGGCGGCGGGGCTTTCAATGCCTTGACCGGCATGTCTGCCGCGAAAGCCGAACCCGTCACCATTGCCAGCGCCGTTGCCAACAAAGCCACTTTTTTCATTTCGATCCCCATCGCCAGTTCTTAAGCCCCAGTCGGATCCCGGTACCCCCCGGAGCGCTCGACTTGATTGCAATCTCGTAACTGCGGCAATTTGGATTGAGGGGTGCGAGCCGTGAAGCAAAAAGCGCGGGCATCTGCCGACTTTTTAGGCGTTTTGACGATTCCACGAAACGTTGTCAGCCTGTGTGTCTTCTCGAACACATTCTTTGCGTTGCAAGGTGCACGAGAGGGACCGTGCAAGTACGGGAAAGCCAGGCAGCGTGGCACCCCGGCTACGAATCAGACAGGCGCAGAAAAGGGCGGCCTCTAAAGGTGCTTGCGGCGATGCAAAAAGGCCGCCGCGTCACCGCAGCGGCCTTCCTGTCGTCGATGGTGGTGGTCGCTCTGCCTAGCCTTGCCCCTCGGCCGGCGCAGCTTCCGCAGAAGACGAAGGCATCGCCCAGCTTGTCTCAGCGACAGGCTCGGCAGCCGGAGCTGCCGGCGTTGATGGCTTCGGCGCGGGAGCTGCCTTCGCCTTCTTCGGTGCCGCTTTCTTCGCGGCCTTCTTGGGTGCGGCCTTCTTGGCCGACTTAGTCGCCGCCTTCTTGGCGGCCTTCTTCGGGGCTGCCTTCTTGGCAGATTTCTTCGTAGCCTTCTTGGCAGACTTCTTCGCGGACTTGGCTGCCTTCTTAGCGGTCTTCTTCTTCGCCGCTACGACCTTCTTGGCCTTTTTGGCCTTCTTGCTTTTTTTCTTCTTCGCTTTCGCCATCGTGGTCCTCCTGTTGCCGCCGAACAATGGTCGATCGGGCGTCTTCAGCCGTCACCTCCGGACGAAAGCTCAGCTTTTGAAAGCTCAAACTTGCGCGTTCAATGCCGGCCGCGACCCGCCCGTAGCCCAATCGAGAAGCTCAATCGTGTGTACGACCGGAACTGACGTGCCACTGGCAATCTGCACCATGCAGCCGATATTGCCCGCGGCAATCATGTCCGGCTTGACGCTCGCGATGTTGGCGACCTTGCGATCGCGCAACCGGCCCGCAAGCTCGGGCTGGAGAATGTTGTAGGTCCCCGCCGAACCGCAACACAAATGGCTCTCCGGCACATCTTTCACCACGAATCCATTCTTGGAAAGCAATTCTTTCGGAAGGTCCGTGATTTTCTGCCCATGCTGCAACGAACACGCAGAGTGATAGGCGACGACGATGTCATCGTGCGGCGCGGTGGTCGCGAGTTCGAGGCCGGCGACGTATTCGGTGATGTCCTTGGCGATCGCGGAGACCTTGGCCGCGTCGGCGGCGAACGCAGCGTCCTCGCGCAGCAGATAGCCGTAGTCCTTGATCACGGTGCCGCAGCCGGAGGCCGTCACCAGGATGGCGTCGAGCCCCTCGCCGGCCGCTTCCTTCCGCCACGCCGCGACATTGGCGCGGGCTCGCGTCAAGGCGTCATGGTCGTCGCCGAGATGATGGGTCAGCGCGCCACAGCACTGCTCGTCCCGGACCAGGACAACCTCGATGCCGTGGCGGGTGAGAAGGCTGACGGCGGCTTGGTTGATGCGCGGCGCCAGCACCTGCTGAGCGCAGCCTTGCAGCAGAGCGACCCGGCCGCGCTTCTTGCCGAGCGCGGCGAACACGCTGCCGGCGCGGGGCCCCGGCGATGGCAGCCGGTTCGGCGCCAGCGCCAGCATCGCCTTGATGCGCTGGATCAACCCGGGCGTGGCCGAGGGCCGGGGCGTCGGCAGGAAGACGGCAAGCGGGCGGGCCAGCCGCGCCAGCACCATGCTCGCGCGAAAGCGCCGCGGGTCTGGCAGGACGAAGGCCAGCACCTGGCGCAACAACCGCTCAGTCAGCGGCCGCTGATAGCGCTGCTCGATCCGGACCCGGGCCTGGTCGACGAGATGCATGTAGTTCACCCCTGAGGGGCAGGTCGTCATGCAGGCGAGGCACGACAGGCAGCGGTCGACATGCTTGACCACCTCGGCGGTCGGCGCCTGGTCCTTTTCCAGCATCTCCTTGATCAGGTAGATGCGGCCGCGCGGGCTATCGAGCTCGTCGCCGAGCAGCACATAGGTCGGGCAGGTTGCTGTGCAGAAGCCGCAATGGACGCAGGCGCGAAGGATCTTGTCGGCCTCCGCGATGTCGGGGTCGGCGAGCTGCGCCAGTGAGAATTCGGTCTTCATGTCGCAGCGCTCCGCGTCAACCGCCCCCGGTTGAGAATGGTCTTCGGATCGAAGCTGGCGCGCACCCGCTCGCTCAGCGCGGCAATGCCAGGCGCTTGCGGATGGAAGACATCGACGTCACGCCTGACGCCCTCGGTCGCCCGGATCAGCGTGGCATGTCCTCCGAACGCGTTGGTGCGCTGGCGCACGGCCGGGGCATGCGCGTCCGGCTTCGGCGGCAACGCCGCCCAGATCAGCCCGCCGCCCCAATCGTAGATCACGTCCCCGCCGGTCTCACGGGCCAATTGGGTGCCGAGCGCTGCCCCTGATGCCGGCGGACAGACGATCCGCCAGACCGGCCAGGCGCCCAGCGCACCGCTTGCCGCGAACGGCAGGACGTCGCGGATCGTGGCCCACAGCGCCGCGGATGCCACGTCCTCGACCAGCGTCGCAGTTCCGAACGGCGCCAGCAATTCGCGCAAGGAGCCTGCGCGGTGCGCGGCAGAGGCCGTGATGCCCTCGAGCCGCAGCACGGTCAACGCCTCGTCCTGGCTCGCGATGTCGCCAAGTCCTTCCGACTTGGCCCGAAAGGCCGATTTCGGCAGATGCGCGGCACCGGAAACGTCGAAGGGCGAGCCGAGTGCCGCCGTCATCGCCTTGTTGGCCTCGGCGTCGTCGAGCCCGCGCAGCACCAACATCCGCTCGGCCTCGGGCTTGGGCATCACCTTGAGCGTGACCTCCGTCATCACCGACAGCGTGCCCCAGGAGCCGGCGAGAAGCTTGCAGAGGTCGTAGCCGGTGACGTTCTTCACCACCTTGCCGCCGGTCTTGAAGCTGTCGCCGAAACCGGAGACGGCGTGCGCCCCGAGCAGGTGATCGCGCGCCCCGCCCGCCCTGATCCGCCGCGGACCAGCGAGCCCGGCGGCGATCATGCCGCCGATGGTTCCGAGCGCCGGCGCGCCGAGCAACGGCGCCGTGTTCATCGGCTCGAAGGCGAATTGCTGGTTCTTGGCATCGATCAGCGACAGCACGTCGGCCAGCGGCGCACCGGCCTGGAGCGTGACGATCAGCTCGTTGGGCTCGTAGGAGGTGACTGCATTGAGCGCCGAGACGTCGAGTACAGCATTGGTCGCCATCGCGTGGCCGATGCCGCGCTTGGAGCCATGACCGATGATCTCGAGCGGCTGCTCGTTGGCGATCGCCGCGCGCACCACCTCTTCGACGTCTTTGGCGTCTCTGACCTTCAGCGTATCCACGGGAAGAGGCCGTAACGAAATTCGCGCCGGAAATCAAATCTGGCAAGCCTTGCGCATCGCTCGGCCCGGCAATCTCTGGTGCAACGCGAAAGAGCGGCGGCCACGCGCTCCCCTTGCTGGGCAGACATCAGCGCACGCCGCGGACTGTCACAGGGCGATTGCGGACGATCAGGGTTGCCTGCTCCCCAATAGGAACGGACGCACGCACTCGCATTTGACATGCATTCGGCGCGCCAGCGCGAAGCGGGCGAAAATGGGCGGGGCGATCTGCGGCTCTTGTAAGGCGCGTCACAACCACCACGAAGAGGAGGTTTGCCATGAACGTGGAGCGAGTTCGTATCTCCCGACGGCAATCCGTTGCCGGTTTGTCGGTCCTTGGCCTGAGCGGGCTGTTGATCCCCACAGCCCATGCGCAGCACAAAGCACAACAGAAGCACCAGGAAACCACTGGCGTCGGAATACATGCCGCCGAAGTGAAGGATGAGGACATCTTTCAGTTCGCGTTGAACCTGGAATACATGGAGGCTGAGTTTTATCTGCGTGCCACGACCGGCAAGGGGATCGATGATTCTGACGCTGGACCCGACGCCGCGAGGGTCGCTGGCGGACACGAAGCCAAATTCGACAGGAAGGAAATCCGCGAGTTTGTCGAGGAGCTGGCCGAGAACGAGCTTGCCCACGTGCGCTTCTATCGCAAGACGCTGGGCCGGATGGCAGTATCGCGCCCGGCCATCGATTTCGATGCGGGCTTCAAGGCAGCCGCCCAGGCCGCTGGTCTCCCCGCCGACTTCGATCCGTTTGCTGATGACATGAGTGTCTTGCTGGGCGGCATGCTGTTTGAGGATGTCGGCGTGACGGCATATGCCGGGGCAGCGCCGCTGCTCAAGAGCAAGGAGTTCGTCGAGGCTGCGGCGGGCATTCTGGCCGTCGAGGCGTACCACATGGGGATGGCGCGCTCGCAGCTCTATTTGATGGGTGAAAAGGCCTGGAATGCGGCCAACGCCATCTCCGACGCCCGGGACAAGGTCGACGGTGGTCAGGACAAGGACCAGGGCATCCGGATGAACGGCAAAGCCAATGTCGTTCCGTCCACGCCCGATGCCATTGCCTTCCGCCGCACGCCGCAGGAGGTGCTCCATATCGTTTATCTGACCGAGAAGCAGGGTGTCAGCAAAGGCGGGTTCTATCCGAACGGAATGAACGGCGTGCTCAAATCCACCTGAGTTCTCGGCCAAATGGGAGCCGGATCGGCCGTCGTGCCGGCGGCCGAAGCGCGCCTTGGCACGATCGTCGGGTAGGTCGCTTTTGACGCTGTGGTGATCTTGTTCGCGTGGCTCGCCCACCCGGACGAGAGCATTGTCGGCAGGTCGAGCGAGCAAACCGTGAGCGACGCAATCGCTCGGCGCCCACAGCTAGACTCCGCGTTCTGCATCAACCGTCGCGATCATCGGCACTGCTTTTTCGGCGAATCGGAGCCGCGCACGTCGGGCGTTTGCTGACCTGCGATAATGGATTGATGAACAGGCGTTCATGGAACGGCGCAGTTTCCAACCCGTTGATCAAAGTTCTTCGCTGAGAGGAGGAATGAAGATGAAGAGGATGATAATTGCACTTTCTGCCATCGCCCTCATTGGCACTGCACCAACCGTCTTTGCCCAAGGCGTATCAAGCAAGACGCCGGGCCACGAGATGCAAACCAAGGGCTCCAAGGCAGGCCATCCGGGAGCATCCGGCTACGCTCCGGGACATAAGAAGCAGGCCATGGGTTCTAAGAAAGGTCATCCCGGCGCTTCTGGCTACGCTCCCGGCCAAACCACGGGCGCGAGCACGAAACGTAGCTACTGACGGCCATCTCGCAATTGCCAATAGGCCAATGACAAGAGCCGCCGCGGTCTCAACCCGGCGGCTCTTTGTGTGAGCGATCCCAAGGCGACGACGAGGGTTGCGAACGTGGGCGGCCACCCCGAGCGTCGCGCCTTCCCTCGTCCTGAGCAGCTTGCGCAGCAAGCGTCTCAAGGACGAAATCCGCGCTGCAACCGCCGGGCCTTCATGGGCGAGACGACAGCTTGTCGGTCTCCCATGAGGATATGGAGTGCACCTCGGCCTACGCCCGGCGACATCCGCACTTCGATCATCATCGAACCATCTTCACCCGAGACTTCGCTACCGGTCGCATGGTTCTCGTCACAACGGAGCTCCATCATGGACGAACAATCAATGAACCAACAAGCCATCCATCAGGCCGTCGGCGGCGGCGGTCTGCTGGTCGTGGCGCAATGGGAAGCGAAGGCTGAAGAAGCCGATCGGGTTGCCGAGATCCTGCGTAGCTTCCTGCCACAGGCTCAAAGCGAGCCCGGCGTAAAACTATTCCTGATCAGCCGCGCCAAGGACAATCCGGCCCAGTTCCTGTTCTACGAGCTATTCCGCGACGAGGCCGCGTTCAAGGCGCATCAGGACAGCGCACATTTTAAGAGCCATATCGCCGGTCAAGCCCTACCTCTGCTGACCAGGCGCGAACGTACGCAATATGCGCTGATATAGACCCGCGGTAGCATCAGGAAAGCCGAATGGTGTAGCCTCGCTGCGCCGTTCGGCGACGCGCCACGCCCGGTCATGTGTCTCCTGCCAATCGCCGCCTCTCACGCGCGATCGAGCTGAAACGTGACCGATCTTCGGGTGTGAATTGCGGCGAGCACTTCTCCCGACAGCGTCGACATAGACAGTCCAGGATGAGGAAGATCCGACATTGCGAGCCTAGAACCGCGGGATGTCCGGAAACGCCAGCTTGCCTGCATGGACATGCATGCGGCCAAGCTCGGCGCAGCGATGCAGGGTCGGAAACACTTTTCCGGGATTGAGCAGGCCCTGGGCGTCGAAGGCGCATTTGAGGCGCTGCTGCTGGTTGAGGTCGATCTCGCTGAACATGTCGGGCATCAGATCGCGCTTCTCGATGCCGACGCCGTGCTCGCCGGTGAGCACGCCGCCGAATTCGACGCAGGCACGCAGGATGTCCGCACCGAAGGCCTCCGCACGCTCGATCTCGCCCGGCTTGTTGGCGTCGTAGAGGATCAGCGGATGCAGATTGCCGTCGCCGGCATGGAACACATTGGCACAGCCGAGCTGGTATTTTTCCGAGAGCTCGCGGATGCGCGCCAGCGCCTTCGGCAGCGCACCGCGCGGGATGGTGCCGTCCATGCAGAGATAATCGGGCGAGATGCGCCCGACCGCGGGGAACGCGGCTTTCCGGCCCGCCCAGAACAGATTGCGCTCGGCCTCGGAATTGGAGATCTGGCAGGTGGTGGAGCCGCAGCCATTCGCGATCGCCTCGACGCGCGTGATCAGCTCGTCGACCTCGATCTTGGGACCGTCGAGTTCGATGATGAGCAGCGCCTCGACGTCGAGCGGATAGCCGGCGTGGACGAAGGCTTCGGCCGCGTGGATCGCGGGCTTGTCCATCATCTCCATGCCCCCAGGGATGATGCCGGCGCCGATGATGCGTGCCACGCATTCGCCGGCGGCTTCGACTTCTGCGAAGCCGACCATCAGCGCACGCGCGGTCTCAGGCTTTTGCAGGATGCGCACGGTGATCTCGGTGATGACCCCGAGCAGGCCCTCGGAACCGGTGATGACTCCCATCAGGTCGTAGCCGGGATTCTCCGCCGACTTGCCGCCGATGCGCAGGATCTCACCGCTCATCAGCACGATCTCGCAACCGAGCACGTTGTTGGTGGTCATGCCGTATTTCAGGCAATGCACGCCGCCGGAATTTTCCGCGACGTTGCCGCCGATCGAGCAGGCGATCTGCGAGGACGGGTCGGGCGCGTAATAGAAGCCGGCATGCGCAACCGCCTGACTGATGGCGAGATTGGTGACGCCGGGCTCGGTCACGACGACGCGGTTGTCGAAATCGATCTCGCGGATGCGCTTGAACTTGCCGAGCCCGAGCAGCACGCCGTCCTCGAGCGGCAGGGCGCCGCCGGATAACGAGGTACCGGACCCCCGCGGCACGACCTTGATGCCCTGCCCTGCACAATATTTCAGGATCAGCGAGACCTGCTCGGTGGTGTCGGGCAGCACCACGACCATCGGCGGCTGCCGATAGGCCGTCAATCCGTCGGATTCATAGGCTCGCATCTCGGCGGCGCTGTCGATCACACCCTCGCCAGGCACGATTGCGCGCAGTGCGGCAACGATGTCCGCGCGGCGTGCAAGCACGGCCTGGTCGCTCGCAGGCATCATGATGGCCATATCAAGTCCTTCACGGCATTTCGTTTCCGGCTCACGCCGCCTGATAATTTGTCGCGGCAAATCAACCACGTCCGCGGATGTTTGGGTAGGCCAATCGAAAGTCGGATCAACGATCTTTCCGAGAGTTCGCTCTGGGACAAGTAGGAAATCGTGAAACCTGTCATGGTCTGGCGGCTTGTCCAAGCCGGGCAGGCCTGCCAAAACCGGCACGTCCGACCATTGCCGCGCAGGCAAGAGACTGACTAGACCCACCAGGGAAGAGACGAAGAGCACCCGATGACAAAACTGACTTTTGGCGCACTGACGATCCTCACCGTGATTGCCACCGCACCCGCCGCGATGGCGCAGGATGTCGCGGCCGGCAAGACGTCGTTCAACAAATGCCTGGCCTGCCACGCGATCGGCGAAGGCGCCAAGAACAAGGTCGGCCCCGAGCTCAACGGCCTCAACGGCCGCAAGTCGGGCACCGCTCCCGATTACAACTACTCGGATGCGAACAAGAATTCCGGCATCACCTGGGACGAGGCGACGTTCAAGGAATACATCAAGGATCCCAAGGCCAAGATCCCCGGCACCAAGATGGCGTTCGCCGGCATCAAGAACGAGACCGAGATCAACAATCTCTGGGCCTTCATTTCCCAATTCGACAAGGACGGGAAGATCAAGCAGTAAGCGCGGAAAAGGCGGCCGCTAATCGGCGGCCGCCTGCGCCGGCACGATCTTGCCGATCATCGCCTCGATCTCCGCCTTCACGAGATCCGGCACGGCGTTCTGCACCATGTGGCCGAGATCGGGCAGCACGATCAATTTCGCATTCGGCACGGTGGCAGCGAACGGGCGCGCGTGGATGCCGGTCGAGACGGTCTTATCGGGCTCGCCGGCGATGATCGTGACCGGCGCCGATATCTCGCCGTAACGCGCGACTTGCCCGGCCACGGCTTCCTTCAGCGTCACCAGATCATAGGCATTGGCGATGAACTCGCGTGGACGCAGCAGCAGCGGCGTCGCGGAATCCTTGACGAAGCCGTCCGGCATGACTTGGGGCAGGAAGACGTTGCGCGCACCGGATTCAGCGAGGACGTAGCCGAGCGGCAGCGTGATCGTGTAGGCGAGCAGCGGACCGACCACGGGCGTTGCGATGATCTCGTTGTAGCGGTCGACGCCGCCGCGCCAGGGATGAGTGACGGGCGCGAGCATCACGAGGCCGGCGACGCGGTGGGGGTGATCGAGCGCGATCCGCGCGCCGAGGGCGCCGCTCCAGGAATGCACCACGAACACCGCGCGATCGATCCCGAGCCTATGAAGCGCTTCATCGATCATCCGCGCCTGGATCTGCGGCGTCGAATCCTGCCGCCGCAGGCGCGTGCTCCAGCCGTGGCCGGGGCGGTCGATCAGAATGACGCGACGATCCCTGGCGAGGAGATCGCCGAGCGGCCGCCGCATCGCTTCGAGATTGGAGCTCGCGCCGTGCAGCATCACGATCGGCAGGCCAGCGTCGCGCGGGCCGAGATCGACGACGTGAAGCACAGCGCCGTCGACCTCGATCATCCGGCCCTGCGCCGGAAAGGCGCGCTGCACGACGACGATTCCAGCCTGCGTGACCAGCGCCAACAGAACCAGCGCCGTCACGATTGACATCACGATCATCGAGAGAATCCGGGCGATCCTGGACACAGGGCAGTTACGGGTCTTGGCACACGGCAGTTTCGCTCAGCCGGCATCAAGGCTTCCACCGGAAATGGTGGGCTGTGGATATGTGCACAATCTCGGACCGTAAAAACTCAATGGAATCAACAATATTCCTTGGCGATACGGACACCTCGGCCCAGCTTCATGCGGTCGTTATCCCGGAATCCATATAATCGCCATGGTCGTTTCGGCCATCTAGGCGCGGGTGGGCGCCGATCCTGCTCGCAACCTCGGGGATGCGGGAAAGACCGGCAGGATTTTCCTGGTTTGAACCGGAGGATTTTCGATGAGCTTCAGATCGAACGACACTGCGATCGATGAGATCGTCGCGAGCTGTAACGGCGACCTGCGCGGTGCCGTGCGGGCGCTGCTCCTGATCAACGAGCATCTCGAAGCGGAGCTTGCAAAAGCTTACGCTGCGGCCGCCGATCGCGGCCTCGCCGAGCGCGGCGGCAGCGTCCTGCATTGAGTGCAGGCTAGTTCGACCCGTCCTCGTCCTTTTCCTCGTCCGGCGTGAGCGCGGGACAGGCGCGGATCGTCGAACGCGCAAGCTTGGCGTCGGCCTTGGATTTGTAGGGGCCGTCACCGAACCAGATATCGCCGATGATCACAGGATTGCTGGTCACGATGTTGCATTTGCCGGTGGCGCGGTTGCCGACCACCCAGAACAATCCGTCGGCGAGGCTCGCCGTGCCCGACGCGAGCAGCAAGCTACCCGCAAAGATTAAACGCTTCATGGCTTTGCTCCCGCCATGCAGGTAGGCCGGCGTCGGCCCCGGCAATAGCCCTCACGATGCGACGCCTGCTATCGTGGTTAATCCGCGCCGGCCGCGATCGCTAGAAATGATCGAGTTAAGCCTTATTGCTTCAGCACGATCTCTCCGGGAAACCGCTGCACACTTTTCCGGATCGTGCTCTAGATGTCGCGGCCTTCGACCTTCTCGGTCAGGGCCTTGACCTGCTCCGGAATCTTCTCGAGGTGCGGATTGACGGCGAGTGCCTTGCGGTAGGCGTCCAGCGCGCGCTTCTCATCACCGACCTCCTGCATGATCATGCCGAGCCCTGCGAGCGCACCGAAATGGCGCGGTTCGCGGATCAGCACTTGCTGGATATCCGCGAGCGAGCGGCCGTAATCGTTCTGTATGTAATAGAGCGTAGCGCGCCGGTTCCACGCCTCGATGTAGTCGGGCCTGAGCTTGATGACCGAATCCAGCAGCTTGATCGCGACCTCGATCTTCTGCGCGTCGACCGCGGTCTTGGCGCGCGACATCAACAGTGCCGCAGTGTCGCTCGGGGTCTGGAGCCAGATCGCCCAGATCCGCGCCTCGACATGCTTGGCGCTGGCCTCGTCGGGCGCCGCCTTCAGTGCGCCGAATAGGAAATCGAGGTTCTTGGTGCGGTCGACCTTGGGCAGCTTGGCCGGCGCTTCCGGCAGCTTCTTCTGCTTGCCGGGCGGGGGCGGCGGCTCAATCTGCTGCGCTCGCGCCGGGGCGAAGCCGGCGGTTCCCAGGACAAGGGCCAGACACAGCGTAAGCGCGAAAGGGAATCTCACTGCCATGGTGAAAGTCTAAACGCGTAAAGCCGCCCTTGCAAAGCAAAGGCGGCGTCAAACTCGTGTGAGACCGGGTCTTGCGGGACGCGCGCGGCGTCCGGCAGGGCGAGATCAGCCCTGGCGCGCCTTGAAGCGGCGCTGCACCTTGTTGATCACATAGACCCGGCCCTTGCGGCGGACCAGGCGGTTGGCGCGATGGCGACCGCGCAGCGATTTCAGCGAGTTACGGACCTTCATGGCAGAATCCTGAACGTTCGAAAGGCCGTGTTCGGCACTACCGTTTCGGCACGCGCGAATGTGGCAAAATGAGATTTTTCCCGCTGGCGGACCGACCGCCCGGGACGGGGCGGTTCTTAAGGCATGGCGGGCGGTGATGTCAATGTTAACGGCCCCGTTCCGATCCAGCAAATGCGTGAAAACAACCCCATGCACAGTAGAAACGGCCGGATCGGCCGGATCGGCCGGATCGGCCAAGCGATAACCTGCGGCAGCGCCTTGCAAAATTCGTTATATCATATAATCAATTCGGCAACCCGCCGGGAGGAAACCCATGCCGAAGCTGAAGCTGCCCAACATCGACGATGTCGTCGCCATCGACATCCACACCCATGCCGAGGAGCCCTGCGGCTGCCATGCCGACGACGGCTATGACGATTTCCAGGCGCAGATGGCGGAGTATTTCAAGTCGCCAAACAAGCATCCGCCGACAGTGCCGGAGACCGCGGCGTACTACCGCGCCAAGAACATCGCCGCCGTGATCTTCCCGGTCGACGCCGAGCGCGAGACGGGCTTCCGCCGTTACAACAATTACGAGATGCTGGAGGTCGCCTCCGACCACCTCGACGTCCTCATCCCCTTCGTCTCGATCGATCCGCACAAGGGCAAGCTGGGCGTCCGCGAGGCGCGCAAGCTGATCGAGGAATACGGCGTACGCGGCTTCAAATTCCACCCGACCATGCAGGGCTTCTACGCCAACGACCGCATGGCCTATCCACTCTATGAAGAGATCAACAATGGCGGCGCCATCGCGCTGTTCCACACTGGCCAGACCGGCGTCGGCTCCGGCATGCCCGGCGGCATGGGCATGCGGCTGAAATACTCCAACCCGATGTACATGGACGATGTCGCGGCCGATTTCCCCGACCTCAAGATCATTCTCGCCCACCCCTCCTTCCCGTGGCAGGAGGAGGCACTGTCGGTCGCGACCCACAAGCCGAACGTCTATATCGACCTCTCGGGCTGGTCGCCGAAATATTTCCCGCCGATCCTGGTGCGCTACATCAACTCGATTCTCCAGGACAAGATGCTGTTCGGCTCGGACTGGCCGGTGATCACTCCGGACCGCTGGCTGTCGGATTTTGCCAAGATCGACATCCGCGACGAGATCCGGCCGAAGGTGCTCAAAGCCAATGCGCGCAAGCTGCTGGGAATCTAGACGCGCTCATGGATCGGTGGAGTCTGGCTGATTTTCGTGGGCGCAACGGATACTGCGCCAACGGAAGCTGCTTCCGGTCACATCGTCCGCGCCAAATCACGGTGTAACTCCCGGTTCTCTAGTGGCTTCGGCGCGCAGCTTCTCAACTGCACGCAAGAGCTCCCCTTCGGTGGTATCAGCCTGATCGACTTCGGAACGCATTCACGCCAGATGCGCTTCGCTTCGTTGAAAGATTGCAGCGTTCGCCTCGCAACCCGATCGAATTCCTCGCACACGCTTGGCCGCGCAACAGCGCCCGATCCGAATTTCCTGCTTGGATCGATATCACCGCGCCCGCTATAGTCCTGCGCCTGCATCGAGCCCCGGAGGACGGTCAATTGCCCCTCAAAGCCGTCGTCTTCGACGCCTACGGAACGCTCTACGACATCCAGTCGGTCGCTGAGATCACCGAGGATGCATTTCCAGGCTATGGCGAGATCATCACGCAGGTCTGGCGCATCAAGCAGCTCGAATACACCTGGTTGCGTTCGCTGATGCGGCGTTACCAGGATTTTTCGGCGGTCACGCGCGACTCCCTGGCTTATACGTTGCGCGTGCTCGGGCTCGCTTATGACAGCGAGGCGTTCGAGCGCGTGATCGAGAAGTATCTGCATCTCGATCTCTATTCGGATGCGACCGCAACGCTTGCGGCCCTGAGGCCGCGCAAGCTCGCCATTCTCTCCAACGGCAGCCCGGACATGCTGAACGCGCTCGTGCGCAATTCCGGCCTCGATGCCCTGCTCGATGCCACCATCAGCGTCGACGCCAAGAACATCTTCAAGCCGAGCCCGGAGGCCTATGAACTCATCGGCGAGGTGCTCGGCACCGCGCCGGATGAGGTTCTGTTCGTCTCCTCCAATCCTTGGGACGCCGCCGGCGCGAAATCATTCGGATTGAAGGTTGCCTGGATCGAGCGGGTGGCACCCGAAGCCATGGCGCTGGCTTGCGTCGAGACCGAACTCATGGCACCGCTGACGATGTTCAAGGCGATCCGCACCCAGATGGACGAGCTCGGCTTCGCGCCGGATCATCGTGTCCGCGCGCTCTCCGAGCTGCCAAGCATCGCTTAGAGATCGCTAGCTGCCCATGAGTTCGAGTGAACTGTTTGGAATGAGCTGTTTGGAATGAGCCTGCAATCCGTTCGCGATTTCTTCGCCGAGAAAGCCCCCGACATTACCGTCATCGAATCCCCGATTAGCTCCGCCACGGTGATGCTGGCGGCTGAAGCCTATGGCGTCGAGCCGGGGCGCATCGCCAAGACGCTCTCGTTGCGCGTCGGCGAGCGCGTGATCCTGATCGTCGCCGCCGGCACATCGCGCATGGACAACAAGAAGGTGAAGGCGCAGTTCGGGGGCAAGCCGAAAATGCTGGGACCGGAAGAGGTCGCCGAGATCACCGGCCACGAGGTCGGCGGCGTGTGCCCGTTCGGCCTGAAGGCACCGCTGCCGATCTATTGCGACGTCTCGCTGAAAGCGTTCGACGTCGTGGTGCCAGCCGCGGGCTCGACCCACAGTGCCGTGCGCATCGCCCCGGATCGGATGGCCGAGTTGGTCGCGGCCGAATGGGTCGACGTCTGCGAAATCAGGTCCGACTAGGGCCTTATCGGTTTTGATCGAATCAAAACCGAACCTCTCCACGCGACCGGGTATCCACGTCGCGTGAAAGCGCTTTAATCGTCATCGTAGGGTCGGGGCTGAGCCCCAGGCGGAGCCGCGTTATAGCGCGGCGGCGGCGGTGCGGCGCGGTTACGCGGCACCGGCTGCTGCGGTTGGGTCTGATTGTTCGACTGGAACACCGCACGGCACCCGCTGGAGAGCTGCGGCGTGTTCTGCTGCAAGCAGGCCACGATACGGTTCACGTCGGGAATCTGATCGCTGCACAGACGCCACACATCAGGTGTGCAGGCCATCTGCTGTTCCATCGTGCCGCGGTATTCTTGCGCGGATGCCGCGCTCTGCGCGACGATGCCGCTGACCGCGAGCGCCACACCCAGCGCAATCCGCTCTGTTCGCATGTCCCGATCCTTCCCGAATCCGTCAAAACCTCCTCAATCAATGAGGCGGGGGAAGGTTCTGGACCAACAACAAAACGTGAAAGCGCGCCTGGAACCTACTCCACCTTGCCGATCTTCTTCACCGCCGCGATCAGCCGCGCGCTGTCGGCCGCGACGAATTGCGCGAAGGCCGGGGCATCCTGATAGGCCACGAGGCTGCCCGAGGCCTCGAACGATTTGAGCACGTCCGGACTCGTCATCACCTGCGCCATCGCCTCGCGCAGACGGGTCGCGATCGTGGCCGGCAGCGCGCTCTGCGCGAACAGGCCGGCCCAAATGTACATCTCGACATCCCTGTAGCCGAGCTCCTGAAAGGTCGGCACGTCGGGGAAGCTCGCGATGCGCTGCGCGCCGCAATTGCCGAGCACGCGCAGCTTGCCGCCGTCGACCTGCGGCTTCAGCGTGCCGGGTGCGGCGGCGATCGCCTGCACGGTACCACTGAGGATGGCGGTCAGTGCGGGACCTGCGCCGCGGAACGGCACATGCAGCAGCTTGATGCCGGCGCTGCTTGCGAACATTTCCATCGCCACGTGCAGCGTGCCGTAGGGCCCGGACGAGCCATAGGTGATCTGGCCCGGTCGCCTCTTCGCGTCCTCGACGAAATCCTGCGCCGTCTTCCACGGTGCCGAGGCTGGCACCGCGAGCAGCGTGGGATCGGCGAGCACGCGCGCGATCGGCATGAACTGCGAGACCTCGTAGGCAACAGGACGCTCGAACAGGCGGTCGGCTTCCGGGAGCACCGCGAGCGAGGACAGTGTCATCAGCAGCGTGTGGCCGTCGGGCTCGGCGCGCGCGGCCGCGGCATTGCCCACCGATCCGCCGCCACCGCCGGCGCGATTGTCGACGATCACGGGCTTGCCGAGGATCCGCTCCGGCGCCTGGGCCACCGGACGCGCCGCCAGATCGGCCTGTCCGCCAGCGGGAAACGGCACGATCATGGTGATGTTGCGGGCGGGATAGGTTTGAGCGAAGGCATTGTCAGGTAACGCAGCGCGAAGCAACGGCAGTGCAGCAGCGGCGCGCAGGACGTCGCGTCGGTCCATGGCAGGTCCCTCCCCTCATTTTTTCTTCGTTCGCTTGCCAGCCTAACGTCGCGATCGGCAAGAACAAGATGTTTACGAAGCATTAGCCATGTTCGACCGGGTCCGGAACGCATGCCTGAGGCCTCCGTTTCCCTCCGAGGAGTGTGCCATGGGAAAACTTGCGACCATCGACGTCGCCTTGGACGAGATGCTGGTGAATCTCGCCGGGATCGTCTTGCGACTTTCAACGCCCGAAATGACGCGAACGCCGGAAGCGCGACGCGCACTGGCGCAATCCGTCCATCAATATGCGGTTTGCGCGAGACGCTCGAGCGACCCTCGTGTTCACGAATTGAAGTCGCAGCTGGAAGAGACGCTGAAGCCGAGCTTGCGCATTGTCGCGATCGACGGCGTGAAGTTGCCTTCGTTTTAACCCGTCATTGCGAAGAGCTCTTGCAACGAGCAATCCAGAGTCTCTCCGCGGGTTTACTCTGGTTTGCTTCGCTGCGCTCGCAATGACGAGGTCGTGAGATCTGTCAGTCTGCGTGGCTCTACGACGTCTTTGCCTTCCCGCGTGTCCGCCGCTTACAGGTGCCCGGCAGCTTCGCGGCCAGGAAATCGCCAAGGGCCTCGACGCGCGCGGGACGCGGGCCACCGGGCGGCGTCACCAGGTGCACGGCGCCTTCGGCCTGCTTCCAGTCCTTGAGGATCACTTCGACCTGACCTGAGGAGATCGCCTCGCCGACGATGAACTCGGGCAACTCGGCGATACCGAGGCCCGCGATCAGCGCCGGCATCACCGCTTCACCATTGTTGACGCGGAGCTGGCCGCCCGGGCGCACGCTGGCCTGCTCACCGGCAGAATTGGTGTAGTGCCAAGCATTCGGCGTCGAGAGATAGGCGTAGCTGAAGCATTTGTGCTCGGCCAGATGCATCGGATGCGTCGGACGGCCATATTGCTTGAGGTAAGACGGCGCCGCCACGGTATAGCGCGGCATGGTGAAGAGCTGCCGTGCGATCAGCGAGGAATCCGGCAGCCGCGCGATCCGTACCGCCATGTCGAAGCCTTCCCCGATCAGGTCGACGGTCGCATCGCTCAAATGCAGGTCGACCGAGACTTCCGGATAGGCCTGAAAGAATTCCGGCAGCAGCGGCGCCACGGCCTTGATGCCGAATGTCATGGGCACCGCGAGCCGGACCAGGCCGCGCGGCGCCACCGATTGCGCCAGCGCTTCGTTCTCCGCGGCTTCGCCATCGGCCAGCAGGCGCGTCGCGCGTTCGGCGAGCTTGTGGCCGGCATCGGTCAACGCGAGCCGGCGGGAGGTGCGGTTGAACAGCCGGGCGCCGAGCCTCTCCTCCAGCCGGGTGACCGCCTTGGAGACCGTCGCCTTCGACATCGCGAGCTCGCTTGCGGCCCCTGCAAACGACCGCAATTCCACGACTTTTGCGAAAACCGCGAGCGCCTCGAAATCAGGGAGTTTTGCCATCTGAAGTCCGTCGTTGGGGCATTTAGTGAAACAATGAGTTTCAACAGTTTCTATTTCTATACCACAGACGGAGGCTTATCCAAGGGTCAATCGCAATTCCAGCAATGGAGACATCCAATGACCAAGAAGCTCTCAGGCAAGGTTGCTCTCGTGACCGGCGGCTCGCGCGGCATCGGCGCGGCTTCGGCCCGCGCGCTCGCAGATGAAGGCGCGGACGTCGCCATCAGCTACGTCGCCTCGCCCGAAAAGGCGGAGGCCGTCGTTGCCGATTTGAAAGCCAAGGGCGTCAAGGCACGCGCCTTCAAGGCCGATCAGGCTTCGGCCGATGACGTGACGCAGCTGGTCAAAGACGTGGCCAAGGAGTTCGGCCATCTCGACATCCTCGTCAACAATGCCGGCGTCGCCGCGGGCGGAGCGATCGACGATGCCAATGCCGACATCGAAGCGTTCGCCCGCCAGGATCTGGTCAACGTGCATGGCGTGATCGCGGCGATCCGCGCCGCCTCGCAATTGATGAATGAGGGCGGTCGCATCATTACGGTCGGCTCGATGCTGGCCGACCGCGCCTCGTTCCCCGGACTTGCCGACTACGTCGCCACCAAGGCGGCCGTGGTCGGCTACACCAAGGGTGCGGCGCGCGATCTCGGCCCGCGCGGCATCACCGTGAACGTGGTGCAGCCGGGCTCGATCGACACCGACATGAATCCGAAGGACGGCGGCGAGTTCGCCGAGACCCAGCGCAAGCAGCACGCGCTCCAGCGCTTCGGTCGCCCCGAGGAAGTCGCCGCCGGCGTCGTCTTCCTCGCAAGCCCCGAAGCCTCCTTCGTCACCGGAACGGTGCTCAATGTCGACGGCGGATTCGGCGCCTGATTCAGGCGCCATCCGCTCAAATCAAGGAATTACGCACATGATCGAACTCAGACCCTTCGCAAAGCTCGGCGGCGCCGATCATGGCTGGCTCAAGGCCAAGCATCATTTCTCCTTCGCCAGCCACTACGACCCGAACAACATGGGCCACGGTGCCCTGCGGGTGTGGAACGACGACGAGATCGCGCCGAACACCGGCTTTCCCGCTCATCCCCACGCCAACATGGAAATCATCACCTATGTGCGCGAGGGCGCGATCACCCATCAGGACAGCCTCGGCAACGAGGGACGCACCGCGGCCGGCGACGTGCAGGTGATGAGCGCCGGCAGCGGCATCCGCCACTCCGAGTACAATCTCGAGCCGACCAGAACGCGGATCTTCCAGATCTGGATCGAGCCGACCGCACGCGGCGGTCAGCCGACCTGGGGCTCGAGACCATTCCCCAAGGCGGACCGTTCCGGCAAGCTCGTCACCATCGCGAGCGGCTTCAACGGCGACACCGACGCGCTGCCGATCCGCGCCGATGCGCGGGTGCTCGCCACCACCCTGAAGGCCGGCGAGAGCGCAGAATACACGCCGCAGAAGTCACGGCACCTCTACCTGGTGCCGGCTGCGGGCGCGGTCGAGATCAATGGCGTTCGCGTCGAAGCCCGCGACGGTGCCGCAATCCGCGACGAGGACAGGCTGAAGATCACCGCTCTGGAAGATTCGGAGCTCGTGCTCGTCGATGCGGCGTAGGCGCCGCCAGCACACAGCAACTCGTCATGCCCGGCCTTGAGCCGGGGATGCATCGCCTTCGTAAAGAGCTTTTTGAAAAGCGATGGGTTGCCGGGTCAAGCCCGGCAACGACGGCGAACAAATAACTCACCTCGTCATCCAACGGAGACCACCCATGACCAAAGTTCTCGTCCTCTATTATTCCGCCTATGGCCACATCGAGGCGATGGCGAATGCCGTTGCCGAAGGCGCGCGCGAGGCCGGCGCCAATGTCGACGTCAAGCGCGTGCCGGAGCTGGTGCCGGCGGAGGTCGCGAAAGCCTCGCACTACAAGCTCGATCAGGCCGCCCCCATCGCCAAGATCGAAGATCTCGCCAATTACGACGCGATCATCGTCGGTACCGGCACCCGGTTCGGCCGGATGGCCTCGCAGATGGCCAACTTCCTCGACCAGGCCGGCGGGCTGTGGGCCAAGGGCGCGCTCCATGGCAAGGTCGGCGGCGCGTTCACGTCGAGCGCGACCCAGCATGGCGGCCAGGAGACGACACTGTTCTCGATCATCACCAACCTGCTGCATTTCGGCATGATCGTCGTCGGCATGAATTACGGCTTCGCCGGACAGATGAAGCTCGACGAGGTCACGGGTGGCGCACCCTACGGCGCCACCACCATCACCGGCGGCGATGGCAGCCGCCAGCCCAGCGCCAACGAGCTCGCCGGCGCACGCTATCAGGGCCGCCAGATCGCGGAGACCGCCAGGAAACTACATGGCTGAGCTGCACGGCTGACGCGATCGCGGGGCGGCATTCTCGTTCGGGAATGCCGCTTTAGCGCGTCCCCTTGCCCATCGCCCGCGCCGCAAGCGCGGCGAGCCTCGGGTGACGGCGCAGGCCCTGCGCGGCGTGGTCGCGCCATGCATAGGGCAGGCCCCGCCAGGACAGTGCGATGCTGACATCGGTCAGCGGGACCCTCTGAGCGCCGAAGCGGCGCTTATAGTCCTGATTGCCGATGCTGAGATCGAAGCGGCGCACGCCCCGTGCATGCAGTGCGGCCATGGTGCGCTCGGCGACGAGCAGCCCGGGCGAGCAGCTCGACCATGAATCACCGGCGTGGCTGATGCGCAGCAGGTAGTAGGTCGCATCCTGCCTGACGCCGAGCGAGGTGGCGACGACGCCCTCGTCGCAGACCAGCGCCGAGAGGACGGCATAGCCTTCCGCGACACCCTGGCGGGCGATCTCGCGGTAAAATCGCGCATGGCTCTCGTCGTTGAGGATAAATGGCGAGCCGAGCTTTCTCATGCGCGCCTGCTGCTGAACATCCATGACATCCAGCAGCTCATGCGCGCGAGCGACATCCGCAGCGATCTCGAACCGCGCGCCGGCATGACGGCTGAAGACGCGCCAGCAGCGCGGCATCTGCATGCGCTTGATCGAGGCCCGGTAAGCCTCATAGTCGTCACCCATCAGCACCAGATTGCCGTTGAGCGAGGAGGATCCGATCCGGCCGAGCGAGACCAGCGGGTTCGGCTTGGCGCCGATTTGGGCCGGCATCTTCCTCAGGCGCAGCAGATCGAAGCCATCGGGCAAGGCGCGTAGCGCATCGATTAACGCCTTGCTGATGGCATCTGGCGCATCCACCCCAAGCGACAGGATCGGCGCATTGTTATCGGAGACGCCGAGATCGGCAAATTCGACCACGCGGATGCCGCGCCTGATATGGCTGATCATCGGCACAAGAGCGATGTCCTTGCCGGTCGGGGCATCGGAGATCACGGCGATCAGCGGTGCGAGGTCGTGGAACGCCTCGTACCAGGCGCCGAGCCAGTAACCGTGCTGGAATGCGGTGCGATGGCTTGCATTCAGGCGCAATGCGGCCGGCCGCCAGTCGCGTATGAAATCGACCGCGATTCCCGACGTGCGCGACACCCGGCCTTCTGATTGCTCGACGCTGAGGAACGTCATCCGCGGGACATAGGATTACTGAATGTTTCCGGATAGATTATGTTTTGCCGCGCAGGACAAGTAACGTCGCTGCTTATCGTTAAGCGATGCCAATCAAGCCGCCCGCTGCGACAAGGTGTCAGTGCTCCGGTTCCACCTGCCCTGCGCACTGGAACCGAGCCAGGAAGTGCAAGCCGGCCGCTGCGACAGTGAACATGAACCAGATCGGACTCTGTCGGTCGAGCAGGAAGGTCTCGGTGGCTCCGTAATACAGGCCGAACAGCCATACGGTCAGGAACAGCTTTGCCAGCGCGCGACTGCGGTTATGCGCCTGGGCCGACTGGAAATTGCCGAGCGGTGCGAGCACGAAGACGAGGATCACCAGCAGCAGCCCCGGCAGGCCGATGGTGACCGCGAGGTCGAGATAGCTGTTGTGGCTGTGCGCCGCGCTCGTCGCCCATTCCGCGCCTTGCGCGGTCTGCCGCTCGGTCAAATCATCCCAAAAGGCCGCATAGCCGTGGCCGATGATCGGCTTCTCGGCGACGGCTGCGAGCGCGAATTCCCAGATGGCGGAGCGGCCGGTGAAGGTGGGGTCGAGCGGAAGCAGCCGCGTCATGGCGCCGAGCGCCGGACTCAAGACGCTGCCCACCGTCAGCAGGTTCATCGCGATCAGCGGCACGAAACAGATGATCCGCTTCAGCCACAGGCCCCGCGTGACGTAGACCAGCGACGCCAGCGCGTAGATCGCAAGGCAGAGCACCGAGGACGTCTTGCCGCCGGTGAAGATCAGGAAGATGCCGGCAAGCACCGCGATCGCCGGCCCCATCACGAACGAGCCGACACCGCAAAGGTAGATGCCGACATAGACCAGGACGGTCATCACCGGCGAGGCGACGTTCTTGTGGCCGAAACTGCCGCGCCAGTCACCGGCAAGCTGCGGCTCGGTGATGTCGAACGCGGTGTGAATCGAATATTGCGGCGCGAGGAAGACGCCGAGATAGCAGAGCACGAGCAGCGCGAGCGCGGCACCGCCGAGGCACAGGTTGAAGCTGCGCTGCGTCGGCGGCAATAGCGGCAGGAGCACGGCGAGCGACGTCACGCTCGCCGCGAGCACGAACCGCTGAAACGAAACGCCGCGGTTCTCGGAAAAGGCGATGTTGATCAAGAGCCAACCGATGAGACAGAGATGCAGCGGCGTCAGCAGGGACTTCACCGCTGGCGCATCGGTCACGGCGACGAACAGCACGGCGACCACGGCCAAGAGGCCGAAGGCGATGTAGGTCAGCGCCATTCGCCCGCTGACGACAGTAGCGAAATTCTCACTCCGCAGGTCCGGAAACGGATCGAGCGTCACCAGGATCAACAGCAAGGTCGCGACGGCGACGAGACAGCGCGCTGCCCGCACCGCGTTCAGCCCTGCGAGCCCGCCGCGCAGGACGTGGCCCAACGATCGGGCCTCGACGTCAGTCATGTCAGCGGCGCTGCGATCCAAGCTGCGATCCATAGCTTAAGGCAGGTGAGGCCGGGAAGCTTCAGCTTCTAGCTCACCGTCGTTAACCATCCGTCAACCAGCATGCCGAAGACGACAGGCACATTCTGCGCGGCAGCGCTGCCGCACCCTGCTAGGTTTGCCGCAGGTTCAATGTCACCGGCTTAACGTTATTCCACGAATCCGGCGCCGCGCAGGCGCTCGCGGCAGCGACTTGCCCATAATGCGGGTATCATCCGCAGCAGCCGAGATTTCGATTGCTGGCATTGCCGGCTCGGCAGACGCGCCCTGGTTAACGGATCATTAAAGACGAGCCGCAGCTTGATCACCGCCGACGAGGTTCTCGAACTAACGGCTGCCTCACGCGTGATGCCGGCGGCGCGCCTGCCGCTGCCGGTGAACCCGGGCGCGTCGGTATCTGTCGTCATTCCCGCCAAGAACGCTTCGGCCTATATCGGTGAAACCATCGCCAGCGCGCTGGCGCAACGCGATGTCGCCGAAATCATCGTCGTAGACGACGGCTCGACCGACGACACGATTGCGATCGTCCGCGCCATGCGTGATCCACGGCTGCGCATGATACAAAACGACTCCGCGGGCGTGTCAGCGGCGCGCAATCTTGGCGCGCGGCAGGCGGTCGGCGATTGGCTGCTCTTCCTCGATGCCGACGACCGCCTGCGTTCCGATGGCGTGGCGGCCCTGCTGGCGGCAGCGCGCGCCGCTCCGCGCGCGGTTCTCGTCTATGGCGACTACAACACGATCGACAGCGAGGGACGGCAGATCGGCCGGCGCGATCTGCTGAAGGGACGCCGCAAGCCGACCGGCGACGTGCTGACGCGGCTCGCAGCCGGCAACTTCATCGTCAATGGCGGCATCGTGCTCACCCGTGCGGAGGCTTTCCGCGCTGTGGGCGGCTTCGACGTCTCCCTCAGATATTGTGAGGATTGGCATTGCTGGTGCCGACTTGCCGCGATCGGCGAGTTCGAATTCGCGCCAAAGCTCCTACTCGACTATCGCCTGCACACGGCGAACACGATGAATGCGGCGGTGCGGACGCCGCAGGATTTCTTCCCGGCGGTCGCGCGAGTCTTCGGCGACGGGCTGATCCTGGCGAGACTGCCCGAAGGCACGGCCGGCGCGCTGCGCCGGGCCGCCGAGATTCATCTCGTCACCTATTCGGCGATGCAGGCGGTCCGCTTCGGCAGATATCGCGACGCCTTCGCCTATCTCGCTATGGTCGGCCGGCGGTCGCTCAAATCGCTGCCGCGCTCCGCGCTCCGGGTCGTCCTCGCCCGCTTTGGCATCTAGCTCCGCTGCAGGACGTCAGGACACGATCTTCGAGGCTTCATAGGGCTTCGGCTCGATGCCGAATGCCGCAAGCACGGAGCCGAGCGCGACCATCACGGGATGCATCGCGACGACTGTCTTCGACGATGTCAGCAGACCGGCCGCACGCACCAGCGACAGCGGCAACCGGCCAACCATCTGCGCAAACACCAGCATCCGCGCCGCTGCGCTCTGCGCAGCCTTGGACTGCACGCGATAATTGATCGCGCCGATGCGCAAGCCTCGCTTCGCGATCCAGCCGAGGCTGGTGCGGCTTTGCGGCACGGTTTCGGTGATGACCGCCTCCGCCGTCCAGTGGAATGTCATGCCGGCATCGCGGCACCGCACGAAGAAATCGCAGTCGCCACCGCCGAGGAAATTGAAGCGCAGGTCGAAGGCCGGACGCTCGAACCGCTCGAACACCGCGCGCGTGATCAGACAATTGCCGCAGCCATAGATCAGCGGCACCGCGCCGCTGTAATCATAGGCGGGACAGAACGCGGGATGACGCGACAGCCAGGGCTGGCTGTCGTCGTCGAAGACCGGCAACACCGGCCCGCCGACCACGTCGGCGCCGGTCGCCTCCGCGGTGCGAACCATCAGCTCGAGCCAATCGGGCGAAGCGATCTCGTCGTCGTCGATCATCAGGAAGCGGGTCGCGGCGGGAAACAGGGCCTGGGCCGTCTCGAACGCGGCGTTGATCGCCTGGCAATTGCCCTGCCGCTTCTCGACGAGGCAGATGCCCTGGAGCCTGCCGTCGGCGAGATATTCCGCGGCGACCGGCGCGCTCTCACGCCGCGCGGCATCGTTCTCGACCATGACGACCGCAAAGGAGCGAGCTGTGCGCTGGCTGACCAGCGAGTCCAACGTCAGCCGCAGATGCTGCGGGCGGCGGAAGCAGGGAATGCAGACGACGATGCCGACCGACAGGTCGATGACGCTGGAGCTCGCCGCGATCTCGCGGTTGGGATCGCACACGAGGTCCGAGAAGCGCCTCGCGGACAAGTCTGTCGGGATCAATGTCATGACGTCCTAGATGTCCGAGATATGTTGAAAAAGCCCTGCTTCGATCGCGCGGATCGGCCGCGTCCCGCGGCGGCACATCGCGGCGGGACAGATGCGTCCCAAAATGAACGTCCGGCGAGCGGAAAATCCTCGCGCACGCCGGCGATCTCCAGTCATCTTGGCACAAACATCATGCAGTTAACCGCCTTCGCACGCTTCTGCAGCGAAACCTCGCACCCGTGTTAGTGCAACTCGCGGTCCAATGCGCCGGCAACAGCTCAACATGAACAATGCCCTAGTTAACGCCTATGCGCATTAACCCGACCGTAAGCACTGCGATCAGTGACACGGCGCGGCATCAGATTTGCTCTTCGGGCAAGCGAGTTTTTTCCTGTAAATTTGAATAGAACAAGTGCGGTCAGAAAATCATGAACAAGCCAGCGACGATCGAGTTCGCGACAGCCACGGCAATCAACGTCTCCGCGGCCACTCCCCCCACCCAGGCGCTGCACGATCTGATCCCTGGCGAAGCCCGCGACAGCCTGCTCGCAATTCATGACGTGCTGCGCCGCGAGCTGCCGCAGGGCCGGCTCGCCATCTATGAAGCCGGCGGTGGCTCGTGCAGCGTTCTGCCGCCGGAATTGCCGAGCCGCAGCCACGTCACCGTCGTCGACATCGACGAGGATCAGGTCCGCAACAATACCTACGCCGACGAGGCGATCCTCGGTGACGTCCAGACCTACCGTTTCGGGCAAGAGACCTTCGATCTCGTGATCTGTTACAACGTGATCGAGCATCTTCCCGACGTCGAAGCTGCACTGCTGAATTTCCGCGATGCGCTCAAGCGCGGCGGATTGATCCTGATCGGCGCCCCCAACCCGCGCTCGCTGTCCGGCGTGGTCACCAAATACTCGCCGCACTGGTTCCACGTCTGGTTTTACCGGAACATCCGCGGCATCAAGGATGCCGGCCTGCCGGGCGAGCCGCCGTTCCCGACGTTCTTCCATCCGCTGGTGACATTGCCGAGGCTCGAAGCGTTCGCGGCCGCCAACGGTCTCGAGATGATCTATCGTCGTGAAGTCGAGAGCCCGCGCTATCCCGAGATGCGCCGGCGCAAGCCTTTGTTTGCGGTCCTCGTCGACGCTGGGGCCGCGGTGCTGAACGCCGTGCTGCCGCGCGGCACCGACGTCCGCCGCGGCGATTATCACGTCATCCTGCGAAAGAGCTGACGGCCATGCGCGCGCAGCGGATCGCACAACAAGCGAAGCTTCGCGGCCACGCTGCGTGCGGTAACGAACCGTTAATCTCTGAGCGACCTCAGCGTCGCGGCGACGCACCGAAGAACGGCATGCGCTTAAACGCTTTGTTTGCCATTTCGGTGAATAGTCCCTCAATGAGTATGGTTAATTTTCCCTGTTGCGTTGATTGGGCACCTATGTCCCGGGTGCGTGGCGTGAACCGAAGAGTAACCCCTCAGCCCGCGGCAGTTGGAATGAAAGCTGGGGATCATGCTTGACTATAACCAGCCGATTGATCGGGCTAGATCGGAGGCCCCGCAAGGAAAGCCTCAGGCCGGTCTCAGCGTGCTGGAGTTCGCCAATCTGCTCTGGCGGCGAAAGGTCGCGATTGCCGCCGCCGCCCTGCTCGGCGCGACGCTCGCGGTCACCGTCGGCAAGAGCCTGACGCCCCGCTACACCGCCACCGCACAGCTCTATGTCGACCCGCGCGAGCTTCAGCTCGTCGATCGCGAGCTGACGCCGCGCGCGCAGGACGTCTCCGGCATGTCCATGGTGGTGGAGAGCCAGGCGCGCCTGATCACCTCCAATAGCGTGCTGCTCCAGGTCATCCAGCAAGCCGGCCTCGACAAGGATCCGGAATTCGGCGGTGGCGAGGGCACCAGCCTGATGTCCTCGCTGCTCGGCCTGATCGGCCTTCAGCCCCGCGCGCCCTCGGCCGCGGAAAAGAAGGAAGTGCAGCTCGCGGCGCTCGACGCGCTGAACCGCCACATCACGGTCCGCAAGACCGAGAAGAGCTTCATCGTCGACATCGAGGTCTGGTCGACGGACCCCGCGAAAGCGGCGATGCTCGCCAACACGCTGACCAATGCCTACCTTGCGGAATCCCGCAACTCGCAGGCCTCGGCCGCACGGCGCGCCACCAATGATCTCTCCGGCCGTCTGAAGGAGCTGCGCGAGCGGCTGCGCAACGCCGAGACCGCGCTTGCCACCTACAAGGCACAGAACAATTTCGTCGGCACCCAGGACACGCTGATCAGCGACCAGCAGCTCTCCGCCAGCAACCAGCGGCTGGCCGCGGCCCGCGCGGCGACGATGGATGCGCAGGCGCGGCTCGACCAGATCGAGGCGAGCCGGCGCACGGCGGCGGATGCGGGCGCAATCCCCGAGGCGCTGCAATCGCCGACGATTGCGAACCTGCGCGCGCAATATGCCGACGCCCGCAAGAAATATGCGGAACAAGCCGGCGAGCTCGGCCCGCGCCACCCGGCGCTGCGCCAGACCGAGAAGCAGGTCGAGGATCTCAAGCGCACCATCAACGAGGAAATCGATCGCTTCGCCCAATCCGCCAAGAACGACCTGACGCGTGCCCGCGACTTCGAAGCCTCGCTCAACCGGGCGCTGGAAGCGCAGAAGCGGCAGAGCGTCCAGCTTAGCCAGGCCGCAGTCCGCCTGCGCGAGCTCGAACGCGAGGCCGACGCCAGCCGCGACGTTTACCAGTCCTTCCTCAAGCGTTCTCGCGAGACCGAGGAGCAGGAGAGCCTGAACACCTCCGCAGCCCGCGTCATCGGCGAAGCGACGGTGCCGCAGCGGCGCTCGTTTCCGCCGGCGATGAGCCTGTTTGCCATGATCGGCTTCATCTTCGGTGCGGTCGCGGCGTCAAGCTGGTTCGCTGCGGCCGAGCTCCTGTTCTCTCGTGCGAGCGCGCCGGCGCCAACACCTGCCCGTCCACAGCGCACGCCGGTGCCGGATGCAACGCGAGCTCCGCAGCGCGCGCGGGCTCCAGAGCTCTCGGAGGCCTCGCCGCCCCCGCAGGTCTCAGGGGCTCCGGAAGTAGAGCAAGCTCCGCCGGAACTTGCCGCACCTCCGTTACAGCCTTCGATCGTCGAGAAGCCCCTGATCGAGAAGCCGCTGATCGCACGCCTCCAGGAGGCCGACGTCATTCACACGCTCGGCGCCATTCTCGCCACTGGCGGCGGCGTCGATCTCACCCGGCTGGGCTGGCCGACGCTGCGCCCCGGCTTTCCCCTCACCACGCTGCTCAATGCCTGGCGCGACATGCGCGCTGCCGTGGCCCGGCGCGCCGGTGGCAAGGCGATGCCCGTCATCGCACTCGTCGGGGCAGGCGAGACCACCGGGCGTAGCGTGACCGCATTGAATTTCGCACTGGCGGCCGCGCGCGACGGCACCCGCGTGCTGATGATCGATGCCGACCATCAGGCGCGTTCGCTCTCGAACAAGGTCGATCGTCGCGGCAAGAACGAGCCGAGCAGGCTCGGCTGGCTCTCGATTGGCAGCAAGGACGCCCGCGAGATCAAGACGGTCAACGGCATCTCGGTGCTGCCGGCCGCAGAGGGCGACGCCGGCAAGGCGGCCGACGCCATCCGCAAGGCGATTACACAGGCGCGAGCCGCGGGTGGCTATGATCTCGTGATCCTCGACGGCCCCGCGGTGCCGCTTTCGGCCGGCGGCCGTAAGCTGCTGGACGACACCGACGCGCTAGTGGCGGTGCTGCCGACCAGCCTCGACATCAACGACAGCCTGGAAGAGATCTTGACCACGCTCGGTCGCGCCGAGCGCAAGCTCGTCGGCGTCGTGCTCGACGAGCTCACTCCCGCAGCCCAAACGCGCCAGCGAGGCAGGCAATATGCTTGAGCGTCGCGTCAACTTCGAGGGACGGGCGGCAACTGCCGACGTGCCGCGGATCACCGTCGGCGGCCTTCGCATGGCCGCGATCGACCTGGAAGCGACCGCCGATTTCATGATCGAGGCGACCGATCCTGACAAGCGCATCGGCCGGCCGCTGTTCCTGACCTCGGCCAATGGCGAGGTGCTGGCGCGCTGCTCGACCGAGCCGCAGACCGAGCGCCTGTTCCGCGTCGCCGACCTGATCAACGCCGATGGCCAGCCGCTGGTCGCGGCTTCGAAGCTACAATCCTGGTTTCCGCTGCCGGAGCGCGTCGCAACCACGGACCTGTTCCATGTCGTCGCGCGCAAGGCGGAAGCGCTCGGCCGCACCTTCTACATGCTCGGCGCCAGCGAGGCCGAGAACATCGCAGCGGTCGAGAACGTCCAGAAGATGTATCCGAATCTTAGGATCGTCGGCCGCAGCCATGGCTATCTGCGCGGCGAAGCGCTGCGCGCGAAGGTCGAGGAAATCAACGCGCTTGCGCCGGATTATCTCTGGGTTGCGCTCGGCGTGCCCAACGAGCAGGCATTCGTGGAGGAATTCACGCCGCATCTCACCAATGTTGGCGTTATCAAGACATCCGGCGGCCTATTCAACTTTTTGTCGGGCAGCCGCTCCCGCGCGCCGCAATGGATGCAGAAGATCGGACTCGAGTGGGCCTGGCGCACCTGGCTCGAGCCACGCCGCCTGTTCTGGCGCTATTTGACCACCAACCCCCGCGCGCTCTATCTTCTCTTCAGCCGTAACCGACCCGTCCGTTAGGGAAGAGCTGAACACGACATGACCGACCGACCGACCGTCCTCGTCACCGGGGGCGCGGGCTATATTGGCTCGCATGCCTGCCGCGCACTGACCGCCGCCGGCTATCAGCCCGTCGTCTATGACAATCTCTCGACGGGCCATCGCAGTTTCGTGACCGGCCCGCTGGTGACGGGCGATCTGCTCGACGGCACAGCACTGGCGCGCGCCTTCGCCGATCACAAGATCACGGCAGTGATGCATTTCGCGGCGGCGAGCCTCGTCGGGGAGTCCATGATCGACCCGCAGAAATATTACATCAACAACGTGCAAGGCACGCTGTCGCTGTTGCAGGCGATGCGTAACGCGAACTGCCATCGCATCGTGTTCTCCTCGACCGGCGCCGTCTACGGCAACGCCGATTCCAAGGAACTGCCGGAAGACTTTCCCTGCGTGCCGATCAACCCCTACGGCGCATCGAAATGGATGATCGAGCGCATGCTCGCCGATTACCGCGCGGCCTATGGCTTCGGCGCGTTCTGCCTGCGCTATTTCAACGCCAGCGGCGCCGACCCAGCCGGCGGCATCGGAGAACTGCGCGACAACGAAACCCATCTCATTCCGCGCGCCATGATGGCGCTTCAGGGTCATGTCGACTTCGCAGTGTTCGGCGACGACTACGGCACGCCCGACGGCACCGCGATCCGCGACTACATCCATGTCACCGATCTCGCCGCGGCGCATGTGGCGGCACTGAAGCTTCTGGAAGAAGGGCATGCCGGCGGCAGCTTCAATCTCGGCACCGGCTCCGGCTTTTCCGTGCGCGAGATCCTCAACGCCATCAGGCAGGAGACCGGACGCGAGGTGCCACACACCGTCAAGCCGCGCCGCGCCGGCGATCCCACCTATCTGGTCGCGGATCCCTCTGCTGCGAAGAAGGTGCTGAACTTCGTGCCGCGTCATTCCGACCTGCCTACGATCATCCGCACGGCCTGGGCCTGGCACCAGAAGGCGCATCCCTTCAGGTCGCGTTAGGTAACCGTCCTGCACCTTGCCGGCAGGGGCCTTCAGCGGCTAAAGAGACTATGACGACCGGCGTCGACCGCTTTTCCGGCCGCCGCATGTTTCAGGCCTGGCCGCCGATGGGAGCGGCAGACGTGGCTGCGCGACGCGAGCCGTTCTTCAACGTAAAGACCACGACCGAGTGCGCACATCGGCCTGCTTTCAGGCGGACCCAAGGAGCACTGAGCGAATGCATCAGGCCGCAAGCCTGCAATTCGAGCGCGTGGTGGACGAGTTCGCCCGCTGGCTCGCTGTGCCCGAGGACGAACGTTCGCCGGCGCCGGCCTGGTGGTGGGGACCCGCGATCGCGGTGCTCGACGTGCGCCAGCCTATGCCAAGTGCGTGGTCGCGCACGCTCGGCCTCGGCGAAGGATCGGCCTTTGCCGATGGCGCGCGCCTGCTTCTCGCGCTGTTTGAGGATCAGACCTCACTGCCGTGGCCGGAAGATTTTCCGCGCAAGGCGGAAAGCAAGGATGATGACGTCCGCGAGCTGCACCCGCAGCCCTCAGACGACAGCGCGTTTCAGCCGTAACGCTGCGGCCTCGGTTGCGGCAAGGTCCGGCTCCGGCTGGAGCGGCGGCGCGACGGGCAGTTCTATCGGCCGCAGCAGTTCGGCCATCTGCCGCGCCGGCAGCGGCTTGGAGATCAGATAGCCCTGCATCTCGTCGCAGCCATGGGTGCGCAAGAATGCCTCCTGCTCGGCGTTCTCGACGCCTTCGGCGACGACGGTCATGCCGAGCGCCTTGCCCATGCTGATGATCGCCTGCGCGATGGCCTGGTCTTCCGAATCCTGCGGCAGGTCGCGGACGAAGGAGCGGTCGATTTTTATGGTGTCGATCGGGAAGTGCTTCATCAGCGACATCGATGAATATCCGGTGCCGAAATCGTCGATGGCGAGGCGAATGCCGCGGCTCTGGATGGCGTCGAGCACCTTGAGCGCGCGCCCGACATTGCGCATCATCATGCTCTCGGTGACCTCAAGCTGGAGCAGCACCGGCGACATGCCGCTGGCAGCCAGCGCCTCATCGACGTCCTGCAACAGATGCTCGTCGGCAAACTGCCGCGGCGACAGGTTGACCGCCATCGACAAGGGCAGCAGGCCGCGGCGCTGCCAAGCCATCGCTTGGGCACAGGCTTCATTCAGCACCCAGCGGCCGATCGGCACGATCAGCCCGGTCTCCTCGGCAAGGGGAATGAATTGCGCCGGCGAGACGTTGCCGAGATCGGGATGCGTCCAGCGCAGCAGCGCTTCCACTCCGGTGATCTGGCCGGTCTCCATATCCACCTTGGGCTGGTAATTCAGCGAAAATTGCTGGCGCTCCAGCGCCCGGCGCAGCGCGCTCTCCAGCGACAGACGTTCGATCGATTGCGTCTTCACTTCCTTCGAGAAGAAGCGATAGCCGTTCTTGCCGTCTTCCTTGGCGAGATACATCGCCATGTCGGCATTCTTGGTCAGTGTCTGCGCGTCGGAGCCGTTGGTCGGATACATCGCAATGCCGATCGAGGCCGTGGTGTGGCACTCGTGCCCGGCCAGCTCCATGGGCTCGCCAAGCACGGCGAGCAGCCCGCTGGCGATGCGCTGGACCTCGTCGATTTCGCCGCACCGGTCGAGGATCACCACGAATTCGTCGCCGCCGAGCCGTGCCACCACGTCGCTAGTCCGCAGCGCGCCCCGCAACCGACTCGCCACTTCGAGCAAGAGCAGGTCGCCGGCCTCGTGGCCGAGCGAATCGTTGATGACCTTGAAGCGGTCGAGATCGATGAACAGCACCGCAAAGCGGTGATCGCGACGCTGCGCCGCGCCGATCGCCTCGCGCAACAATCCGTTGAATGTCTCGCGGTTCGGCAGGTCCGTCAGGCTGTCATGCGAGGCGAGGTATTCGATCCGCTCGTCGGCCTTCTTTTTCTCGTCGGCGCGATCGAAATTCTCCATCGCGAAGGCGACGTTGTCGGCGAGGCGCTGCAACAGCTCGACGAACTCGGCGGTGAACGTGTCCTTGTCGGTCGACATGTAGATCATGACGCCGACGGCCAGATCATGAACGATGAGCGGGATCGCCGCGCCCGACCGTGCGCCGTCGCCACGAACAATGTCGTGGAAGGCGCTCACGCGCTGGTCGTTGAGATAGTCGTTGCTGATGCAGGGCTGCCGGGTCCGGAACGCCGTGCCGGCCATGCCCCGACCTTCGGGGCGCTCGGGGTCGACCGAGAGGCGGACATTGCGCGTGGTGTCGGACGACGGTCCTGCGCTTGAAACGATCTTGAGCTGGTCGCTGTCGGCGCCGGCGAGCGCAATGGTCGTCGAGGTGAACTTGGCGCCGTTCGATGCGGCGAGACATACGAGGTCGAACAATTCGGCGCGCGATTTCGCCCGCATGATCGCCTCGTTGGTCGCGCTCAGCGCCGCGAACATGCGAGTCAGGCGCTCCTTCTGCGCCTCGGTGCGCGCCTTTTCCTCGGCGCGGTCGAAATTGTCGAGCGCGAACGAGACGTTCTCTGCGAGACGGGCCAGCAGTTCGACCAGATCGGGCGTGAATGTATCCTCCTCCGGAGCAAGGAACAGCAGGATGCCGATCGGCTCCTGACCGGAGCGTAGAAGCGGGAAACTGGCAGCGGCCCGGGTTCCGTCCTCAACCGCCTTGGAGTGCCAGTGTGCCGAGCGCGGATCGTGCATATAGTCGTTAACGACACTGGGCCGGCGCGTCCGCAGCGAGGTTCCAATGATGCCCTGGCCCTCGGGATGATCCGGGGTAATCGCGCAGGTGCGCCCGACCATTCGCTGCTGGAGCCGTCCCTTCACGGCGACGACCCGGACCAACTCACGTTTCTCGTCGATGATTCCAATCGTCGCAGAGGCGAACATGCCGCCCAGCACGGCCGCCTGACATGCGACTTCGAACAGCTCCTCACGGGTCTCGGCGCGCATGATGGCTTCGTTGGTGGCGCTCAACGCCGCGAACATGCCGCTCAGCCGGTCTCGCTGCTTGTCGGCCTTCGCCTTCTCCTCGGCGCGGTCGAGATTTGCGATCGCAAATGACACGTTGCGTGCGAGTCGTTCCAGCAGTTCAACCAATTCCGGCGTAAAGGTGCCGATCTCGAGCGAATTGAACAGGAATACGCCCTCCTTGCGGTCGCCGTTCAGCAACGGCAACACGGCGGAGGACTTGACGCCGGTGCGGCGGGCACTCTCGTGCCAGGGCTTGAGGCGCTCGTCGGCGAGCAGGTGATTGGAGATGCACGGCTGCCCGGTGCGGAAGCACGTGCCGGTCAGGCCTCTTCCCTCCGGCACCTTGTCGGTCGTGGCGAATTTGAGTCTGCGTACTTCATCGGAGTACGGCCCTGCGGAGGCGACGACCCGCAGCAACCCGGAGGCAGGCTCGGCAAGCGCGATCGTCGCCGAGCCGAACTTTCCACCCTGCACGGACGCCTCGCATACGAGATCGAACAGCTCGGCACGCGACGTGGCCCGGATGATCGCTTCATTGGTCGCGCTCAGCGCGGCGTACATGCGCGCGAGCCGCTCCTCCTCCCGCGCGATCTGCGCTTTCTCCTCGTCGCGATCGAAATTCTGGAGCGCAAAGCACACGTTCTCGGTCATCCGCAGCAACAGCGCGACGATGCCATGGTCCTTCGCCCACGACTTGCTAACGAAGAAGAACATCACGCCGACGCTGGTTCCGCGCTTGATCAATGGTGCGGCGACGCAGGCGACCGCGCCGGCATTGATGCTGGCCCGCTCCCAGGTCGTTCCCTTGGTACGACCGACGAGGTCGTCTTCGACCATCGCCTTCTGCGTCCGGAAGACCTGGCCGGAGATGCCCCGACCGTGAGGATTGTCGGGATTGATCGAGTAGCGTGCTTGTCTGATTAGATCGAGATTTTGTCCGGTCGCGGCCACCGGCGTCAGCCAGTGCGAGTTCTCCTCGCGCAACAGCACGAAAGTCGCCAGCGATTTGCCGCCGTGCACTGCTGCGTCGCAGACCCGCTGATACAAGTCCAACTCGGTACTGGCTTTGAGGATTGCTTCGTTGGTCGCGCTAAGCGCGCCAAACATGCGATTCAGCCGCCGCATTGCCGCCTCGCTGTCCCGGCGCGCTCCTTCTCGCTCGAAATTCTCGAGCGCGTAGGAGATATTGGCCGACATGCGCTCGAACAGCGACACCATCTGCTCGTTCAGCGATCCGGCTTCGCGGCGGGTCACGTAGAGCACGCCGACGCCCTTGCCGTTACAGAGGAGCGGGACTGCCGCAGCCGCGCCGATTTGGGGCTTCGCCGCACCCTCGCGCCACGCCGGCGAACGCGGATCGTTCAGATAGTCATTGCTGATGCACAGCTTCTGATCGCGGAACGCCTCGCCACCGACGCCAGATCCTTCCGGCGTGCCTGCTTCCGTCGTGATCACGATCGAGCGCAGGCGCGCAACGTCATCGCCGCAGCCGGCCGCAAAGTGCAGCCGCCGGCCGTCCGGTCCCACCAGAAACACTGCGACGGCCAAAAAATCTCCGCTCGAAAACCCGGCGTCGCAGACCTTCTGGTACAGCTCGTCCGGCGATTTCGCGTAGAGAATCGCTTCGTTAATGGCGCTCAACGCCGCAAAGGTGCGTGCGAGGGTCGTCGGCACGTTCTCAGCTCCCGGGCATTTCTGCCTATTTTTCCCGGGTGACTTTATGGGTGGCGATCGCCTAAGTGGACGTTATTGCGCGCTGCAAACCCTCGATCAAAGTGAATGAGCGGCGAACGGCCGGCGCCAAACTGTCGAAAATACCGCCGCATGGCATGAACTTTCGACCGAAGGCGCGTTCTCTTTACGAAAATGCAGCCCTGTATTGGTTTACGGGAGATTGATATCGCACCGGCGCTTTGAGACCATGCACCGAACAAACTCCCTGTTAAGGGCACCAAGCCGGGGAAACGCCATGCCGATCGTCGGGGCCGAACGTCTCACGTGCATCAGCGCAGCGCTGCTCCGCGCCGCCGGAGCGTCCGAGGAAGAAGCGGACGCGGTGGCGTTCGGCTGCGTCAACGCCAATCTCGCCGGCCATGACTCGCACGGCGTGATCGCCGTTCCGACCTATATCGACCGCATCAAGGCCGGACACATCGTTCCCGGCGCCAAATGGACCATTGTCCAGGAATCGCCGACCACGACCGTGATCGACGGCCATTGGGGGTTCGGCTACCACGTCAACGCCAAGGCCATGGCACTGACCATCGAGAAGGCGAAGACGGCGAACGTCGCCGCCTGCACCGTGTTCCGGCAGAGCCATGTCGGCCGCCTTGCCGCTTATCCGTTGATGGCGATGCGGGAAGGTATGATCGGAATCGCGACCGCGGACTCCGGCCGCTCGCCGAAGCACGTCGCCCCGTTTGGCGGCAAGGAGGCGCGGCTCGGCACCAACCCGATCTCGATCGCGGTGCCGTCCGACCTCGATGCGCCGTTCTATCTGGACATGGCAACCTCGGCGGTGGCGGCCGGCAAGATCCAGCTCGCGCTCGCCCGCGGCGAGGAGATTCCGGCGGGGTGGATCATCGATGCCGAGGGGCGGCACACCACCGATCCGTCCCAATATCGCAACGGCGGCGCGCTGCTGCCGCTCGGCGGCACCGAGGGCTACAAGGGCAGCGGTCTTGCTGCCATGGTCGAGGTGCTGTGCGGCCTGCTCACCGGTCTCGGCTTCGGCGTCGAGCCGACCGGGCGGCACAATGACGGATGCTTCATGGCGGTGTTCAACGTCGCGGCCTTCCGTCCGCTGAAGGAGTTCAAGCGTGAAGTCGCCGAGTTTGCGCATTACCTCAAATCGACGCCGCCGTCCGAAGGCAGCACGGGCGTGTTCTATCCCGGCGAGATCGAGGGCCTGCGCGAGCGGCAACGCCTGCGCGACGGCATCGAGATCGAGGATACTACCTGGGGGAAGCTGCGCGCGCTGGCGCGCGAGTACCGGCTCGACACCGTCCTCGATCTGGCTTGACGGCATCAGGAGAACAGCAGCATGACGCGGCAGATGGTACTGGTCGGCTTCCTCCAGGCGCAGAACTGCACGAACTTGCCGAGCTCCTGGCGGCATCCGGACTCGCGCAACGATTCGATGTCGGCGGATTATTATCAGGAGATCGCGAGAATCCTCGAAGCCGGCAAATTCCACATGGCCTTCTTCGACGATCGCCTTGCGATGCCGGACCGCTACAGCAACGATCACGCCCACACCGTCGAATACGGCATCCGCTGCGTGAAGATGGACCCGCTGATCGTGCTGACCACGATGGGCATGGTCACCGAGAAGCTCGGACTTGGCGCGACCTGCTCGACCACCTATTACGAGCCGTTCGACGTCGCCCGACGCTTCGCAACGCTCGACCTGATGTCCGGCGGGCGCGCCGGCTGGAACGTTGTCACCTCGCTGAACGACGGCGAGGCGCTCAACATGGGGCGCGACTCGCACCCCGAGCATGATTCCCGCTACGACCGCGCCGACGAGTTCATGGAGGTCGTGCTCGGCCATTGGGACACCTGGGAGGACGGCGCGCTCATCATGGACAAGAAGAGCGGCCGCTTTGCCGATCCCACCAAGGTCAAGCGACTCGATCACAATGGACCGGCCTTCAAGTCGCGCGGACCGTTCACCGTGCCGCGCTCGGACCAGGGCCATCCCGTGATCATCCAGGCCGGCGCGTCCGGTCGCGGCCAGCGCTTTGCCGGGCGATGGGGTGAGGTGATCTTCACCGCCGCGCGCAACCTCGCGGGCGCCAAGGAAGGCTATGCTTCCGTGCGCAACGAAGCCGCCAAGGCTGGCCGCGATCCCGACCAGATGCTCCTCTGCAACCTGACGACGCCGGTCTGCGCGGCGACCAAGGCGGAGGCCGAGGACAAGATGGCGCTGATCAACAAACTTCCGCTCGAGATCGACGCGTTGTCGCTGCTCGCCGAAGCGCTCAACTACGATTTCGCCTCCAAGGATCTCGACGAGCCGCTGACGACGGCAGAGCTGAAGAGCATGCAGGGCATCTTAGGCATTCGCGACGGCGTGCTGAAGAATTCGGGCAAGAACAATCCGAGCGCGCGTGACTTCGTCACCTACTCCGGCCGCGGCCAGGTTCAGGATGCGATGGTCGGCGGTCCCAAGGAGATCGCGGACAAGCTGGAAGAGATGTTCGCCGAGCGCGGCTGCGACGGTTTTGTCATCGCCGCGACTTACGTACCCGGCTCCTACGCGGATTTCGTGCAACACGTCGTGCCGGAATTGCAGCGGCGCGGCCTGTTCCAGAAAGAATACCGCGGCAAGACGTTGCGGGAAAATCTCGGGCTCAAGCGGCCGGCACCCGGTGCCTGGAAGACGCAGCCCGCGATGCCGCGGAATGACAATGAGGGCATAACATGCGCTGGCTGAAATTCACTGCCAGGGACAGGACGTCCTGGGGGATCGTTGAAGACGACCAGGTGATCGCCGTCGACGGCGACCCCTTCAGTGAATGGCGGCGCAGCTCGCGCACGCATCCGCTGTCACAAGTTACCATCGAGCTGCCGCTGATTCCCCGCACCTTCTATTGCGTCGGCCTGAACTACCTGAAGCACCTGAAGGAGGCCGCCGACAAGCGCGGCGAGGTGCCGGCAGTGCCAGACCGTCCCGAGATCGGCTATCGCGCCCAAAACGCGCTGATCGCACATGACCAGGATGTCGTGATCCCTTCCTTTGCAACGGACAAGATCCACTATGAAGGCGAGCTCGTCGTCGTCATCGGCAAAAAAGTGAAGCATCTCACCGAAGCGAACGCGATGGATTGCGTGTTCGGCTACACCATCGGCAACGACGTCAGCGAGCGCAGCTGGCAGAAGGCTGATCGCAGCCTGTGGCGCTCCAAGAACGCCGACACGTTCAAGCCGATGGGTCCGTGGATCGAGACCGAGGCGGACCTCGCCGGGATGCAGACGATCGTCCGGGTCAACGGCAAGGAGACCAATCGCTTCCAAACCAACGACATGATCTTCGGCGTGGTGCCGTTCCTGGTCGAGCTGACGAAGTATTTCACGCTGTGGCCCGGCGACGTGATCTGGATGGGGACGGACGGAGCCTCGCCGGATATCAAGCACGGCGATGTCGTGGAGATCGAGATCAGCGGCATCGGGACGTTGCGGAATAGGTTTGTCAGGGAGAAGGTATAGCGCACGCTGCACCCACAGTGTCGTCTCGGCGAAAGCCGGGAGCCATACCGCCGCAGCCGATGTCATGATCGGGACTCGTTGTTACAGCTTCGCAAACAATTGGCATTCGTGATCATGGGTCCCGGCTCCCTGCGCAATGGCGCAGCAGGGCCGGGACGACCACGGATAATCCGTGCACACCTGCGTCAAAACGGCAGTGCCACGCTCGTCTTGATCTCCTTCAGCACCACATTGCTGCGGACGTAGCGGATGCCGGGGATGCGGAACATGAATTCGTCCAAGAATCTGTTGTAGGCGGCCATGTCCTGCACGACGACGCGCAAGTGATAATCGGCATCGCCCGTGGTCGCAAAGCACTCCAGCACCTCGCGGCGCGTGGTGACCCGCGCGACAAATTCATCGACGAACTTGGCGTCATGCCGCTCCAGCGAGACGTGGAGGATGGCGGACATCGCAAAGCCCGCCCGCTCGCGATCGATCAGCGCTGCATAGCCACGGATGACGCGGCTTTCCTCAAGCGCGCGCACCCGGCGCCAGCAGGCCGAGGTGGACATGCCGACCTCGTCGGCAAGCTGCTGGTTGGTGGCGCGGCCGTCCTTCTGGAGGTGCGCAAGAATCCGCGCATCCTGCTCTTCGATCATGGAATCCTCACAAACCGGATAACTTGACCGAATGATAGGCCAAATCGGGTTATATCTACCAGAATAACCGCGCCTACCGGGAAAGATAGGTAAGACCTACCAGCCGTCCGAGCCTAACCTCTGCTGATCCGGCAGGAAATGCCGCGGGAGGTCCGCATGGACGCCATTCCGTCCCTCGACATCTACGAACTCTCCGACCGCTATGACCGCGAGCAAGGCCGTGTCTTCCTCACGGGCACACAGGCGATCGTCCGTATCGCACTCGACCAGGTCAGGCGCGATCGCGCCCGCGGCCTCAATACCGCGGGCTTCATCTCCGGCTATCGCGGCTCGCCGCTTGGCGGCGTCGATCTCGAGCTCTGGCGCATCCAGGAGCGATTAAAGCGCGACCGCATCGAATTCCTCCCCGCAGTCAACGAAGACCTTGCGGCAACCGCCGTGCTCGGATCGCAGCAAGTCGAGACGCAAGGGGACCGCGAGGTCGATGGCGTGTTCGGGCTCTGGTACGGCAAGGGCCCCGGCGTCGATCGCTCGGGCGATGCGCTCAAGCACGGTAATGCCTATGGCTCCTCGCCGCATGGCGGCGTGCTGGTGGTCGCCGGCGACGATCATGGCTGCGTCTCATCCTCGATGCCGCACCAGTCCGACGTCGCCTTCATGAGCTGGTTCATGCCGACGCTGCACCCGGCAAGCGTCGGCGAATATCTCGAGTTCGGCGAATATGGTTACGCACTGAGCCGCTTCTCCGGCATGTGGGTCGGCTTCAAGGCGATTTCGGAGATCGTGGAGTCTGGCGCGTCCGTGGCGCTAAGCCCGCCCCGCGACTTCCGCACGCCCGACTTCGCGCCACCACCGGGAGGCCTGCACTATCGCTGGCCAGACCTGCCGGGTCCGCAGATCGAGGAACGGCTGGAAGCGAAGAAGCACGCCGTCTACGCCTTTGCGAAGGCCAATCCGATCGACAGGCACATCTACGACATTCCGGGTGCCACCTACGGCATCGTCACCACGGGCAAGGCGCATCTCGACCTTATGGAAGCGCTGCGGCTGATGGACCTCGATGAAACGGCCTGCCGCAGCATCGGCATCGACATCTACAAGGTCGGCATGGTCTGGCCCCTGGCGCTCCATGACGCCATGGAGTTCGTGAAGGGCAAGCGCGAGATCCTCGTCGTCGAGGAGAAGCGCGGCATCATCGAGAGCCAGTTCAAGGAATATTTCTACGATTATCCGGGCGCGAAGCCCGAGCGCATGGTCGGCAAGCATGACGAGCGGGGGGCGCGGCTGATCTCGTGGATCGGCGAATTGTCGCCGCGCGCGCTGGCTGCCGTGCTGGCGCGCCGGCTCGACCCGATGTTTCCAGGCCTCAATCTCGCCGCGCGGGCAGCTGCCTTGATGCCGGAGGCCGCGCGCACGATCAACGTCCCAGGCGCGACGCGCACACCCTATTTCTGCTCGGGATGTCCGCACAACACGTCGACCAAGGTGCCGGAGGGCTCCAAGGCACTGGCCGGCATCGGCTGCCACTTCATGGCGAGCTGGATGGACCGTGAGACCTCCTCGCTGATCCAGATGGGCGGCGAGGGCGTGAACTGGGCGGCTTCATCGAAATTCACCGGCCACAAGCACGTGTTCCAAAATCTCGGCGAAGGCACCTATTATCACTCCGGCTCGATGGCGATCCGGCAGGCGATCGCGGCCAATGCCAACATCACCTACAAGATCCTGTTCAACGATGCCGTAGCGATGACCGGCGGCCAGCCAGTCGACGGGCCGGTCAGCGTGCATGCCATCGCCCACAGCGTCCGCGCCGAAGGTGTTGAGCGTATCGCGCTGGTGTCGGACAATCCCGCGCAATTTTCTCCGCCCGACCTGCCAACCGGCGTCACCATCCATCCACGCGAGGAGATGGACGCGGTGCAGCGCGAGCTGCGCGAGGTGCCAGGCGTCTCCGTGCTGATCTACCAGCAGACCTGCGCCACCGAGAAGCGCCGGCGGCGCAAGCGCGGCCAGATGAACGACCCGAAGCGCTATGTCTACATCAATGATCTCGTCTGCGAAGGCTGCGGCGATTGCTCGGTCGAGTCCAACTGTCTCAGCGTCGAGCCGAAGGAAACGCCGTTCGGCCGCAAACGCCAGATCAATCTCTCGGCCTGCAACAAGGATTTTTCCTGTCTCAACGGCTTCTGTCCGAGTTTTGTTACCGTCGAAGGCGCCACGCGTCGCCAGAAAACCGCGAGCCGGGTCGACGCGATCGGCCGTGCCGCGACGCTGCCTCTGCCCGCCTTCGCGACGCTCGACCGGCCCTACGACCTGCTGGTGACCGGCGTCGGCGGCACCGGCGTAATTACGGTCGGCGCGCTGATCGGCATGGCCGCGCATCTCGAACGAAGCGGCGTCTCGGTGCTGGATTTTACCGGCTTTGCGCAGAAATTCGGCCCCGTGCTGAGCTACATCCGGCTTGCCGCTTCCCCCGGGGCGCTGCATCAGGTTCGTATCGACCAAGGCGCGGCCGATGCGGTGATCGGCTGCGATCTCGTCGTGAGCTCCTCGTCGAAGGCCTCCGGCACCTATCGCCGCGGCACGCGCGCCGCGGTCAATACCGCGGAGATGCCGACCGGCGACGTCGTCCGCTTCCGCGATGCCGACCTCGCCTCCACTGCCCGCCTGCGCGCCATCGGCCGCGTGATCGGCGACGGCAATCTCGATACGATCAACGCGAATGCGCTGGCCGAACGGCTGCTCGGCGACGCCGTCTATGCCAACATCATCATGCTGGGTTTTGCCTGGCAGCACGGACTGGTGCCGGTCTCGCTGCAAGCGCTGCTGCGCGCGATCGAGCTCAACGGCATCGCCATCGAACGCAACAAGCAGGCGTTCGCCTGGGGCCGCATCGCCGCTGCCGCTCCGGATTTTCTGCCGAAGACGGACGGCGTGCCCACGGCCGAGACACTCGACCAACTCATCGAACGCCGCGCCGATTTCCTCACCGCCTATCAGGACGAAGCCTATGCGGCGGGCTACCGGGCGCTCGTCGCGAGGGTCCGCCGCGCCGAGGCTGTCCTGAACAGCGAAGCTCTGACCGGCGCGGTTGCCCGCGCCCTGTTCAAGCTGATGGCCTACAAGGACGAGTACGAGGTGGCGCGGCTGCATATGCAGAGCGGCTTCCTCGACGAGCTAAAAGGCGAGTTCGAGGATGGCTTCCGCATCCAGTATCACCTTGCCCCGCCTTTCCTGCCGTCAAGCCGCGATGCACGTGGGCGTCCGCGCAAGCGCGCCTTCGGGTCGTGGATCCAGGCACCGCTCCTCATGCTGGCGCGGTTGAAGGGGCTGCGCGGAACACCGTTCGATCCATTCGGCTACACGGCCGAACGGCGTGCCGAGCGGGAGCTGATCGCCTGGTACGAAGGCCTGATCGAGCGGATGCTCGGCGAGCTCGACGCGGCACGCCTGCCGAATCTCACGGCCATCGCTAGGGCTCCCATGGACATTCGCGGTTATGGCCCGGTGAAGGAGGCTGCGATCGCGAAGGTGAAGACCGACGTCGAATCCTTGCTGGCGCGGCCGGTCGCGGCCAAGGCAGCCTGACCGCATTCGTCCTCATGAATAAGGGTTGATCAGCTTCTGCTGCTCGGCGCTGTGATGCACGAGCATGTCGATGAAGGTCCTGACCTTCGCCGTCAGATGGTGGCGATGCGGATAGACCGCGTTCATAGACAGCTCGACGGTCCGATATTCCGGCAACAGACGGACCAGCCGACCCGATTCGAGATCGTCTTGAACGAGAAACCCGGCCATTAGGCAGATGGCTGCGCCCTCCAGCGCCACCTTCCGCAATGCTTCTCCGCTGTTGGTGACGAAGCTGCCTGAGATGCGCACCGATGCCGGCGCACCCTTGCGATCGAGGAAGCGCCACTCGTCACCGAAAGGATAATTCAGGTGCCGGCCGCAATTATGCGCCGAGAGCTCATCGAGCTTCTGCACGCGGCCGTGCTTCTCGAGATAGTCGTGCGAACAGCACAGCACATGGCGCCACGTGGCGAGACTCCGCACGATCAGGCTGGAATCCCGCGGCTGGGTCATGCGCAAGGCGACGTCATAACCTTCCTCGATGAGATCGACGTCGGCCTCGCCCATGCGCAGGTCGATCTTGAGCTCCGGATAAGTCGACAGGAGCTGCGCGACTACCGGCGCGGCGAACGGCACCATGTGCGTGGCGACGTGGATGCGCAGCGTGCCGCGGGGGACCGACTGCAATTCGCTCGCGATGTCGTCGGCCTGTTCGAGATCGGCGAGGATCTGCGTGGCACGGTCGTAATAGGCCTTGCCGATTTCGGTGAGGCTGACTTTCCGCGTGGTCCGATTGAGCAGCCGCACCCCCAGCCGCTCTTCGAGCGCCTGGACATGATTGCTCACCATTGTCGTCGACATGTCGAGCCGGCGGGCCGCGGCGGAAAAGCCGCCACTATCGACCACCCGGACGAACGCCGTGAGGCTGCTGAAGCGGTCCATGTCTCGGAGCTCAGATTATCCATCTGGACTGGATAATTCTTCCACTAATACCACGATTATCACAGCTATGAGGACAACGCATCTTAGAGCCAGCGGTGCCCCTTAGGAGGCGCCCGGGAATGTCGAGGATGTCATGTCAAACGCTTCGTATGTTACTGAAACAAATGAGAAAATCTGGCTTCGCCCGTCTCGCCAGGCGCTCCAGCGGGGCGCGGTCGGCCTGGCGCTGGCCCTCGGCGTCGTGGTCGCTGCCGATTATGGCTACGATTACCTGAAGACCGGCCGCTATCTCGAATCCACCGACGACGCCTATGTGAAGGCCGATTCCACGATCATCGCGCCTAAGGTCTCGGGCTACATCGCGAAGGTGCTGGTCGGCGACAACGAGAAAGTCAAAGCGGGCCAGCTGCTGGCCAAGATCGACGATCGTGACTTCAAGACAGCCCTCGACCAGGCCCGCGCCGATGTCGAGGCCGGCGAAGCCTCGGTGCGCAACATCGATGCCCAGCTCGAATTGCAACAGCCGATCATCGCGCAGAGCACCGCCGATGTCATCGCTGCTGAGGCCAACCTGAAATTCGCCCAGGAGGAACGCGCCCGCTACGACGACCTGATGAAGTCGGGCTCCGGCACCATCCAGCGCGCGCAGCAGACCGATTCAGCGCTGCGCGCCAGCACCGCGCAATTGCAGCACGCCAAATCCGGCCTCTTGGCGGCGCAGCGCAAGGTCGACGTGCTCACCACCCAGCGGGCCCAGGCGACGGCCCAACTCGAGCGCGCCCGCGCGGTGGCGCAGCAGGCGGCGCTGAACCTGTCCTATACCGAGATCACCGCGCCGGTCGACGGCACGGTTGGCGCACGGAGCCTACGCGTCGGCCAGTACGTACAAGCCGGCACACAATTGATGGCCGTGGTGCCGCTGGATGCCGTCTATGTCGTCGCGAACTTCAAGGAGACGCAGCTCACGCATATGCGCCCCGGCCAGCCAGTCGAGCTACGCGTCGACAGCTTCCGCAGCCAGACCCTGCGCGGCCATGTCGACAGTCTGTCGCCGGCAAGCGGGCTCGAATTCGCCCTGCTGCCGCCGGACAACGCCACCGGCAATTTCACCAAGATCGTGCAACGCGTGCCGGTCAAGATCGTGCTCGACGACCACAGCCTGACCGGCCTGCTGCGCCCCGGCATGTCCGCGGTGCCGACCGTCGACACCAAGCAGGCGGTGCTGGCCGAGCGCGAGACGGCCAGGCATCTCGCCGACAACACATCCCGTCCGAATGGCGGCTGAGCTGACGAGGCTTCCATGAGCACGCTCCAACCCACCCTCAACGCCGCAGCCGGCCTCCCCGCCCCGGCTGCGCCTGCCACCCCGGCGGTTTCCGCAAGAACATGGATCGCGGTGATCGGCGCGACCCTGGGCGCCTTCATGGCGGTGCTGAACATCCAGATCGTCAACGCTTCGTTGGCCGATATCCAGGGTGCGATCGGCGCCGGCATCGACGACGGCGGCTGGATCTCGACCTCTTATCTGATCGCCGAGATCGTGGTGATCCCGCTCTCAGGTTGGCTCGCGCAGGTGTTCTCGATCCGCCTCTATCTGCTCACCAACGCGATCCTGTTCCTGGCTCTGTCGGCGGCCTGCGCGCTGGCGCAGGATCTGTCGCAGATGATCGTGCTGCGCGCGGTGCAAGGCTTCACCGGCGGCGTGCTGATTCCGATGGCCTTCACGCTGATCATCACGTTATTGCCGCGCGGAAAACAGCCCGTGGGCCTTGCGCTGTTCGCGCTATCGGCGACGTTCGCACCCGCGATCGGCCCGACCATCGGCGGCTATCTCACCGAGAATTTCGGCTGGCAGTACATCTTCTACGTCAACCTCGTGCCCGGCGCGATCATGGTCGGTATGCTCTGGTACGCGCTCGACGCAACGCCCATGAAGCTGTCGCTGTTGCGGGAAGGCGACTGGGCCGGCATCATCACCATGGCGATCGGGCTGTCCACGCTGCAGACCGTGCTGGAGGAAGGCAACAAGGACGACTGGTTCGGCTCGCCGTTCATCGTGAAACTGTCGTTAATCGCTGGCGTTGCGCTCACCGCCTTCCTCGTCATCGAGCTCACAGTGAAGAAGCCGCTCTTGAACCTGCGCCTGCTGGTGCGGCGCAATTTCGGCTTCGGCATGCTCGCGAACTTCCTGCTTGGTATCGCACTCTACGGCTCGGTGTTCATCCTGCCGCAATATCTGGCTCGCATCCAAGGTTACAATGCCGAGCAGATCGGTTTCGTGCTGGCCTGGACCGGGTTGCCGCAGCTCGTTCTGATCCCGCTCGTCCCTCGCCTGATGCAGAGGTTCGACGCACGGCTGGTGATCGGCGTCGGTTTCGTATTGTTCGCGGCCTCCAACTTCATGAACATCACCATGACCAGCAACTATGCCGCCGATCAGCTGTTCTGGCCCAACGTCGTCCGTGCGATTGGCCAGGCGCTGGTGATGGCGCCGCTGTCCGCGGTGGCAACATCAGGCATCGAGCCGGAAAACGCAGGCTCGGCGTCAGGCCTGTTCAACATGATGCGCAATCTCGGCGGCGCCGTCGGCATCGCGCTGCTCCAGACCGTGCTGACCAAGCGCGAGCAGTATCACTCCAACGTGCTGATGCAGTCGGTCTCGGTGTTCGAGCAGGCGACGCGCACACGGCTGGAGCAGCTCACCCAGTATTTCATCAATCACGGCATCCTCGACCATGCGGATGCGTCGCATCGAGCCTATGTCGCGATCGGCCGTATCGTGCAGAAGCAGGCCTATATCCTCGCCTTCAGCGACACCTTCTATCTGCTTGGCGCGGCGCTGATCGTGGCCCTGGTCGCAGCCCTGTTCCTGAAGAAGCCCGGCCAGACTTCCCCCGGCGGAGCCCACTGACCTCTATCCAAGCAAGGAGAACGACCATGAAGCCGCGCATGAACTACTACCAGGCCGCGCCCGACACGATCAAAGCACTGATGGCGCTGGAGACGCAGATCCAGTCGACAGGCCTGGAGAAGTCACTGATCGAGCTCGTCAAGATCCGGGCCTCGCAGATCAACGGCTGCGCCTATTGCATCAACATGCATACCGAGGACGCGCGCAAGCGCGGCGAGACCGAGCAGCGCATCTATCTGCTCGACGCCTGGCGCGAATCTCCGCTCTATTCCGACCGCGAGCGCGCCGCGCTGGCCTGGACCGAAGCAGTGACCTTGATCTCGCAGACGCACGCGCCGGACGACGTCTACGAGCAGGTCCGCGCACAGTTCTCCGAGGAGGAAACGGTCAACCTGACCATGCTGATCGCGACCATCAACGCCTGGAACAGGATCGCGATCTCGTTCCGCGCAGTTCACCCGGTGAAGGTCAAGGCGTCGGTGGGGTGAGGAGTGGCGTCATGGACGCAACGTCGCCTCCACCCCCACAACTGTCGTCGCCCGGGTCAAGCCGGGCGATGACAGCAATGGGTGTGGCTTAAACCGCCGTCGCCTTGGCGAACTCCACGTAGATCTCGCGCAGCCGCGTTGCCAACGGGCCGGGCTTGCCGTCGCCGATCTTTTTCCCATCGATCGCGACCACCGGCTGCACGAACAGTGAGGCCGACGTCGCAAAAACCTCCTTTGCAGCCAGCGCCTCGGCCACCGTGAAAGAACGCTCCTCAACGCGGAGCTGGCGCTCTTCGGCGAGCGCCACCACGGCCTTGCGGGTGCAGCCCGGCAGGATCGCATTGGAGTTCTTGCGGGTCACGATGACATCGTCCTGCGTCAGGATGAATGCCGAGGACGAGCCGCCTTCGGTGACATAGCCGTCTTCCAGCATCCAGGCTTCGCCGGCGCCGGCTTCGGCCGCGGCCTGCTTCGCCAGCACCTGCGCCAGCAGTGCCACGCTCTTGATATCGCGCCGTTCCCAGCGGATGTCGGGCACGGTGATCACGCTGATGCCGGTCTTCGCCGACGCGGCGTTGATGATATCCTTCTCCGAGGTGAACATCACCAGGCTCGACTTGACGTCACCCTTGGGAAACGCAAAGTCGCGGCCCTTGTCGGCACCGCGCGTGACCTGGAGGTAGACGAGGCCGTTCTCGAGCTTGTTGCGTGCGATCAGTTCCTTCTGGAACTCGGTGATGCGCTCGAGCGTCTCCGGTAGCGTCAGCTTGATCTCGCCGACCGAGCGCTCCAGCCGCGCCAGATGCGAGGCATTGTCGACCAGCTTGCCATCGAGAACGGCCGAGACCTCGTAGATGCCGTCGGCGAACAGAAAGCCGCGGTCGAGGATCGAGACTTTCGCGTCCGAGAGCGGGACGAATGAGCCGTTGACGTAGGCAATCGAGTCCAAGGCAGGTCTCCTGGCGGAAAGGGGATTTGCCCACCGGTATAGGAGATTTGGCGCGGACGATAAACCCTCGATGCGTCATTCCGGGGCATTCGCAAAGCGAATGAGCCAGGAATCGATCTCATCTCGCGTACTGCCGCACAATGGATTCCGGGCTCGCGAAGTCGTCGCGCCGGAATGACAGCGGTGATTAATGCGACAGGATCTTCGACAGGAATTTCTGCGCGCGGTCGCTGCGGGGCTTGCCGAAGAAATCGTCCTTCGCTGCGTCCTCGACGATCTCGCCGCGGTCCATGAAGATGACGCGGTTGGCGACCTTGCGAGCAAAACCCATCTCGTGGGTGACGACCATCATGGTCATGCCTTCGCGGGCGAGATCGACCATGACGTCGAGCACTTCACTGACCATTTCGGGGTCCAGCGCCGAGGTCGGCTCGTCGAACAGCATGACGATCGGATCCATCGCCAGCGCGCGAGCGATGGCGACGCGCTGCTGCTGCCCGCCGGAGAGCTGCGCCGGGAATTTCTGCGCCTGCTCGATCAACCCGACGCGCTCCAGAAGCTGCATGCCTTTGGTCTGCGCCTTGTCACGCGGGCGCCCCAGCACCTTCTCCTGGGCGAGGCAGAGATTGTCGATGATCTTGAGATGCGGAAACAGCTCGAAGTGCTGGAAAACCATGCCAACGCGCGAACGCAGCTTCGGCAGATTGGTCTTGGGATCGTTGACCTTGGTGCCGTCGACCAGGATGTCGCCGCTCTGGAACGGCTCCAGCGCATTGACGCATTTGATCAGCGTGGACTTGCCCGAGCCCGAGGGACCGCAGACCACGACGACCTCGCCCTTGGTGACGCTGGTGGTGCAATCCGTCAGCACCTGGAAACTCGGCGTGTACCATTTGTTGACGTGGCTGATTTCGATCATGACGGACACGCTCTATCGGATGATGGCGATGCGCGCCTGGAGGCGGCGAACGCCGTAGGACGCGATACAGGAAATGGTGAAGTAGACGATTGCTGCGAACAGATACATTTCGACCAGGCGCCCGTCGCGCTGCGCCACCTTGCTGGCGGCGCCGAGGAAGTCGGTGATCGACAGCACGTAGACCAGCGAGGTGTCCTGGAACAACACGATGGTCTGCGTGATCAGGACCGGCAGCATGTTGCGGAAGGCCTGCGGCAGCACGACATAGCGCATGGTCTGGGCGTAAGTCAGCCCCAGCGCGCTGGCGGCAGCCGGCTGCCCGCGCGAGATCGACTGGATGCCGGCGCGCATGATTTCGGAGAAGTACGCCGCCTCGAACATGATGAAGGTGATGAGCGACGATGCGAACGCGCCGACGCTGATGGGGCGCGAGGCGCCGGTCAGCCACTGCCCGATATAGGGCACCAGGAAATAGAACCAGAAGATGACCAGCACCAGCGGCAGCGAGCGCATGAAGTCGACATAAACGCCGGCGATCCGGCCAAGGATCTTGAAGCCGGAGAGCCGCATCAGCGCGAGTGCCGTGCCGAAGACCAACCCGCCGAGTGCTGCGAGCCCCGTTAGCGTCAGCGTGAACGTCATGCCCTCATAGAACAAATAGGGCAGCGCGCGGCGGATGACGTCGAAATCGAGATTGCCGAACATCGCTATTTCCCCGTGATGTAGCCGGGGATCGCAACCCAGCGCTCGAGGAAGCGCATCGCGGTCACGACGACGGCGTTGACGAGGAGATAGAGGATAGTCGCAGCGGTGAAGGCCTCGAACACCTGGAACGAGAATTCCTGCATGGAGCGCGCCTGTCCGGTCAACTCGAGCAGGCCGATGGTGATCGCAACCGCCGTGTTCTTGATGGTGTTGAGAAACTCAGAGGTCAAGGGTGGCAGGATGATGCGGAACGCCATCGGCAGCAGCACGTAGCGATAGCCCTGCACCGTGGTCAGACCCAGGGCGGTTGCGGCCATCTTCTGCCCGCGCGGCAGCGAACCGATGCCGGCCTGCAATTGCACGGCGACGCGGGCCGACATGAAGAAGCCGACACCGATCGCGGCCGTCCAGAACGGCGCGTTCGGCAGCTGCTTCAGCCAAGTGCCGGCGCCTCTTGGCAGCAGTTCCGGCAGCACAAAGAACCACAGGAAGAGCTGCACGAGCAGCGGCATGTTACGGAAGAATTCGACATAGGCAAAGCCGAACCAATTCGCTCCCCTCGACGGCAGCGTGCGCATCACGCCGACGATGGAGCCGGTGATCAGCGCGATGACCCACGCCAGCGCCGCGGTCTTGAGGGTCAGCACCAGCCCCGACAGCAGCATGTCGAGATAGGTGCCGGTCCCCATCGGGTTCGGCTGGAAAAAGATTCCCCAGTTCCAGTTGTAGTTCACGTGTCCCCCGCGCGAACGCGCCGATCATGGATGTCCCGGCGTCTATGCAAATGTCCGGCCATTCTCCCTCCAGAATGTCCGAAATGTACCGCCTCTCCCGCAAGCGGGGAGAGGCGAACAGCTCGATCTTACTTGTAATCGTCCGGATTCGGCGAGTCCGTCGGCTTGGCGAACTCGTTCTTCAGCTCTGGCGAGATCGGCGTGTTGAGGTTCAGTCCCTTCGGCGGGATCTTCTGGGTGAACCACTTATCGTAGATCTTCTGGGCTTCGCCGGACGTATAGAGCGCCGCCGTCGCCGCATCGACCACCTTCTTGAAGGCGGGGTCGTCCTTGCGCAGCATGATGCCATAAGGCTCGGGCTTGGAGAACGCATCCTTGGAGATGGCATAGTCGTCCGGGTTCTTCGAGCCGGCCACCAGGCTCGCCAGCAGGATGTCGTCCATCACGAAGGCGACCGCGCGGTCGGTCTCGACCATCAGGAAGGCCTCGGCGTGGTCCTTGGCCGGAATGATGTTAGCGCCGAGGCCCTTGGCAACGTTGGCCTCGGTGAGCTGCTTGATGTTGGTGGTGCCGGCGGTCGAGACCACGGTCTTGCCCTTGAGATCGTCGATCGACTTCAGGCCGCTCGACTTCTTGAACACGTAGCGGCTGGCCGTCAGATAGTGGGTGTTGGTAAAAGCGACCTGCTTCTGGCGCTCGGCATTGTTGGTGGTCGAGCCGCATTCGAGATCGATGGTGCCGTTCGCCATCAGCGGGATGCGGGTCGCCGAGGTCACCGGATTGAGCTTGACCTCGAGCTTGTCCAGCTTGAGCTCCTTCTTCACGGCGTCGACGATCTTGTAGCAGATGTCCATCGCGAACCCGATGGGCTTCTGGTTGTCATCGAGATAGGAGAACGGGATCGAGGAGTCGCGGAAGCCCAGCGTGATCGCGCCAGTGTCCTTGATGTTCTTCAGCGTGCCGGTCAGCTCCTGGGCCCCGGCCTGGCTGACGGCGAAGGTGGCGGCAAGCGCGAGCCCGATGTAACGGAAATGTTTCACTTTTTATTCCCCTTTCAGATGATGCGGCCCGGATGCAAGCACAAATCGAGCCGGATTAGAATGTAACTTTCGGCTGGATCAAAGGCTCAGGTTAACGGCGCCGGCAACTCGCCGAGATCCCAGAACAGCCCGGCCATCACCGTCAAGGCCTCTTCGGTCAATGGCAGCAGGATGTGCTCATTGGGCGCATGCTGGGAGCAACCGGGATAGGAGTGCGGCACCCAGATCGTCGGCAGGCCCAGGATTTCGGAGAACACGTCGTTGGGCAGCGAGCCGCCGAAATTCGGCAGCACGGCCGGCGCCTTGCCGGTCGTCTCCTGCACTGAATTGGCCGCCCAATTGATCCAGGGGCTGTCGAAATCGGTCCGCGATGCGGCAAAACTCTGGGCCGCCCGCACCTCGACCATCGGAAAACCCTTTGCGACCAGATGCGCGCGGATGGCCTCGATCAGACCCTCGATCTTCGTCCCGACCACGAAACGCAGTTGCAGCACGGCATTGGCATGTCCGGGAATGGCGTTCGCCGGCTTCTCGATATTGCCCGATGCCATCGCCAGCACTTCCAGCGTGTTCCAGGCGTAGAGCCGTTCGGCCGCCGACAGGCTCTCCTCGCCCCAATTCTCCGCCAGCGCCGGCTCATCCGCGGTCGGCACCACCTGCACGTCGGCGAGATAGCTGCGGATCTGGTTGGTGAGCCGCGGCGGCTTCAGCGCGTCAAGCTGGAGACGGCCGTGGCCGTCAACCAGCGTGGAGATCGCGTTGACCAGGATGGTCGCGGGGTTGGCGAGCACGCCGCCCCAATTGCCGGAATGGTGACCGCCGTCGCGCAAGTTCACATCGAGATGGATGCGGATGCCGCCGCGGCAGCCCAGAAACAGCGTCGGACGGTCGGCGGACAGACGCGGCCCGTCCGAGGCCATGAACAGATCGGCCTTGAGCGCATCGCGATTGAGGTCGCAGACCTTGCCGAGATCGGGCGAGCCGATCTCCTCGCCCATCTCGACGATGAATTTGGCGTTGAAGCCGAGCTTGCCGCCTCTCGCCTCGCGCACGGCGCGCAGCGCCGCCATGTTGATGCTGTGCTGGCCCTTGTTGTCGGCAGTGCCGCGGCCATAGAGGCGCGTGCCCGCAACCGTCGTGCGCCAGGGATCGCGGCCGTCGCGCCACTCGCCCTCCATGCCGTCGACGACGTCGCCATGGCCGTAGATCAGCACGGTCGGCGCTGAGGCACTCTCGTGGTGCTCGGCAAACAGGAACGGCGCCTTGCCGCTCGGGGATTCGACGATGCGGCTGGTGAAATCAAGCGCGGCAAAGGCCGGTTGCATTTCCTGTTCCAGATAGGTGCGCAGCTCAGTGCCGCGCGAGGGATTCTGGCTCTCGGTCCGATAAGCGACGCGGCGGTCGAGCTCGGTGAGGAACGCACCGGATTTGAAATCCTCGCGGGCGCGGGCGATGGCGTCGGCTCTGGTCATGACTTGCTTTTCGAGATTTTGAGACGAAGGACATTACCCGAGACGGGCGGCTCTTCGAAAGTGGCGGGACTTCGATGGTTGTTGGAGTTCTCTTGGAATTTGGTTCTTGCTCTCTTGAGACTGGCTTGCCAAGTGCGGCAGCGCTGCGGATTTTGGCCTTGCCAAGGCCGAGACATCCAAGTCTAGGATATGCAAGAACTTCGCCAAGTTCGGGCGCACGTCTACCATTCGAAGAGCGCTCAGTACAGAGTGCCGAGGGACCGTCATGGCCAAAGAGATCAGGCTCAACGCTTTTGCGATGAATTGCGTCGCACACCAGTCACCGGGCCTGTGGACCCATCCGCGTGATCGCACCGCCAACTATAACCGCCTGCCCTATTGGATTGATCTCGCCAAGACGCTGGAGCGCGGCCGATTCGACGGGCTGTTCCTCGCCGACGTGCTCGGGGTTTATGACGTCTACGGCAACAGCCCTGACGCAGCCTTGCGCAACGCAGCACAGACGCCGTCGAACGAGCCGCTGCTGCTGCTCTCGGCGATGGCGGCAGTAACGCAAGATCTCGGGTTCGGCGTCACCAGCAACCTGTCCTTCGAGCCGCCCTACCCGTTCGCGCGACGGATGTCGACGCTCGATCACCTCACCGAGGGACGGATCGGATGGAACGTCGTCACCGGCTATCTCGACAGCGCCGCGCGCGGCGCCGGCAAGGACAAGCAGACCGGGCACGACGACCGCTACGACATCGCCGACGAATATATGGAGATCGTTTACAAGCTCTGGGAAGGAAGCTGGGAGGACGATGCCGTGCTGCGAGACCGGACGCGCGGCATCTTCACCGATCCCGCGAAAGTTCATCGCGTCAACCATGAGGGCGCGAACTACCGCATCAACAACACCATTCATCTCAGCGAACCGTCGCCGCAGCGCACGCCCGTGCTGTACCAGGCCGGCACCTCGCCGCGCGGCCGGCAATTCGCGGCGAAGCATGCCGAATGCGTGTTCATGTCGGGACCGTCGGCCAAGGTGATCGCGCCGCGCGTGGCAGCAATCCGGCAAGAGGCCGCCGCGCTCGGCCGCAACCCGGCCGAAATCCTGATGTTCTCGATGATGACGATCATCCTCGGACGGACGGAAGCCGAGGCGAAAGAGAAATACGCCGACTATCGCCGCCATATCAGCCCCGAAGGCGCGCTGGCGCTGATGTCGGGCTGGACCGGCGTCGACTTCTCCGGATACGACCTCGACCAGCAGGTCCGGCACGTCCAGAACGACGCTGGCCGCAGCGCCATGGACAACGTCACCCGGGCCGATCCGGACCGGGTCTGGACCGTGCGCGACGTCATCGAGCATGTCGGCATCGGCGGCGCCGGCCCGGTCGTGATCGGCACGCCGGAGATGGTTGCGGACAAGATCGAGCAATGGTTCGAGGCGACCGATGTCGACGGCCTCAACGTCGCCTTCGCGATCTCGCCCGGCGATTTCGAGGACATCGCCGACATGCTGGTGCCGGAGCTGACCCGGCGCGGACGGTACAAGCCGGGCTATGCCAAGGGCACGCTGCGGGAGAAGCTGTTCGGCCAAGGACGTGCCCGGTTAGGCGCGCCGCATCCGGCAGCGGGGTATCGGGTGGGGAAGACGGGGTAGGAGCCACATCCTCACTGTCATGCCCCGGCCTGCCCTCTTCGCTGAAGCTTAGCCGGCCGAGTGAGTTTGCAGGCCCGGCGTAGCCTAGCGCAGCCGGGACCGGGGCAGCCAGTACGCCGCGGCCTATCGAGGAATCACAGCCGTCTCTGGAATACTGGATCGCCCGCCTTCGCGGACGATGACAGCTGAGAACTTGGAGGCAGCGCTGCCACTTACACCCTCCCGTCCACCAGCACCTCGATCAGCTTCGTCCCCGGCCGGCCAAGCGCCGACGACAGCGTCGCCTTCAGCTCGCGGGGATCGCTGACCTTGATCGCCTCGCAGCCGAGCGCCTTGGCGACGCCCGCAAAATCCACCGGCGGATCGACGAAATCCATGCCGACGTAATTGTCATCGCCATGGAATGCGAGCAGGCGCTGCTTGATGATGCGGTAGCCGCCATTATTGGCGATGACGACGTTGAGCGGCAGCTTGTGATGCGCCGCCGTCCACAACGCCTGGATCGAATACATCGCGCTGCCATCGCCAGAGAAACAGACGACGGGGCGATCCGGATTGGCGATGCTGACGCCGACCGAGGCAGGCAGGCCCCAGCCGATGCCGCCGGAGGCGAGACCGTGATAGCCGTAGCGTTCGCGATGCGGGCGCAGGTTGGTGATCTGGCGGCTGGAGGTGAGCCCTTCGTCCACGAGAATGGCATGGTCGGGCATGGCCTGGATCATTTGCAGCACCAGAAAGTCCGGGTCGATCGGTGTGCGGCCGGCGCTCTTGTTGATCTGCTCGATCAGCGCGGCGCGGCGCGCAGTCCAATTCTTCGGCACGAGCTCGGCGAGGCGCTGCTTGGCGCGGCTCGCGAGTGTTACGCCGCCCATCTCTTTCAGCACCGGGATCAGCGCGCGCAGCGTTTCCTTCAAATCCGCCTTCAGCGCGATCTCGGCGCCGTAATTTTTGGCGATCTCCCAATCGACGAGACCGATCTGCACGATGCCGAGACCATCCGGCAGCGCATCGAGCTCGCTATGGACCGACATCCGCAGCGGATCGCCGCCAAGCGCAATCAGGAGATCGTAGGGCGCGAGCGTATCGCGCGCCGCTTTCTGAACGCGCGCCAGCGTGCCGACGAAGCTCGGACTCTCCGAGAGGAAGTGCGCACCATAAGCTGTCGAGGATTGAAACGCGGCGGCGCCGAGCAACTCCGCCAATTCAGCCGCCTCCTTCAGCGCGTCACTCTTGACCACTTCGTCCATGGTGACGATCACAGGACGCTCGGCTTTCAGCAGCCGGGCAGCAAAGGCCCTGAGCGCGCCATCTGATGGTCTGGTACGCGCGTCGATGCGGGTGGAACGGCCGAGATCGATGCCCGCCTCGCTATTGAGAATGTCGCCAGGCAGCGAGATGAACACGGGGCCGGTCGGCGGCGTGGTCGCGACCTTTGCCGCGCGGCGCACGATGCGCGGCAGGTCCTCGAGCCGCGTCACCTCGACCGCCCATTTCACCAGCGGCTCGGCCATGCGTACCAAGGGACCGTACAGCACCGGCTCCATCAAGCCGTGGCCCTGCTCCTGCTGGCCGGCGGTGAGGATCATCGGCGTGCCCGTGAACTGGGCGTTGTAGAGCGAGCCCATCGCGTTGCCGAGGCCGGGCGCGACATGGACGTTGCAAGCGACGAGCTTTCCGGAGGCGCGGCTGTAACCATCGGCGATCGCGACGACCAGGCTCTCTTGCATCGCCATCACATAGGTGAGATCAGGGTGATCCTTCAGCGCATGCATGATCGGCAACTCGGTCGTGCCGGGATTGCCGAACAGATGAGTGATGCCTTCGTCCTTGAGCAGCGCGAGAAAGGCGGAGCGGCCGGTGATCTTGTTCTTCATGTTTCCTCCAGGAGCGGACGTTGCCGCAAGGACGGGCGTATGATGGCCGAAGTCGGAGGAAGCGTGCAAGGAAGCGCGGTCATGGCTGCGTTGCGCGAGCGCCACTCCGTGTCTCGGACGCGGCGCAAACGTGTAACGTTGCGACGCAGAGCCGGGACCCAGAACTCGCACGACGATGGTTGGTAGCATGGGCCGCGGCTCAGCAGCGCACCGCCGAAGGGGCGCTGCGCTGCGTCCAGGGCACGAGAGCTGTGTGCGCGGTGCGCTACAGCTCCTCCCGGCCCAATTCGAACGGATCCTCGCCCCTCGCCCGCTTCTTCCTTTTCGAGCGCTTCCAGACCACGCCCGGAAAGCCTTTCAGCGGGACCAGCGGCTCGCCGGCATAGGCCCATTCCTGCAGCTCTTCGATCGCGATGTGATAGAGCGGCTGACGGCCGGTGCGCTCGTTGAACAGCGCGCGGGGGATGTTGACCATGTGCGGCCCGCGCGGGCGCTCATAGGCGATCGGCGTGCCGCAATGCGAGCAGAAGCTGCGGGTGGTGTTCGTGGCCTTGTCCTCGTACCGCGTGAGCGCAGTCTTGCCAGCGGTGATGCGAAAGCGCTTCTTCCAGCTCCCGACGTAGGTCGCGTAGGCCGCGCCATGGGCGCGGCGGCTGGCGGCGGAATGATCATGCCAGGCCCAGCGCGCAGGCACGTCGATCTCGAAGCTGACCTTGCCGCAGAGACATTGCCCGGTGGCAATTCCTGCGGCGGCGGCGGCTTTGGCCATGGGGATTCTCTCCGTCGTCATTGCGAGGACGAGAATACACGATTGTCATTCCGGGGCGCGGCGAAGTCGCGAGCCCGAATCCATCAGGCGCACGCCAGGATGCGACATGGATTCCCGGCTCGAGGCGTTGCGTCGCCCCGGAATGACGGAAACAGTTCAGGCCGGCGTCAGTTCGTCATACGCCGGATAATCCGTGTACCCCTTCTCCTCCCCACCGTAGAACGTCGCACGATTGTACGGCGTGATCGGGAAGCCGTGCCGAAGACGCCGCGGCAGGTCGGGGTTGGAGATGAAGATGCGACCGAAGGCGATGATGTCGGCATATCCGTCGGCGATCGCGGCATTCGCGCTCCCGCCGGTGAAGCCGCCGGCGGTCATCAGCACGCCGCTGTAGAGCGGGCGGAACAGCACCATCGCGGAGGGCACGTTCTCCCAATGCACATCGGCGCGGCCCGCGCCGCTGGAACGCGGCTCGATGAAGTGCAAATAGGCAAGACCGAGCTTGTCGAGCGCCGTCACGATATGGGTATAGAGCGGCATCGGATCGGGCTCGCCGGAATCATTGGCGATGCCGTGAGGCGACAGCCGGACGGCGACGCGGTTCGCTCCCCAGACATCGATCGCGGCCTGCGTCACTTCGAACAGCAGCCGCGCACGGTTCTCGACCGATCCGCCATACTGATCAGTGCGCTGGTTGCTGCGCGATTGCAGGAACTGCTCGAGCAGATAGCCGTTGGCGCCGTGGATCTCGACTCCGTCGAAGCCGGCGGCGAGCGCATTCTTGGCACCCTGCCGGAATGCCTCGACGATGTCCTTGACCTCTTCGGTCTCCAGCGCGCGCGGTGTCTCGTAGTCCGAAATCTTGCCGTCGGCGGTCATCGCCTTCATGCCTTCGGCCTTGATCGGGATCGCCGAGGCCGACACCGGCAGCGCGCCACCGTGGAAGGAGGAATGCGAGACGCGGCCGACATGCCAAAGCTGGAGGAAGATGATGCCGCCTTTGGCGTGCACCGCGTCGACCACCTTGCGCCAGCCCGCAACTTGCGCCTCCGAATAGATACCCGGCGTCGCCGGATTGCCGCGGCCGTGCGAGAGCACAGGGGAGGCTTCCGCGATGATCAAGCCGCCCGGCGTCGCGCGCTGGCCGTAATATTCGGCGTTGAGCGGCCGCGGCGCGAAAGTTTCGCGCTCCGCCCGCATGCGCGTCAGCGGCGCCATCGCGACGCGGTGCGCGAGCTTGTACGGACCGACCTGCAACGGTCGAAACAACGCCTCGAATTTCATGCTGGCCTCAAATGGCTACGAATGGCTGACGATCATATAGCGGGGCGGCTACCGGAAGGGCGCCGCCCCACGAAGGCAATATTCCTCCTTGCGAAACGGAGGAGGGAAACTACGCCGTCTTGATCCAGACGGCCTTCACGTTGAGATATTCCTCGACGTGCTGCTTGCCCGACTCGCGGCCGTAGCCGCTCATCTTGTAGCCGCCGAAGGGCACAGCCGGGTCCATCGCCTGGTAGCAGTTCACCCACACCGACCCGGCGCGCAGACTCTTCGCTACCGCATGGGCCTTGCTGACGTCGCGGGTCCATAGGCCCGAGCCGAGGCCGAAAGTGGTGTTGTTGGCGCGCTTGACCAACTCATCCATGTCCTTGAACGCGATCGCGGAGATGACGGGACCGAAGATCTCCTCCTGCGCGATGCGCATGTTGTCCTGGACGCCCGCGAACACCGTGGGTGAGACGAAGAAGCCTTTCGACAGAGCGCCTTCGGTGACACGTCCGCCGCCGGCAAGCGCCTTGGCGCCTTCCTTCTGGCCGATATCGAGATAGCCGGTGACACGCTCCAATTGCTGCTCGGATACCAGTGGGCCGATCTGGGTGTTGGGATCGAGGCCGTTTCCGACTTGCAGCTTCTTGCCGAACTCCGCAACGCGGCCGACGAACTCCTCGTAGATCGACTGCTCGACGAACAGGCGCGTTCCGGCGCTGCAGATCTGCCCCGAATTGGCGAACACCGCCATCGCGGCGCCCGGTACCGCAGCATCGAGATCGGCATCGGCGAACACGATGTCCGGCGACTTGCCGCCGAGCTCGAGCGAGACGCGCTTGAGGTTGCCGGCCGACGCACGGATGATCGACTGGCCCGTGACATGCGAGCCGGTGAAGGCGACCTTGTCGACGTCGTGATGGGAGGCGAGCGCCGCGCCCGCGGTCTCGCCATAGCCGGGAACGACGTTGATGACGCCGGGCGGCACGCCCGCTTCCATCGCAAGCTCGGCGATGCGCAGCGAGGTCAGCGGCGCTTCTTCGGCAGGCTTGAGCACCACCGTGCAGCCGGTCGCGATCGCCGGACCGATCTTCCAGATGGTCGCCGTCAGCGGCCCGTTCCAGGGGATGATGGCACCGACGACACCGACCGGCTCCTTCAGCGTGTAGGAGAAGATCTCGCCAGGCAGCGAGTTCTCGATGGTCTCGCCATGGATCGCGGTGGTTTGGCCGGCGTAGTAACGCAGCATGCCGATGGCGCGCAGGCGATAGGCGCGGGTCCGGCTGACGGGGGCCCCCATGTCGAGCGTGTCGAGTTGCGACAATTCGTCGAAATTCTTCTCGACGAGATCGGCGAGCTTGAGCAGCAGGTTCTGCCGCTCGAACGGCTTGACCTTGCTCCAGGGTCCTTCGAAGGCGCGGCGGGCCGCGGCGACTGCACGGTCGATGTCTTCCTTGTCTCCCTCGGCGACGGTTGCGAGCAGCTCGCCGGTGGCGGGATTGCGGGTTTCGAAACGCTTGCCTGAGGCAGCGTCGACCCACTTCCCGTCGACCAGCATCTGCTTGTAGGACCCATTGGCGAATGGATGGCGCGTGATCGGAATAGCCTGCGACACAGCCATGGCTGCACTCCCTGTCAGGTGATTGATTGGTTCGATCTGGGCGGGATCGTTCGTCCCACAAAATACAGCGGCGCCGGAGAGGCGTAAAGGCGGCGCGGAGCGAAGACCTCCCATGCCGACTTGTGCAGGGTGGCACGAGACACGTGCTATAACGCGGCGGAACGCAACGTAGCTTCGCCGGAGGCCGCCATGTCACATCCCGCCATCGTCAAAGACAACGTTGCCGTGATCACAGGAGGCGCGTCCGGGATCGGATTTGCCGCCGCCACGGCGTTCGCGCGCATCGGCATGAAGCTGTGCATCGCCGATCTCGATCAGGTGCGGCTGGCCGAGGCCGCAACAAAACTGTCATCCGTCGCAGGTGCTGCGAATGTGATGACGTTTACCGCCGATGTCAGCAAGGCCGAGAGCGTGACGGAACTCGAAGGCGCCGTAGGCGAACGCTTCGGGGGCACCGACATTCTGATGAACAATGCCGGCATCCAGCCCGGCAGCACATTGTTCGCCAGGCCGGACAATTGGCAGCGCATCATCGGCGTCAACATGTGGGGCGTCATCAACGGCTCGCGCATCTTCGCGCCGGGCATGATCGCGCGCGGCAAACCAGGCCTCATCATCAACACCGGATCGAAGCAAGGCATCACCACCCCGCCGGGCGATCCCGCCTACAATGTCTCCAAGGCCGGCGTGAAAGCTTTTACGGAAGCGCTCCAGCACGAGCTGCGCAACACGAAGGGCTGCCACATCACCGCGCATCTGCTCATCCCCGGTTTCGTCTTCACCGGCCTTACCGCGAAGGGCCGCACCGAGAAGCCCGCAGGCGCCTGGACGCCGGAGCAGACCGTCGACTTCATGCTGGCGCGGATCGAGGCCGGCGACTTCTACATCCTGTGCCCGGACAACGACGTGCCGCGCGCACTCGACGAGAAGCGCATGCTGTGGGCCGTCGGCGACATCATCGAGAACCGCCCTCCGCTGTCGCGGTGGCACTCGGATTACGCGGATGCGTTCAAGACGTTTGTGGAGGGCGACTGACTATCAGACCCTCATGCTGAGGAGCTGGAGCACGACAGCACCGTGAGATCAGCCCGCCTACAGCGTCTCTTGCTTGTGCCCGCAATCCTTGCAGGCGTACTTGACGCGGGTCTGGCCCTTTTCCGCCTGCATCCGGTTCGGCGCGCCGCACTTGCCGCAGACGGCCTCGATGCGGGTGGTGCCCTGCTTGACGACGATGGATCTCTTTTCCATCGATTCGCGGATCAGGCGCTCGGCCTCCTCACGCAACGATTGTTTCGACAATGCTCGTCTCCGCCTCTGGAAAGCGCGAGAGCCATATCGCACCTGCGTTCAAATCACAATCGGCAAAGCCTGCTCTGATCTGGACAACCAGGTAGCAAGCCTCAGCATGTAAAGGATCTCGGCAACATATGAGCGCAACACCCCGCCATCATGGTTCGACTGCATTTTGCAGGCGATGCCACGATTGTTGCAAATGACCGGAGATACGGCGGGGGCGATGCTCAGCATCAGCCGCCCGCCATAGAGCGCTCCTCTTCCGCGCCCCTCTCCTCAAGCCGCCTTGGACACCTCCATCAGCAGCCGCTCGGCCTTGGCGTCCTCGATGCGGTTCACGAGGCGGCTGCTCTCGTGATTGTCGCGCACGGTCTTGGTCAGCGTGATGCAGGTCTGGATCAGCATGACGATGCCCATGGTGAGATAGCCCTTCACCCAGAGGTCGATCGGCAGGAAGAAGATGCCGATGGCGACGAGGAAAGCGGAGGCTGCGAAGGACGCGTAAGTGAAGCTCACCCAAGCACTGCTGTGCGGCTGGCCGTTCTTGTTCATGGTGGTCTCCTGTCGTTCGAATGATGATTGGTTCGGGAGATTGGGGTTGAGATCAGGCAGTCGGCATGCGCTTGGACTTCAGCCGCGCCAGCACATCGTCTGCGGTCGTCTTGAGCCGGGGACCAAAGCCCTGTTCGGCGAGTCTCTCGGCAGTGGCGAGCGGACCGGTGGTCGCGTCGAGCTCCACCAGGGCATCGTCGGCGGCCTGGGCCTCCATCTGCCGCTCGCGCAAACGCCTCAACGTGCCCTCCGCCTCCGGCAGCGTGGATTCGTAGGGACGCGCAGCCTCGATGCCACTGCGACGAAGCGAGCGCACCGCTTCCGATGCGCGGGCAATGCGGCGGCCGCGATCGAGGTCGGTGATGCGGGCCTGCGCGCTCGCGACATGGCGCTTCAACCGCGCGATCTCGGTCGCGAACAGCGCGCGTGCCGTCATCGACGCATCGCGATCGGCCTCGAGGCTCGCGATGGCTTCCGCCGCGTCCTTGGCGAGGTCCTCGCGGCCGCCGTCGAGCGCCGCAACGGCACGGGTCTCGAGATCGGCGATGCGGGCATTCGTCGCTTCGAGCTTGCGGCCCTCCTGCTGGTCCTGCGCGATCGCCAGCGCCAGCGTGCGCTTGCTGCGCTCGACGGCCGCGGCCGCATCACGCATCTGCTGATCGAGGATGAGAAGGGCGGTCCGGTCTTCCAGCTCCTCGCCCGCCGCGGCTACGCTGCCGCGGAAAAGGGTCACCACGGTCTTGAACATTTGTTGCTCCCTGTTATGAGCGTTGCTCACACGTGCTTTGTAGCATATCTTGAGCATTGCTCAAGATATTTATGAGCGGCGCTCACGAATTTGGTAAACAAATGTCTAAAACCTCGGAACGTCGAGAGAAACTGCGATCAGACCTAATTCTGGCGGCGGAACGAATGATCGCCGAACGGGGATTGGCTGGCCTGAAGACCCGGGATCTTGCCCGCGAGATCGGCTGCGCCAATGGCGCGATCTACAATCTCGTCGCCGACGTCGACGAATTGATCCTGCGGGTCGGCTCGCGCACATTGCTTCGGCTCGACAAGGCGCTCAGCGCCGCCGAAAGCGCGAGCGAGCCATCGCCACAAGAAGCCCTGGTCCGCATCGCGATCGCCTATTGTGATTTTGCCGCGGAAAATCTCCAGCTCTGGCGCGCGCTGTTCGAGCACCGCATGGAGGCCGACAAGATCGTCCCCGACTGGTCGATCGAGGACCAGATGCAGCTGTTCCGCCACATCTACCAGCCGCTGTCCGCGCTGCTTCCAACACGCAGCCCGGAAGAACTGAGCATCACCGCGCGCAGCCTGTTCTCGGCGGTCCATGGCATGGTGGCGCTGGGGTTGGAACAGAAGCTGGTCGCCGTGCCCCTGCCGGCGCTGCGCAAGGAAATCGCAGGCCTCGTACGCGCAATGCTGGTTGGGCTAGTCGCCCTCGCAGAGTAGAGCCAGCGCGGCGAAAACCGTTGGCGGTGGCTGACTAAAATTTCGCCTGTCGCATCGCGATTGCCGCGCTTAGCCTTCACGCAGCCCTATCCCCTCGCCCCACCCCGGAGTTCTCTATGCCCCTCCTCGTCCGCGGCGGCACCGTCGTCAATCACGATTATTCGCGCCGTGCTGACGTGCTGATCGACGGCGAGACCATCGTCGCGGTCGGAGCCTCACTCGATGCACCCGCGGGCGCTGAAGTGATTGACGCCGGCGGCGCCTACGTCCTCCCGGGCGGCATCGACCCGCATACCCATCTCGAAATGCCGTTCATGGGCACCGTCACCGCCGACGATTTCGAATCGGGAACCAAAGCGGCGCTCGCCGGCGGCACCACGATGGTGGTGGATTTCTGCCTGCCCGATCCCGGCCAGTCGATGCTCGCGGCGTATCAGGACTGGCGCCGCAAATCCGAGAAGGCGGCTGCCGACTATGGTTTCCACATGGCGGTGACATCGTGGTCGAAGCAAATCCATGACGAGATGGAGACCGTGGTCAAAACCTACGGCATCAACACGTTCAAGCATTTCATGGCTTACAAGGGCGCGCTGATGGTGAACGATGACGAGCTCTACAACTCGTTCGCGCGCTGCGCTCATCTGGGCGCCATGCCGGTGGTCCATGCCGAGAACGGCGACGTCGTCGCCCTGATGCAGGAGGCGCTTATCGCACGCGGCGTCACCGGCCCCGAAGGCCACGCTTACTCGCGACCGCCGGAGGTCGAGGGCGAAGCCACCAACCGCGCCATCATGATCGCGGACATGACGGGCACGCCGGTCTACATCGTGCACACCAGCTGCCGCGAAGCGCATGAGGTGATTGCGCGGGCGCGCGCGGCCGGCAAGCGCGTCTATGGCGAACCGCTGATCCAGCACCTGTTGCTCGATGCCGGCGAGTACCAGAACAAGGACTGGGATCACTCCGCCCAGCGCGTGATGTCACCGCCGTTCCGCGACAGATCGCATCAGGACAGCCTGTGGGCCGGCCTGCAAGCCGGCTCGCTCCAGGTCGTCGCGACGGACCATTGCGCCTTCACCACCGCGCAGAAACGGTTCGGCCTCGGCGACTTCAGGAAGATTCCGAACGGCACCGGCGGGCTCGAAGACCGCCTCGCGCTGCTGTGGACCGCGGGCGTCGCCACCGGGCGGCTGACCAAAGAAGAATTCGTCGCGGTGACTTCGGCGAACATCGCCCGCATTCTCAACATCTATCCGCGGAAAGGCGCCGTCGCCGCCGGATCGGACGCCGACATCGTGGTGTGGGATCCCAAGGCAACCAGGACCATCAGTGCCAAGCGGCAGATGAGTCGGATCGATTACAACGTGTTCGAGGGCTTTTCCTGCACCGGCGGGCCGGCCGCGACGTTGTCCCGTGGCCGCATCGTCTGGAAAGATGGCGATCTGCGCGCCAAGGCAGGCGACGGCCGTTATGTCGAGCGGCCGCCATTCTCGCCGGTACATCTGGCCAATTCGACCTGGAAGAAGCTCACCGCCCCCCGCGCGGTCGAACGCGGCGCGGTGACGCCGTAATACTCCTCGCCGCGAGATCAGAGCGATCGCTTCTGCGGCAATGCCTCGGGCAACTACAGCTTGAATCTTGGAGAGGGCTTAGGAACGAACGTCCGGACGCCTCGTTGTCGCGTATCTTTCCTTCCAGAGCGCGAGCCCCCCATGTATCACCACGTCAAAAAGCTGATGTTCACCGTGCGCGTCGACGAACCCGATCCGCGCTTCGGCAATATGCTCCTCGAGCAGTTCGGCGGCGCCAATGGCGAACTCGCGGCCGCGATGCAATATTCGATTCAGGGGCTGAATTGCGAGGACCCCGACCGCAAAGACCTGTTGATGGATATCGGCACCGAAGAGCTCAGTCATCTCGAGGTCGTCGGCTGCCTGGCGCGGATGCATCTTGCGCCTTCAAAGAACGACCGTCAGGCGGCGGAAGCCGATCCGCTCATTGCCATTGCCGGCGGCGGTGGCATCAATCTGTTCAATTCGCAGGGGAATCCCTGGACCGCCGACTATCTCAAGATCACCGGGGAGCTCGACGTCGACCTGCGCAGCAACATCGCCGCCGAAGCGCGAGCCAAGATCGTCTACGAGCGTCTGATCAATTTCTGCGACGACGCCGGCAGCAAAGACGCACTACAATTCCTGATGACGCGCGAGATTACGCATATGAAGGCCTTCGCGCGCGCACTCGAAAGCCTGTCCAAACCGGCCTTCAGTGTCGGCCGGATCGCTCCGACTCCTGGCCTCGTGAACCAGTACTTCAACGACTCCACCGGCAGCGGTGACCACGGCGAAATCGACACCCGCGGTCCGTGGAACGAAGGCGAAGACTGGGTGTTCACCGAGTCCCCGGCACTGCAGTCCGCGGAGCCCGGCGCTACCACAACGATCGTCACGGAGAGCTCGCCGCCCGTCGACGAAGCCGGCCTGACCGATCTTCTGCTTCACGAGCTACGTGACATTCTCCATGCCGAGAAGCAGTTGACCAAGGCGCTTCCGAAGATGGCGCAGGCCGCGCGTTTCGACCAGTTGCGGGAACTGTTCGAGCAGCATCTCGCCGAGACCGAGAACCAGGTCGAACGCATCAACGAATGCTTCGAGCTCCTCGGCGAGAACGCTCGGGCCAAGCCTTGCAAAGGCATGATGGGCCTGATCGAGGAAGGCCAGGAGGTCATGAAGGAAGGCGAAGAGAAGGAAGACGCAGCCGCCGACCTCGCGCTGATCTCAGCGGCTCAACGCGTCGAGCATTACGAGATGTCCGGCTATACCACGGCACGCAATCTGGCCCAGCAGCTCCGTCACAGCGCGGTCGTCGCCTTGCTCTCGAAGTCGCTCGCCGAAGAAGAGAATGCCGATCTCCTGCTCAATCAAGTGGCGCGGTCGCTGATGTCGGTGGCGAAGATGCCCGCCGCACTGGAGCAGGCCGAATAGGAATCTGGCGAACGCGTGCGCACTGAGTTCAACCGCCCCCCCTCTACGGGGCGGTACGCGCTGCTCCTCGCACTGCGCTGGCCGCGCTGGCTGACTGGCCGTTCTCGCTCTTGACGATCGCGAACTGCTTAGGTGCCGGTGCTGTTCAATTATGCCGCACTCGACCTGCGGCGAGCCGATCTTCTTGCGCAACCGCGGCCGGATTTTCGACGCCTTCTGCACCAGCCGCCCGCAACAGGGCGGCACCGGGATGGGGTTGGCGATGGCACAGACGGTAATGGCGAGCCATGGCAATCCGGCTCGAGCCGGCCGACCAGGGCGCGGCTTTCGAACTTCAATTCCCTGTCGCCTATTCCCTGTAGCCTAGATGGCGAACACCCAGGCGGCGACGATGGTGCCGATGGTGACCAGACCGGCGATGGTCCAGCCGGCGGCATATTCCAGCTCCGGATGGCCGGTCGCCCGCATGATCTCTGCCGGATCGGCGGAATGCTTCTCTGCCATGACAGCCTCGCACATTACTCCCCGCGTCCTATGTAAGTCGCATCAGCCGCCATAAGGTTCCATCACGGACGTGCGAGGAATGACGCAGCTAGGCTTGTTCGCAGAACCACAAGTAGGGCCCGCTGGGCTTCGCTATACGGACAATTTTATCGAGGCGGCCGTTGAGCAGGCCTTGATCGGCCGCATCGCGGCATTGCCGCTCCAGCGCTTCCAGTTCGGCGCCTTCGAGGGCAATCGCCGGGTGGCCTCGTTCGGCTATCGCTACGACTACTCCCTGCAACGTCTGGCCGAGGCGGAGCCAATCCCGGACTGGGTGGCGCCCGTCGCGCGCCAGGTCGAGGCATGGGCGGGACTGCCGTCGGGCGACATCCGGCAGGTGCTCTGCACCGAATATGAGGTTGGCGTCGGCATCGGCTGGCACCGCGACAAGCCGCATTTCGACAAGGTCCTCGGCCTGTCGCTCGGCGCGCCCTGCAAATTCCGCTTTCGCCGCCGCAACGGCGACCGATGGGAGCGCCACGCGCTCGAAGCCATGCCGCGCTCGCTCTACATGATGGACGGCGAGGCACGGTCGCAATGGGAGCACAGCATTCCGCCGGTCGAGGCGCGCCGCTATTCGATCACCTTCCGAACCATGAAGCGGGCCTGACAGGCCGTCCAAAACAAAAACTGCGAAAACAACCCCATGCACAGTAGAAAGCCGTTTCCGGCTCGAGGCTTTGCGGCGCTGGGCAACGGCTTGACGGATCGAGATAAAACGGCTGCGCCGCGCAAATCGTCCTGCGGCCCGTCAACTTGCGTTCCAAGAGCGGCTGCAGGCCGGGCGGGATGTCCGTCCCGTGCCGACCGAGGTGCCGTGAAATCGCCTCAAGCCGAGCCAACTAATGCGGCGAATTGAATAGACAGGCCAAACCGGCAAGCCAATATGAGGCACGCAAAGCCGGCATCACCATGAAGAATTATCTGGCATTTTTCCTAACTCTGACCATGACCTCGGCCTCCGCGCACGGACCCTTGCCGGCGCGGCCGTCGCCGCCCTCCGATCTCGTCCAAGTGGGCCTCACCGATTCCGACACGACCGCCGGCGGCACCGCGCGGCTGTGCGAGCAGGTTACCTTCTCGCGCGGCCTGCGCTATGGCGAGAGCGAGGCCAATGTGCTCGACGTCGCGACCAGCGCGACGAAGGCGGATACCCCGCGGCCGGTGCTGCTGTTCGTGGCCGGCGACACCTTCACCGGCGACCGCGCCGCGCCGGAGCTGGCCCGCCAGATCCAGGACCAGGCGATGTGCTTTGCCGCGCGCAACGATATGATCGGGGTGCGCGTGGGCTATCGTCTGGCGCCCGGCGCGACCTGGCCCGCCGGCGCGAGCGACGTGGCGGCGGCACTGTCCTGGGTCCACGGCAATATCGACCTGTTCAACGGCGATGCCCGCGAGATCGTCGCGGTCGGCTACGGCGCCGGCGCCTTCCATGTCGCCACCCTGCTGGCGCATCCCGAGCTTCAGGCCGACCGCGCCGACGTCGCCGCCGTGATCCTGGTGTCCGGCATCTACCGTGCGGGCAAGGACGCCAGCGACAGCGAGAAGGCCTATCTCGGCAGCGACGCCAGCCAATATAACAAGCGCTCGGTCTTCCCCGGCATCCTCAATGTCGACGTGCCGATCGTGCTGGCCTGGGCCGCGGACGATTCCGCCGGTGTTGTGGCGCAGGGCGAGACCCTGAAGAAGACGCTCTGCGGCGCCGGCCATTGCCCGCGCAGTGCGCTACTGCGCAGCCGCGACGGCATCGCGAGCGCCTTCGGCCTCGACGGCTCCGGCGACAGCCTCGCCGAGCCGACGCTGCTGCTGGTGCATCAGCTCGAGGCGCGGGGACTGCCATAGCGGGCGTGACAGCAGGCCTGCCATTTCATTCGGTCCCTAAGTTGCGTTGATGCGGACGATCAAGCCATACGATCGTCAAACGCTTGACCTACACCAACCAGCCTTGGTGGGGATCGAGCCGACCTCTCCGGGGCCAACGTTGAGGTGCCGACCATGCGCATCACCGGCAGACTATCGTTCGTTTTGATCCTCGCCTACGCCTCCCTCGGGGCGATGTCGCAGCAACATGCGGAGCAACCCACGACCGACAAGGAAATCCGCATCGGCAATGTCATGCCGTATTCGGGACCGCTGTCGGAGTTCGGCGCCATCGGCCAGGCGGAGGCCGCCTATTTCGACATGATCAACGCGCGTGGCGGCATCAACGGCCGCAAGATCCGCTTCATCTCGCGCGACGACAATTCCGATCCGGCGACGGCGCTGGAGCTGACGCGCAACCTGGTCGAGACCGGCGACGTGCACCTGATGTTTGGGTCGTTCGGTACGCCCGGCAATCTCGCCACGCGCTGGTATCTCAACGAGAAGAAGATCCCGCAACTGTTCGTCGCCTCCGGCGACGAGGAGCTGAGCCAGCCAAGCGCGTTTCCCTGGACCATGGGCTGGCAGCCGTCGTTCCGGTCCGAGGGACGCATCTACGCCAACTACATCCAAACCTATTATCCCCGGAAGAAGATCGTGGTGCTCTGGCAAAACGACCAGTTCGGGCGCATGCTCTACAAGGGCGTCCAGGAAGGCCTTGGCGATTTGAACCGTCATGTCCTCGTCGACATCGCCTTCGACATTGCCGACGAGCATCTCGACGGGCACGTCTCGATTCTTAAGCGCGCGGGCGCCGACATCTTCATCTTTCTCGGCGTGCCGTCGACGGCCTCCAAGGTGATCAAGCTGGCGGCCTCATTTAATTGGCATCCGGTGTTCATCGTGAACGATGCCGCCGCCTCGATCGCCAATGCAATGGCGCCAGCGGGCCTCGAGAACTCCGCCGGCGTGATCTCCGCGGTCTTTCTGAAGGATCCGAGCGATCCCGCATGGAAGGACGATTCCGCCATGAAGGAATGGTTCGCCTTCATGGACAAATACCATCAAGTCGAAAGCACGAACAACAGCGCGGCCGTCTTTGGCTACGCCGCGGCCGAGGCGCTGACGCTCGTGCTGAAGCAATGCGGCGACGACTTCTCGCGCGAGAACATCATGCGTCAGGCGGCGTCGATTAGGGGTCATCACCCCTCCGTTGCGCTGCCCGACATCAGGATGAATACCTCGCCCAATAGCTATCTGCCGATCAAGCAGATGCGGCTCGTCCAGTTCGACGGCCGTTCCTGGCAGCCTTTTGGCGACGTGATCGAGACCGCCTTCACCGAAGGCGCGGCGCGGTGAGGCGCCTCAGGCGTGAGTGAGGTACATATGGCCCCCCGGGCTAAAACCTCTCCCGCTTGCGGGAGAGGTCGGCGCGAAGCGCCGGGTGAGGGCTCTCTCCGCTTGGGGATTGTCCCGTTGAGGAGACACCCTCTCCCCAACCCTCTCCCGCAAGCGAGCTACCGTATTCACGCATCTCTGTCGGAGCCATTCGCCGATTAAGCCCAAAAAGTGAGTCATCCGAGTCACTTGTCTCGATTCTGCAGCGCGTGAGCGTCCAAAACCTGGCTTTTGCTAAGTCATTGAGGATGATTCCATTTTCGAGATGTGTGAATCTGGTAGCGCAAGCGGGAGAGGGGGCAGACCTTCCTCGCGGCCACAACGGGGCTCAATCAGACAAGCCTGATCGAACCTTCACGCCGGCTTCAGCGAAGCCAGCGCGCTTTCCAGCAGCGAGCGGACCCGCGCTGGATTACCGGACTTTGCCACTGCGGTGGCGCAACCTCATTGCATGAGAGTCGCAGCAGGCACCTTTTCGTTTGATCGCGAATGCTTAAGATCGGCGCCTTCCTGCATCCGCTCCGCCGGGAGAGACCCATGACCGAGACTATCCGCATCAGGCGCTTCCATGCGCGGCCGGTCATCGTGCCGATGAACCTGCCGCTCCAGACCTCGACGGGGGCAATCGCAAAAGCGCCGCTGGTGCTGATCGACTGCGAGACCGACCAAGGCGTGCGCGGCCACGCCTATCTGTTCTCGATCACGCCGTCGGCCTTGAAGCCGTTGACGACCATGGTCACGGAGATGTCAGACCTCGTCGCCGGCGACGAACTGCTGCCGTTCGAGATCGAGCGCAAGCTGGCCCAGCGCTTCACGCTGCTGGGCCTCGCCGGCCTGCAACGGCTGGCGCAATCCGGCATCGACATGGCGGCCTGGGACGCTCTCGCGCGCATACGCGGCCTGCCCCTGGCCCGCCTGCTCGGCAGCGCGCCGAAGCCGGTCAAGGCCTACAATTCGAAGGGGCTCGGCCTCATGCCTGCAGGCGCCGCGGTGGATGAAGCGCACAAGCTGCTGGCCGAGGGTTTTCGGGCGGCAAAGATCCGCGTCGGTCGGCCCGATGCGCGGGAGGATCTCGCCGTCGTGCGCGCGGTGCGCAAGGCCGTCGGCGATCAGGTGACGCTGATGTGCGACTACAATCAGGCGCTGACGGTCACGGAAGCCATCCGCCGCGGCGAGATGCTCGACGACGAGGGCTTGAGCTGGATCGAGGAGCCGATCCGCCACGACGACTATGCCGGCTGCGCCCGCATTGCCGACGCGCTGCACACCCCGGTCCAGATCGGCGAGAATTTTGACAGCGCGTTTTCGATGCAGGCGGCGCTCTCAGCGGAAGCCTGCGACTACGTGATGCCTGATGTCCAGCGCATCGGCGGCGTCACCGGCTGGCTGCGCGCTGCCTCGCTGGCGCACGCCGCCGGCATCGAGATGTCGACGCATCTGTTCTCGGAAGTCAGCGCGCACCTCTTGTGCGTGACGCCGACCGCACATTGGCTGGAATATGTCGACTGGGCGGACGCGGTGCTGTCGACGCGACTCGCGATCAAGGACGGTTTTGCGCTGCCGAGCGAGGAGCCCGGCAACGGGATTGCGTGGGACGAGGCGGCAGTGAGGAAGTATCTGGTCGGGTGATCGAAAGGCCAGCGTCGCTTGTTTCGCTTCTTCCACTCGCGCGGAGGGATGTAGGCAGGGCGAGGCCTTGGGTCCCCTTCGCCGAGGTTTGCTGTGTCGCCAACAGCGACGCGATTGGCGAACGTTACGCTTTGTCAGCCATGAGCCAAATCTGCCTTCTATCAAGCACCGTTTGATCCGATCGAGACTCAGCTTACGCCACCTCATGTAGCAGTTCTGTCGCGGCTGTTTCGACGTCGTACTCGTTGATCCATCTGCCCGCGGCCCTCCAACTCGCCAGTTGCTGCGCTCTGCGCGGGGCGTCCCCATCTTCGGAATGAAAGAATCGGCCCGCTTCGCGTGAAGCTGCCTGCACCTGGCTCGTATGTGCATGCCGTAGTCGCTCATAGGCCCGTTCCGGAATTTGAGCAGTGCCGGCATTCTCCAGTAAAACGGCAAGCGCAAAGCCATCCTCGATGGCCTGTCCGGCACCTTGTCCAAGGTGCGGGAGCATTGGATGAGCAGCGTCGCCAAGCAGCGACCTTCGTGCCGTTGACCAATAAGGCAGTGGATCCCGATCATAGATGCCCCAAAGAAATGTTTCATCAAGCGCGGCAATCATCTGCAAAACGTGAGCATCCCAGCCCACATATTCCGCCGCCAGACTCCCAAGATCACCGGGGGCCGACCAGGATTCGGTGCCATACCGATCCGCAGGCACAAAGGCTACGATGTTGATGAGGCGTCCGCGCGAGACTGGATAGCAGATGAAACTTCGGCCTGGTCCGATCCACATCCTTAATGAACGCAGGTCGCGCGCCCAGGGTAGGCATTCGACGGGAACCAAGCCCCGGTAGGCCATGGTCCCTCCGCTCGTCGGCTGCGTTTTGACACCGATCTCGCGCTGGCTAAAGGAGTGGATACCATCGGCCCCAATGAACAAGTCTGCCTCGACGCAGGCCCCGTTCGCAAATGTCAGTCGCACGCCGGCGCCCGTCTCATCTACCTCGACGCATCTATGGCCGAAATGGAGCGTTCCCGGCGGTTGTGCCTCTGCCAGCAGACTAACAAATTCCGCCCTTAGGACGGAGTAACTGTCGAACTCGCCTGGAAGCCGTGCCCTTGCAGGCAGTGGAGACATGCCGATGGGCGCCCCATGAGAGTTCAATAGCGTGAGACCCATATTTGCCGAACCGATGCGCTGGAGTTGGTCTTCCAGTCCGATCCTCCTAAGCAAGCGCACTGCATTGCGGCCCAACGTGAGGCCGGCCCCAACTTCCCGAATTGCGGGCGCCTGCTCAAAGACTTTCACTTTCAAGCCTCGGGCCCGCAACGCGAGGGCGGCCGTCAATCCGCCAATGCCCGCGCCAGTGATCGCAACTTCGAGCCGTCGGCTCGTCGCTTTCCTCGACCGCTGGAATTTGGGGCGCTAGCCGACTGGTCTCCACGCACGAGGACACTTGCCCCCGCCGACGGCGGATGAGTGACCGCGGCCTCATCGGGCCAATCGGAAGACCCGGGCCTTACAAAGAGAAAACGTGACGTCACCGGGACTTGTGCATCCGGATTGCCATCCTGGCCAATGACGATGAGTCCCGCTCCACCGTTGGCTACTGTCAAGATGACAGGCTCACCCTTCCATGTCTGAATTGGCGCCATTCCGACGGTTAGAAATTCACCGACCGGCTGATCAAAATATTGAAGTCTCAGTTGTGGAGCAATCTCCGCCGTCGCAAGTCCAAAACCAAGCTGCTGAGCGCGTGCGTATATATTCGATAGCGACACAGTATCGGCCTGAAAGCCCAATTCGGTGACCGACACCGCAAATAGATCTACGCTGCGCTTCGTGACGCTAAGCGAAAAGGCTGGTCGCGCGAGAATTTCCCCAGCCGAGTCTCCGATGCCACAACCTACTGCATTCAACGCATTGGTGAGAGCAGACACATCTGCAAACGTCCCTATGGCGATCGTTTTCCACACAGGAACATCGACGGCGGATCGGATTGGAGCTCGTCGCGCGCTTGATAGCGGCGATTTCTTCAGCGTCAGTTGGTTGTGCAAGACATCTCGTGCCGTGCATTGAGATCTCGCGTCGCTCGCGAACAGGACGATGTAAGGGACGAGGAGGAGCGCCACAATGATGGGACGATGGGATCGTCTTGGCATGCGCCAGGCTCCGGCCTGCCGGCCGTCTCCTTCAGTGCTGCTCATTGCATACCTCAGTCGGTGGAAGTGGAGACGCCAACGATGTCGCCGAAGAACACCCAGCGGCTGCCGTCAAAGCGCGCCATTCGCGCTTGGCGCCACGGGATGCGGTCGCCAGGTGAGATGTTCACTCTCACGCCGGGCAGAAACATTGGAAGCTGAAGATCTCGGACGTTTGTCGCCTGCTTCAGCAGATTTTCACGCGAGAGGTCGTCACCGCAACGCCTCAGCACTTCCTCGATCATTTGCGCCGTCGAATAGGCCAGAATCGCGCTTGGATCGTCATTCGTCTCCCCGGGCATCCATTGCTTCAGGAAGGCGAGGTAATCCTTCACGGCAGGATCGTCGGCCCATGTGGGATCGTCGATCGACTTGATCCAGCGTGCCGTTACGGCACCGCGAGATGCTTCGAGCCCCGCAGGCCGAAGGACCGTCGGAATGTCGCTCACTCCCGAGAGCAGGATGTGCTCGACGCTCCAGCCAAGCTCGTGTGCCTTGCGGATCGATTGTGCCGCGAACTTTGGCGACGAGGCATGGAACAGGGTGTCTGCCCCTGATGCCTTGAGTGCGACGATTTGCGAGTCGACGGTCGGGTCCATCACGTCATAGGCGGCTTCTCTTACGATCATGCCGGATGCTTTGGCTCCAAGTGCCGTCCGAAACGCAGTGACGTTGCCTTTACCGAGGTCATCGTTCTGATAGAGCACTGCGACCTTTGCTGCTGGCTTCGAGTTCAACAGGTAGTCAGCATAAAACTTGGTCTCGACGGCCTGCGACATGAAGAATGTGGTGGTCCACGGCAGGTTCTCCGGATCATGAAGTTTCGGCGAGCTGGCCAGGATCAGGATTTGCGGAACCTTGTTGGTGTTGAGATATTTGACGGTCGCAAGATTGGTCGGAGTGCCGGTCGACCCCACAATCGCAAGAACGCGGTCGTCCTCCACCAGCTTCCGCGTTTGCTCGACCGTCTTTGGCGGCGAGAAAGCATCATCGAGTGAGATCAGTGTGACCTTGCGGCCGTTAATCCCGCCGGTCTCGTTGATCTTCCTGAAGTAAGCCACTTCGACGCGGCCAAATATGGCGAGCGCCGATAGAGGTCCCTTATAGGGCACAGTCTGCCCGATCTTGATCTCGGTATCAGTTACCCCGGGTCCGTAGCTCTTTTGGGAAAATGCCTGCGAATGCAGTGCCGTAACCAATAAGGCTGCAGCAACGAGAGAACGTTTCATGTACGCCTCCATGCTTTATCCGCGACGTAATAATGCGGTATGAGTAGTGCCAAGTCCCGAAAATGGGACGAAATTTTCCGAAACTGCCGGCGACAACTCGTGAAGCCATCTCCACAGACGGTTGTGATCGGTGACTACACCGTGGACTTATCACGCGAGCTGCTGCTCGACGTCCACGGCGAGCCTGTTCCGTTGCGACCGAGGGCCTGGCTCGTGCTCAAGCTCCTCTCACTCCGCGTCGGTTGTCTGGTCGGCAAGAGCGAATTGCTGGACGAGGTCTGGTCCGACTGCGAGGTTACCGAGGACTCGCTTGTTCAGGCCATCGGAGACGTTCGCCAGGCACTCGGGAAGTTCGGCCGCACGGCGCTGCGAACTCTCCCGCGCCGTGGATATATGCTGGTCACGGTTGAGCGCGGCACCGATGCCGCTACTCCGCAAGACCCCGCAGGTGCAAGCGTCATCAGCATGGGAGATCGCCTCCGTGGCGTAGCCTTGAGTGTGTTTCGGCATGGAATAAGGACCCCGTTTTCGGGGTGATCGGCATCCAATCGGGACCCCGGGATAAGGGTCCACAGTGGCTTCCATCGAGTCATGGA
>NZ_JADPKL010000103.1:0-1405 GCF_023073935.1 Bradyrhizobium sp. 147 | reverse complement strand
CCGCCAGCGGACCCGCACCGCTAAACGGCCGGTCGTCCCGGACGTAGATCCAGCATCGTGCCGTATCGGTCTTGCCCTTGGCCAGCACTGGCACGGTCGTATCATCGGCATGATGTCATTCGGCCTGCAATATTGACCCCCTAAGCAGGGGGATCGGCGTCCAAAATTGACCCCCTACAGATTGGTCTGTTGCGCTGCCTGCTTTGGAACGAAGCAGGTGGTGGGGGATGCTGATCGTGGAGACGATTGCCCGGATTAGGCGCGAGCACTTCATCAAGGGCAAGACGATCAAGGAGATTGCCCGTGACCTGAAGGTGTCGCGGAACACGGTTCGGAAGGTGCTGAGGTCGGGAGAGACCTCCTTCGAGTACGAGCGGCAGGTGCAGCCGCGGCCAAAGCTGGGACGATGGGCAGTAGAGCTCGACGGATTGCTGGCGGCGAACGCGGCTAAATCGGCTCGTGAACAGCTGACCTTGATCCGGACCTTCGAAGAGCTGCGCGGCCGCGGCTATGACGGCGGTTACGATGCGGTGCGGCGTTTCGCCAGGCGGTGGAGCAAAGAACGCGGCAATCGACCGCGGCCGCTTATGTCCCGCTGAGCTTTGCGCCCGGCGAAGCCTACCAGTTCGATTGGAGCCACGAGGTGGTCTTGCTGAGCGGCACCACGGTGATGGTGAAGGCCGCCCATGTCCGGCTCTGTCACAGCCGCATGCTGTTCGTGCGGGCCTATCCGCGGGAGACGCAGGAGATGGTGTTCGACGCCCACGACCGGGCGTTCGCCCTGTTCAAAGGCACCTGCACCCGCGGCATCTACGACAACATGAAGACTGCCGTAGAGACGATCTTCGTCGGTAAAGGGCGCCTCTACAATCGCCGCTTCCTGCAGATGTGCAGCCACTATCTGGTCGATCCAGTTGCCTGCACGCCAGCGTCGGGCTGGGAGAAGGGGCAGGTCGAGAACCAGGTCGGGCTGGTCAGGGAACGCTTCTTCACGCCGCGGCTGCGGTTCAAAAACCTCGACGAGTTAAACGCCTGGCTGCTCGACAAATGCATCGCCTACGCCAAGGCTCATCGCCATCCGGAGCTGGTCGATCAGACGATCTGGGAGGTGTTCGAAGCCGAACGCCCCAAGCTCGTTCCCTATGCCGGCCGCTTCGACGGCTTCCATGCGGTGACAGCATCGGTCTCGAAGACCTGCCTGGTGCGCTTCGACAACAACAAGTACTCGGTCGCAGCCAGCGCAGTCGGACGGCCGGTCGAAGTTCAAGCCTATGCCGATCGCATCGTGATCCGTCAGGATGGACGCATCGTTGCCGAGCACCCGCGATCCTTTGGCCGCGGCGATACCATCTACGACCCCTGGCATTATGTGCCGGTGCTCGCCCGCAAACCCGGCGCCTTGCGC
>NZ_JADPKL010000108.1:0-1464 GCF_023073935.1 Bradyrhizobium sp. 147 | reverse complement strand
CCGCGCCACATGACGGTATTGCCGGGTGGCGGATCGCTGGCGCGGGCGAGATAACCGCCGAGCCGGGCGACTTTGATCAAATAGTGCGAGAGCGTTTTCCGTCTTGCTTTTGGTCTGTCGTTGACGAGGCGATCGAGCACGCCGATTTCAGTCGCGGTCAACGCGAGGGTTGGCGGCGCGTCTGGAGCCGAACGGTTGAGCATCGTCATCCAAAAGACCCGCCAACTCAGGATGCAAAAGAGCGAGATCAGATTGGTCAGACGCTGGGCGGTCCTGAGCTTTGACTCCTCAGCTTTGCAGCCTGATTTGAGGATCTTGTGGAACACCTCGATCTTCCATCTCAAAGCATACCATTCGAGCTTCTCAATGGCGTCGGTGCGGGAGCTAACAGGTAGATTTGTGATCAGCTTCCACTCGATTTTCTTTCTATTCTTCGGCGTCACGCGTTCTTCGGCATGGATCACCGTCAGGGTCAGCGCTGGATAGCGCTTCTGCTTTCCGATCGGCGGCAGGACGCGAAGCTTGCGATATCTGATCTCGAGGACGGCTTCATCGGGATCGCCGTTGTTGTTTCTGACGTTGAGGCGATGCCGTCCTTTGACGGCAACCTCGTCCATTTCGTCGGCGATCGTGTGATTTCCATCTCCGGCCAAACGGTTAACGCAAGTCCTAATCACAAAATGCGTTCCAGCTTCCCGGGCCGCGCAGAACAGCTCATAGATGTCGCTCTCGCGATCACCGATATGGATGCACCGTCCCGGATCGCCCAGCAGCTCTGTGGATTGACGGACATTGTCCAGCCACCGAATGCTCTCCTTCTTCTCGATGGGAATGCGCGTCGGATTGATCTTCTTCTTAAGCGCGGCAGTCCCCTTGAATTTCTTCCGGGTCCAGAATTGGACCGCCGTCAGTCCAAGCGGCAGCCCTTCGGTTGTCACCGCCAGGCTCGAGTGCATCAGGATGCCGCAAACCGTGTGCGACCTCAGGCGGCCCGCCTTGTCGCGCCCACTGTTTATGCTCTTGGTGATCCCGATCGCGTCTGAGTTCTCTCTTTGATAACTGAACTCGGTCGTATCGTGGAGCACTAGAATAGGTCCGTCGGTGGCAATCGTGCGCTCACGCGTCGATTGAAAGTGGCCGGCCAGAATGTCCGCCTCACTGACCCGGTCGTTGGAGAAAAAACGATACGCAGCCTTGGTATTGGCCCAGTCCTGGCACACCAGCGGAATGCTTTCTCCCATGGCGCTCCCGATCTGCGCTACCAGTTTGCGGAGCCGCTTATTCAGGCGCTCGTCGGCAAGGTTGCAGCCAGCGAGCTCGCGATCAAACCATGCGTCGGCTTTTTCGTCCATTGGCACCGCCCCCTGCGAATCGGTGCCAGACAAGGAATCACGGTCGATTCCTGCGATGCAATAGTTGGTGCGCTCCCTCAGCCCCCTCGGCTAAATGTGGGTAATTGAAAGC
>NZ_JADPKL010000122.1:0-1541 GCF_023073935.1 Bradyrhizobium sp. 147 | reverse complement strand
CCGGGCAACAGACTCTCCGCGGCGATCCGAGCTCTCTCAGCTTCCGACCGCACACGACGTCCTGACGGCCCTTCAAGAATCTCCAGCCGGCTCACCGACCCCGCCGACGGGCCGTCTAAATGGACGTCCTTTTTGCTGTCCAATCCCAGCTCAAACCTCCGTCCAACCCGGAGGCTTCTTCGCACAGCTATCCCGATCCCGAACCAAGGGCTCCGGCTAAGCGCTTACGAGGAGTTCGAGAGTCAGGGCACTTTGGATACGAGCGGCAAGCACGACAACACGGTCGTACCGGGACTTTATCGCTGGTGACGGAGCGCTGCGGCTATCGTTACTGCTTTCGCAAGCGCATTGTGGGAAGGTCTCGGATGAAACGCACCGGATTTCGATCAGGCCGCGCAATATATTGCGCGCCATCCTGAGATGACGAACGTACTTCATTCAGGAGGTGATCCGTTCGTGCTCAGCACCGCCAAACTGAACAACCACCTGCTCCAATAAACCATTTGAATTCGATCAGATTTGGTACAAAAATGCTGTCTTACGAGCCAAGACGGTTTGCGGATTGCGCTCTACCGGCCTTATTCAAGCGTATCCACAAGGCGGGTAAAACCCCAATCATCGTCGCGCATTTCGATCACATAGGTGAGATCTCATGCGAGGCGGAGGACAAAGTGCGCGCTTTGCGAGCACAGGACGTGCAACTCCTTAATCACTCCGTGCTTCTCGCCAAAGTCAAAGACGATCCGGAGATATTGGCCGCAACCTTCGCCAAATGTCCAACGAAGGCTGCGCATGGAGCGCGACATTTTAAGAAACTGTCCAGCGTTGTGGCGCGCCTGCGCGGGGTAGAAACAGCCTTGTGCTATCTTCTTGGCTGGGAGGGTAGCGGCCGTCAGCTTATTGGAGGCAGAATCCCCGTTAAAAAACGTGGTCCATGGGTGCATGCGGACTTGGGAGTGGTGACGCTGCTCCGGCGGCGATCCCGATTAGGAAGATGACGATTGGCATAACCCTGACCCTCCTGCCCATTTTTAAATGGAGGACCTGCCCCAAGATGACGACGGGTGACCGCCCGGAGTTGAAGCCGGTCAATGTCGGCGCGGCCGCCATCGACATCAGATCAAAGATGCACATGGCTGCGGTGAACCCAGCCTGCACTGATACGCCAGTGCGCACCTTCGGCACATTCACAGAAGACCTGCATCATCTGGCAGACTGGTTTAAGGCCTGCGGCGTGACGAGTGTCGCGATGGAATCCACCGGCGTCTATTGGATCCCGGTTTACGAGATCCTGGAGCAGCGCGGGTTTGAGGTCATTCTGGTCAACGCTCGCTACGCAAAGAACGTGCCCGGGCGCAAAAGCGATGTGAGCGATGCCGCATGGTTGCGCCAGCTTCATTCCTATGGCCTGTTACGCGGCAGCTTCCGACCTGATGCCGAGGTTGCAACCCTGCGCGCCTATTTGCGCCAGCGGGAGCGGTTGGTGGAATATGCCGCTGCCCATATCCAGCATATGCAGAAGGCCCTGATGGAGATGAACC
>NZ_JADPKL010000028.1:0-158623 GCF_023073935.1 Bradyrhizobium sp. 147 | reverse complement strand
CCGGCACAGATCGTGCTATGCTTGGCCATCTTCGTCGATCCCTCCCTTGTTATGCGAACCTAAAGTTCGTTCAACCATTCGGGTCCCGATGAAGTGCCGATCGCGATCTCGCTACGCCAGACAGCCCTCAAGGCTTCGGTGGGCACCGATCCGATCGAACGGCGACCCAGCTCGGGCGGCCACCCGGGCTGGGCCATTCCTCACGGAACGGCTCAACATAACCGATCAGGCTAATACAAGGGTGGGCAAAGGCGCACTTGCGCCGTGCCCACCATGCTTCCGCGAATGATGAAGACGTGGTGGGCACGCTTCGCTTTGCCCGCCCTACAGCCGTCGTGAATGCCCCTACCGCCAGTGCAGCAGCCTTGTCTCCAGCCAGCCGATCACCTTGCCGACCACGAGGCCAAACACCGACAGGATCACCACACCCGCGAGCAGCTGATCCGTCTGCATCAGATTGCCGGCCTGGAGCACGAACGCGCCGATGCCGTATTGCGCGCCGATCATCTCGGCGCTGACGACGAGCAGCAGCGCGACCGAGGCGGTGATGCGGAAGCCAGCGAGAATCGCGGGCAGCGCGCCAGGCCAGATCACCTTGCGCACGATGGTGGCAAACGGAACGTTGAAGCTCTGCGCCATGCGGATCAAGTTGCGCGGCACCGCGTCGACTCCGCTATAGACCGAGATCGCGGTCGAGAAGAAGACGCCGAGCGCAATGGTCGCGATCTTTGGCTCTTCGCCGATGCCGAGCCAAAGGATCAGGAGCGGCAGCAGCGCAATCTTCGGGATCGGAAACAGCGCCGAGATGAAGGTGATGCCGACGCTGCGCGCGAGCCGCGACAGGCCGATGGCGAACCCGACGGCAACGCCCGCCGCCGTCCCGAGCAGCCAGCCCATGCCGATGCGCAGCAGCGAGGCCGAAACGTGCTGCCAGAGCGCGCCAGAGATCGCGAGCTGATAGATCGCACGTATGATCGCCGACGGCGCCGGCAGGAACAGCGGATTGACGAAGGCCGCGCTGCCGGCGGCCTGCCAGATCGCGATGACGAGCGCGAGCGCGATCCAGCCGCCGAAGCGGCTCGACGCAGGCACGAAGCCCGCACCGCGGAAGCGGACGCGTCGAGTGGCTTGGTCCTTCGAAGCGCCTTCCGCCGGCGCGCGGTCAAGCATGCTGAACCTCGCGTTCGGCGTCGATGGCCTCGTTGCGGATCAGTGACCAGATCTGGTTTTGCAGCGCCAGCAGCTTTTCCCGCGCAGCGGTTTCGCCGCGCTCTGCACGCGTCATCGGCACGGTCACGACCTCGCGAATGCGGCCGGGCCGCCGCGACAGCACCACGATGCGGTCGGCGAGCCGCGCTGCCTCTTCGAGATTATGGGTGACGTAGACCGCGCCCATGCCGCCGTCGGCGAGCAGGCGAACGAAGTCCTCCATCAGGAGTTCGCGGGTTTGCGAATCCAGCGCCGACAGCGGCTCGTCCATCAGCAGGATCGCAGGTTTGACCGCAAGCGCGCGCGAAATGCCGACGCGCTGGCGCATGCCGCCGGAGAGCTGTTTTGGATAGGTCTTGCGAAATTCGGTCAGGCCGGTGCGGCGCAGCGCGTCCTCGACCAGCGCGCGACGCTGCGTTGCTGAAAGCTGCGTGTGCAGCAAGGGGAATTCGACGTTCTCCTCGACCGTCGCCCATGGCAGCAACGCGAAATCCTGAAACACGAAGGTCAGCGGATTAAGGCTGTCCGCCGGCGGCTGGCCGCGCAGCTCGGGCGCCCCCGAGCTCGGCTGCAAGAGGCCGCCGAGGATCGACAGCAGCGTGCTCTTGCCGCAGCCGGAGGGACCGACGATCGCCACGACCTCGCCGGCGCTGACGGTGAACGAGACGTCGTCGAGCACGGCGAGGTCGCCGAAACGATGAGAGATGTGGTTGGCGATCAGATCCATGCGCGCCCGCCGTCTTCACCCTTCCCTGGAGAGGCAGGGGAAGGTGGCAGGTTGCCCGTCACGAGAGTCTGCATCGTCAGCATCAATCCGCCTTCACATAGTCCTTCGCGATGATCGCGTTCGCATCAAAGCCCTTGTCGGCAAAGCCCTGCTCCTGAAGCCATTTGATCTGGTTGTCGACGTTCTTCACATCCAGCTTGCCGTTGGGGTCGATATAGGCACAGTTGCCGACGACCTGCTCGACCGGGAGGTTGGTATACTTGGCAATGATCTCCAAGAGCGGCTTGGTCTGGTCGTTGACCGGCGCAACCCCGTCCTTCATCGCCGCGAGAATGACGTCGTGATATTCGCGATCGGCCCTCGCCAGAGCGGCGAGCAGTTTTGTCACCAGGGCCTTGTTGGTCAGCGTCTTCGGCGAAGCGAACACCGCCCCTAATTGCCAGGGCGTCTCGTCGCCGACCCAGCCCAACAATTTCGCGCCGCCCTCGTCGATCAGCTTTCGCGCCGTCGAGACCGGAAGCAGCGCCGCATCGACAGTCTCGCCCTTCAGCGCAGCCGCGGCATTCGACAGCGATTGCAGCGGCACGATCTTCACGTCCGCGAGCTTGAAGCCATATTTATCGGCGAGCAGCCCGAGCGAGTAATGAAAGCTCGATCCGACCTGCGTCACCGCCACGCGCTTGCCCGCAAGATCCTTCGGCGTCTTGAGGCCGGCGGCATAGGCGTTGTTGCTGGCGAAATAGCCGATCAGGGGATAGCCGGCCTTCTCGCGGCTCATGCCGCCGATCACCTTCAGCGTCCCCTTGCCGGCGAGATTGTAGAGACCGGCGGTGAAGGCGGTGATGCCGAAATCGACGTCGCCCGATGTGGTGGCGACCGCGATCGGCTGCGCCGCGTCGAAGAATTTCAGCTCGACCTCCAAGTCGGCGTCGCGAAAATAGCCCTTGTCCTGCGCAATGAAGACCGGCGCGGAGGACGACAGACGAAGCACGCCGATCTTGGCCTTCAGCGCCTCTTCGGCCCGGGCCGTGCCCGTCGCCATGATCGCCAAAAGCCCCACTAGCGCGAGCCGCGCAATCCCCATCATCCCATTCCTCCAGTGGTTCTCTTGGTCGTTCTCTTGCAGTCCGCTACAGGCCCTCGGGCACCGTCTGGTCCCGCCCGATGAAGGCGCCCTGTCGCTTCAACGCTTCCTGCAATTTTTCAACGGGGATGTCACGTGGCATCCGGTTTCCGGCCAGCGCCAGGGCGGCGGCGGAACCGGCCGCCTCCCCCATCACGAAACACGCACCGGAGACCCGTGCCGCCGACTGGCCCTCATGGGTCATGGAGGCACAGCGGCCGGCGACCAGGAGATTGTCGACCCCCTCAGGCACCAGCATCCGGTACGGCAGCTCGTTATAGCCGCGCGAGTCCGGGATCGGCGGAAAGGTGAAGACCACGTCGCCGGGCACATGGGCCTCGATCGGCCAGCCATTGACGCCGATCGAATCCTCGAACGAAGCGCAGCCGAGCACGTCCGCGCCGCTGAGCTGGTAGCCGCCCTTAATGCGGCGGGTCTCCCGGATGCCGAGCTGCGGCGGCAGGTCGACGATGTAGGACTTTTCGAAGCCCGGCACGGTGCGCAGGAACTCGAACGCGGCGAGCGCCTGCTTGCGGCCCTCGATCTCGCCGCGGGTGAGGTCGTCGGGCTCGACGCCGTTGATGGCGTGGCCGTCCTCGCGCGCGACTTGCGTGAAATTCACCCGCCATTCGATGCCGGACTTTTGCGGCCGCACGATCGCGCTCTTGCGCGGGAATTTGTGCGTGCCGGCGGCAGTGGCCTTCTCCATCAATTGCGGAATGGTTCGCCAGGCCTCCCCTGCCTTCGCGGGATCGATGCCGTTGAGACGCAGCATCATCGAGGGGTACATCGGATGGCCATGTTCGTCGCCGATCTCGAACGGCGCGCCGGCCCACACCGCGAGATCGCCGTCGCCCGAGCAGTCGATGAAGATCTCGGATCGCACCGCCTGCCGGCCCGCCTTGGTCTCGACCATCAGCGCATCGATGCGGCGGTCATCGCCCATCACCACGCCGGCGCCGAGTGCGTGAAAGAGGATGTGCACCTTGTGGCTCGCAAGCAGCTCGTCGGCCGCAATCTTATAGGCGGCGGTGTCATAGGCCTGGGCAAAGACCTTTCCGAGGATCAGGTGCGGCGCATTGAGACCGTTGAGCCGGTCGATCCGCGCCAGCAGCTCCGAGGCCATGCCCTGCACCAAGCGGCGATGCTCGCCATAGACATTGCCGTGCAGGCCGCAGAAATTGGTGACGCCGGCTGCCGTGCCCATGCCGCCGAGAAAGCCGTAGCGCTCGACCAGCAGAGTCTTCCGCCCTGCGCGCGCCGCTGACGCCGCCGCAACGATGCCGGCCGGGCCGCCGCCGAGCACGACGACTTCATATTCGCCATAGAGCGGCACCTGTCGTGCCGGTTCTTCGATCATCGCCCGCATGATGCGTCCTGTTCCCAACTCTTACTTGGGGCCGACTATGGATCAGTGCGCACTGAGCTACAATCCACCAAAAACAAGCCCCCGATCGACGAGCGCAAGACACTCGAAACGCTGCGCCGGATGCGGCAGGACGATGATGCCGTCTATCGCAGCATCAACAACTTCTACCGCGGCTACTGAACGCCTAACCTTTGCCGCTCCGCCAATTCGCCGCCCGCTTCTCGGCAAACGAGGCCAGCCCTTCCGCCGCCTCTGCGCTCTGGCGCTTGACCGAATGCAGATGCACGAGGCGCGTGTAAGCGGCATCGTCCACCGCCATGCCGCCGAACGAGCTCTCCAGCGCGAGCTTTTTGGTTTCGGCCATCGCTTCCGGCCCGTTGGCGAGCAACTGCTCCACCACCTTGCTGCCTGCGGCCTCCAGTTCGGCGAGCGGCACCACCTCGTGAACGAGGCCGATGCGGCGGGCGTCCTCGGCGCCAAAGCGCTCGCCGGTCAGCGCGTAGCGGCGGACTTGCCGTACACTCATGGCGTCGCAGAGCTGCGGGATGATGATGGCGGCGGTCAGGCCCCAGCGCACCTCGGTGATCGAGAACAGGGCGTTGTCCGCGGCGATCACGATGTCGCAGGCCGCGATCACGCCGGCGCCGCCACCGAAGCAGCCACCCTGCACCAGCGCAACCGTTGGAACCGGCAGCGTGTTGAGCCGCTGCACGGCCTCGAAGGTCGCTCGCGAGGCCGCCTTGTTCGCTTCAGTCGATTGCGGCCGCACGCCGTTGATCCATTTGAGGTCGGCGCCAGCCTGGAAATGCTTGCCATTGCCCCGGAGCACGACGATGCGAAGGCTCTGCTTCTTGCCGAGATCGTCCATGGCCGCGAGCACGCCCGCGATCAAGGCGTCGTCATAGGCGTTGTTGACCTCGGGACGGTTCAGGGTGACGGTCGCAACGCCGCGCTCGTCGAGGGTCCACAACACTGGATTGGTGGTCATCGGCGATCCTCCGGTCGATTTGTTTGCCGCGCACTATGGCCGAGGCCGCGCGCTCTGATCCATATCTTTCCGGCGTGGGGCGGCCGCGTCCATCGCATGGCGGCTTGTGTCATGCTGGCACCAGGCGGCAAGAGATCAGGACGGGACATAGACATGCGCATCTGCATTTTCGGCGCGGGCGCCGTCGGCAGCCACATTGCGGTACGGCTGGCACGCGCGGGCTATGAGGTCAGTTGCGTGATGCGGGGGGCGCATCTGGAGGCGGCTCGCGCCGGCGGCCTCAAGCTGCGCGTCGGCGATTCCGAGGTCGGCGCCAAGGTGATCGCGTCCGGCGATCCGGCCCAACTCGGGCCGCAGGACGTCGTGATCTCGACGCTGAAAGCAACCGCGCTTCAGGGACTGGTCTCCAGCATCAAGCCGCTGCTCCAGGACGACACCGCGATCGTGTTCGCGCAGAACGGCATTCCCTGGTGGTACAGCATCGGCCTGCCGCCGCGACACCCCACGCCGCCGGACATTTCGTTTCTCGATCCCGGCGGGCGCTTGCGCGCCTGCATCCCGAAGGAACGCATCGTCGGCGGCGTCGTCTTCTCGTCCAACGAGGTGATCGCGCCCGGCGTGGTGCAGAACCTCACCCCGGACCGCAACCGCCTCTTGATCGGCGAATGCGACGACCGCAATTCCGAGCGCATCACCAGACTGCGCAGTGTCTTCAACGATGCCCGACTGGAATCGCCGCCGGTGGCCGAGATCCGCGAGGCGATCTGGTCAAAGCTCCTGACCAACATGTCGCTGTCGGTGCTGTGCCTGCTCACCGGCCAGACCGCGCGCGGAGTGCGCGACGATCCCGCCTTCACTGAAGTCATCCCGCGCATGCTGAACGAGGCCAACGACATCGCCCAGCACTTCATCCCCGAGGTCAAGCGCGTGACCCGCAGCGGCCCCGCCCCCAATCACAAGCCATCGCTGCTCCAGGATTACGAGCTCGGTCGCGCCATGGAGATCGACGTGCTGGTGAAGGCGCCGGCCGCCTTCGCGCGCGCCGCCGGCCTATCGACGCCGGCCCTCGACCTGATCGCCGCGCTGGCGATCCAGAAGGCGCGCGACAAGGGGCTCTATGCGGCGTGACCTTCAGGCAAGCCCATCGATCCAAGCCGCCAGCGTGTCGAGCACCTCTGTCAGCACCTCGTCATTGCTGCGGCCGGACTTTTTCAGGACCGCGAAGGAATGATCGCCGCCCTCGGTCTCATGCAGCGTCGCCTTCGCCCCGAGCCGCGCGACGACAGGCCTGAGATGGCCGAGATCGGCAAGCCCGTCGCGCGTCCCTTGCAGGAACAGCATCGGGATTGCGATGCCGGCGAGATGCTCGGCCCGATCGACCGACGGCTTTTTGTCGGCATGCAGGGGAAAGCCGAGGAAGGCGAGCCCTTTGACGTGAGGCAATGGGGCCTTGGACTGCGCCTGCGAGGTCATCCGCCCGCCGAACGACTTCCCGCCGGCCACGAGCTTCAGTCCCGGGCATAGCCGCGCCGCCTCCAGGGCCGCCGCGCGGATCGCGGCGTGGGCGACCGCCGGTGGATCGGGACGCCCCTGCTTCTTCTCCATGTACGGGAAATTGAAGCGAAGCGTCGCGATGCCGCGCTCAGCGAGACCTTGTGCGACCTTCTCCATGAACGCATGCCGCATATCGGCGCCTGCGCCGTGCGCCAGCACGTAGCAGGCGCGCGCCTCGGCCGGCTGCGTCAGGATCGCCGAGACTGTGCCGACGCGCTCGATGTCGAGCTTGAGCTCTTGAGTTTTGGCAGCCAAGATCAGACACCCTGATGCATTTCTGGCCGCCTTGGTAGCGTCACTGGCGCAGCCTGAAAACACAATAATTGCCGCGCCCTGCCGGCCTACCAAGCCGGACAGCCGCATTGACCGAGGTAACCATGTCCTACCGCTCCTCCTGGATGACCGAAGAGCTCGAAATCTTCCGCGACCAGTTCCGGAAATATCTCGCCAAGGACCTGGCGCCGCATGCCGAAAAATGGCGCGAGCAGAAGATGGTCGACCGCTTCGCCTGGCGCGGGCTCGGCGAGATGGGGGCGCTGCTGGCGAGCGTGCCGGAGGAATATGGCGGGCTGGGTGCCACCTTCGCTTACGACGCGGCGGTGCTGGACGATCTCGAAAGCACGGTGCCGGAGCTGACGACAGGCGTCTCCGTGCACAGCGCCATCGTCGCGCACTATATCCTCAATTATGGCTCGGAGGAGCAGAAGAAGCGCTGGCTGCCGAAGATGGCCTCGGGCGAGATGGTCGGCGCCATCGCCATGACCGAGCCCGGCACCGGCTCGGATTTGCAGGCCGTGAAGACCACGGCGAAGAAGCAGGGCAATTCCTACGTCATTAACGGCCAGAAGACGTTCATCACCAACGGCCAGGCCGCCGACCTCGTTATCGTGGTCGCGCGTACCGGCGAGGCGGGCGCGAAAGGCATCTCGCTGATCGTGGTCGAGACTGCTGGCACTGAAGGCTATCGGCGCGGGCGCAACCTCGACAAGATCGGCCTGCACGCCTCCGACACCTCGGAGCTGTTCTTCGACAATGTCACCGTGCCGCCGGACAACCTGCTCGGCAACGAGGAAGGCCAGGGCTTTGTCCAGTTGATGCAGCAATTGCCGCAGGAGCGCCTCGCGCTCGCGGTCGGCGCCGTCGCCGCGATGGAGCGTGCGATCAAGCTCACCACCGACTACACCAAGGAGCGGAAAGCCTTCGGCAAACCGCTGATGGAATTCCAGAACACCGCGTTCAAGCTCGCCGAGCGCAAGACCGAGGCGATGATCGCGCGCGTCTTCGTCGACTGGTGCATCGAGCGCCTGATCGCCAAAGACCTCGACACGGTCACGGCGTCGATGGCGAAATATTGGTGCTCGGAGAAGCAGGTCGAGACCGCCGACGAATGCCTGCAGCTGTTCGGTGGCTACGGCTACATGCAGGAATACCCGATCTCACGCATCTTCATCGATTCCCGCATCCAGAAGATCTACGGCGGCACCAACGAGATCATGAAGCTGTTGATTGCAAGGTCGCTGTAGTCGCGTCCTGCTCAATTCGGATGCCACCAGCGGCCGCCGATGACGACACCGTCGGAGACGATCTTGCGATCGCCGATCAGGTGCTCGCCGACGACGTCCTCGTAATCGAACTGGCCCTGCTTGACCGAGATCAGCGTGGCGTCGCCGACGCTGCCCGGTTTGAGGCTGCCGAGCTCCGGGCGCCGCAGCGCCATCGCCGCATTCACCGTCGAGGCCGCAATCACATCCGGTAGCTCCATGCCCATGCACAGGAATTTCGACATGGTCGTGACCTGATCATAGGCGGGGCCGTCGATGCACAGCATGTGGATGTCGGACGAGATCGTGTCCGGATAGAAGCCGTTGGCGAGCATCGCGCGCGCGGTCTTGAACGCGAACGAGCCCTTGCCATGGCCGATGTCGAACAGCACGCCGCGCTCGCGTGCATCCAGCACCGCCTTCTTCACCGTGCCCTGCGCGGTCGCGGGCGTGTTGGGGAAGGGGCGGAACGCGTGGGTGAGCACGTCGCCGGGGCGCAGGCGGGCCAGCACCTCCTCGTAGCTCGGCGGTGGATGGTCGATATGCGCCATTAGGGGCATGCCGACCTCCTCGGCAACCTCGAGCGCGATGTCGAGCGGCACGGTTCCGGACGTGCCCGAGGAGTGCAGGCCCACGCGCACCTTGATGCCGACGATGAGATCGCGATTGGCATCGGCGACCTTGGCCGCATCGATCGGATTCATCAGCCGCAGCTCCTCGCTCTCGCCGACCATGATCCGGTGCGAGAAACCGAATATGCCGGCATGCGAGACGTGGAGATAAGCGAGAATGCGGACCTGGCTCGGCTCGATCACATGCTTGCGAAAGCCTGCGAAATTGCCCGGTCCGGCGCTGCCGGTATCCACCGCCGTGGTGACGCCGGAGCGGCGGCAGAATTCCTCGGCATCGATGCCGAGCGAGGTGCCGCCCCAATAGACATGGGTGTGCAGATCGATCAGCCCCGGCGTCACGATGTAGCGTGACGCGTCACGGACCTCGGTGCCCGGATCCGCCTTGAGCCCGTTGCCGACCGCCGCCACCTTGCCGCCGGCAAAAGCGACGTCGGTCACGGCGTCGAGCTTCTGGGACGGATCGACCACACGGCCGCCGCGCAGGATCAAGTCGAAAGGCATCGTCGTCTCCGGAAGTGCTGTAGGGTGTGGCGGGCACGTCGGCCGGACCAGCAAGGAAGGAAGCCGTTTGCTTCTAGCAATTTTTGCGCCGATCGGCGTAGCAAACCGTAACGGTGGCCCTGAAAATGGCGATCCCGGGAAGACTCGAACTTCCGACCTACGGTTTAGGAAACCGCCGCTCTATCCGGCTGAGCTACGGGACCGCGGAACCCGGAGTTGCGGGTTCGGCCCCCTCATAGCAGAGCAGGATGCCGTTCGCCAGCCGCAAGGCGGGTCATCGCCAAGCCGAGCGAGGAGGCTGTACAATCGCGTCTGGATTGACGTGCGGAGCATCCCATGATCGAAAGCATCAGCGCCATCACCCTCGGCACGCACGACATGGCGCGCGCCGTTCACTTCTATCATTCTCTGGGATTCGAGCTCCTCCACGGTGGCGAAGCCGCGGCATTTACCAGCTTTCGCGCCGGGACCGGCTATCTCAACCTGACCGCGCAGCCCGACGACAAGCGCTGGTCCTGGTGGGGCCGCGTCATCTTCTATGTCGCCGATGTCGACGCGACCTACGAGCGCGCTCGCGCCGCCGGATGGCAGCCCTCGACCACGCCGCGCGATGCGGAATGGGGCGAACGTTATTTCCATCTTACCGACCCCGATGGCCATGAGCTCAGTTTCGCGCGGCCGCTCCGCGGAGTTCGAAGAGGCCGGATAGCTACGCCCTGATATTGTTGTCCTTTACCACCTTGCCCCAATAAGCGACCTGCTTGTCGAAGAAGCCCTTGAACGCGGCGCCGTCCTCGAGCAGCAGCGTCATGTGCTGGGTGTCCTTGAGCTGGGCGGCGGTCGCGGGCTCACTCAGGATCTCCTTGGAGGCCGTCGCCATGGCCGAAACGATGTCCGGCGGCGTGCCGGCGGGCGCGAAGATGCCCCACCAGGCGAGCGTCTCGAAGTCCGGAAAGCCCGCCTCGATCGCGGTCTGCGTGTCGGGCAACGCCGGCAGCCGCTCGCGGCCAAGCTGCAGGATCGGTCGCAGCATGTTGGTGCCGAGCTGGGCTGCGACCAGCGCCGCCGATCCTGCAATCAGATCGACATGGCCCCCGAGCACGTCGTTCATCGCCGGGCCGCCGCCGCGATAGGGTACGTGCATGATCTCGACACCGGCCTTGCTGCCGAGCACGGTCATGGCGAGATGGCCGAGCGTGCCGATGCCGACCGAGGCATATTTCACCGCGCCGGGCGTCGCCTTGCAGGCCGCCACCACGTCCGCGAAGCTCTTGTAGGGACGGCCGGCGCCGGCCGCGATCACGTAAGGCGCGGTGCCGATCAGCAGGACCGGCATCAGCTCACGCTCGACATCCACCGGCGGCTTGTCGAGGATGGATGGAATCACCGCATGGGAATCGAACGTCACCAGAAATGTCGAGCCGTCCGCCGGGCTCTTGGCCACCTGCGCCGCGCCGAGCGCGCCAGCGGCGCCCGACTTGTTCTCGACCACGACGATGCGGCCAAGCCTGGTTTGCAGATTGGACTGCAACAGCCGCGCCATCGCGTCGGTCGATCCGCCCGGCGGAAACGGCACCACGAGCGTGATCTTGCTCCCTTGCGCCGCCGCCGGCGCCATTGCGAGGATGGCCGGCGCAGCCAGGAGCGTACGTCGCGTGATGGTCATGGTCCCTCCCTTTGATCCCCCGCGCTTTGCTTTTTCTTTTGAGCGCTTCAGGTCGTCCCGAAACCGGATCCCGGTTTCCTGTATTCTGGCCTTGGTGGACTAAAGATGTCCAGCACGCGGGCGCCGTCGGGGCCGGCGCGCATGGTGTGGGGCACGTTGCCGGGCGTGCGCCAGAAATCGCCCTTCTTGACCGGGATTTCCTCATCGCCCTGGACGCGGATGGCGGAGCCGTCGAGCAGCACGCCCCATTGCTCCTCGGGATGATGGTGCAGCGTGCCCTGCGCGTGGGGCGCGAGCGTCACCACCGACAGCATCGCCTGCTCGCCGGAGAAGATGCGCGTGGTCACCCCAGCCGCGAGCTCGCGAAACAGCCCGTCGCTGGGATCATCGATATTGTGGAATTCATTCTTCTGGCTCATGCCATCCTCTTGTCGCCGCCTGATCAGGACTTGCCGTAGGAGCCCTGGTAGCGCCCCTCGCGAATCGCCTTCAGCGTCTCCTCCTCGCGCGCGACCTGGACGCGCACCGCCTCCAGCAGAGCCGCGGCGCCCGCGGCGGGAAACGACACCACGCCGTCCTCGTCGCCGACGACGATGTCGCCGGGCGCAATCACGCTGCCGCCGATCGTGACCGGCACGTTGATCTCGCCGGGGCCGTTCTTGTAGGGGCCGCGATGGATCACCGCGCGGGCGTAGCAGGGAAAGTCGTCGGCGGCGAACGCCGCAACGTCGCGGATCGCGCCGTCGATGACATAGCCTTCGGCTTTGCGCCATTGCGCGATGTTCTTCATGATCTCGCCGACCAGGGCTCGCGTCTCGTCGCCGCCGCCATCGACCACGATGACGTCGCCGGGGCCGACCAGCTCCAGCGCGCGGTGGATGGCGAGATTGTCGCCGGGACGGGTGCGCACCGTGAAGGCCGCTCCCACCAGCTTGCCGCCGCGATGATAGGGCCTTAACCCCACTGCGCCCGGCAGCCGGGCCAGATTGTCTGAGATCACCGAGGTCGGCGCGTCGCCGAAACCTGCGATGATGCTCGCCGGAGGCTTCGGCACGCTGCTCGCTGCGATGGTGATCGTCATGTCGGTCCTTCCGTGTTCTTGTCCGTGTTTTTGTCTTATTCGGCGTGCGCCCGCGCTTTCGCCGGCCAAATCCGGAAGGCGCGCCCCTCCTTCATCCACGCCGCGCGCTCGTCGCGCAACAGGGTGCGGCGGACTTTGCCGGAATCATCGCGCGGCGGCGCGTTGACGATCTCGAAACTCTCCGGGTGCTTGTAGCGGCTGAGCTTGTCCTTCAGGAAATCGGCGACGCCATCAGCGACGGCCTGACCGTCGGCATCGGGCTCCGGCTCGATGATGGCGTGGACGCGCTGGCCCAATTCCGGATCGGGCAATCCCACCACGACGCAGGAACGCACGCCGGGACAGGCGGAGACGGCGGCCTCGACCTCGGCCGGATAGATGTTGGCGCCGCCGCGCAGGATCATGTCGGCAAGACGGTCACCGAGATAGAGATAGCCTTCCGCATCCAGCCGGCCGATATCGCCAAGCGATTCCCAGCCGTCGGCACGGCGCTTCGGCTCGGCGCCGAGATAGTGATAGGTCGCGTCCGTGCCGTCATTGTTGAGGAAATAGATCTCGCCGGTCTCGCCAAGCGCGACATCGTTGCCGTCCTCGCCGATGATGCGAAGCTTCGCCATGTCGCCGATCTTGCCGACCGAACCCTTGTGCGTCAGCCATTCCGTACCGGAGATGATGCAGGCGCCCTGGCGCTCGGTGCCGCCATAGAGCTCCCAGATCCGCTCGGGCCCGAGCCAGGCGATCCAGTTCTCCTTCAGCCAGGGCGGCATCGGAGCTGCCATATGGAAAACCGTCTGAAGACTCGATACATCGTAGGCGTTGCGCACGGTCTCCGGCAGCGCCCAGATCCGGTGCATCATGGTAGGCACGAAATTGACCCATTGCACGCGCTCGCGTTCGATCTGCCGCAGCGTCTCCTCAGCGTCGAACTTGACGAGGCCGGTGAGCTTGCCGCCGGCGAACAGCGCGTAATGCGACACGATGAACGGCGCATTGTGATACAGCGGGCCGGGATTGAGCAGTGAGACCCCGAAGGGGATATGAAGCGGCGGCGCAGCGATGGTGTCGGTCACTGCCGGATGATGGTCGAGGATCACCTTGGGACGGCCGGTCGAGCCGCCTGAGGTCATGGCCTTCCAGTAGCGCGCCACCGGCGGGTTGAGCGGCTCGTCCGAAAAACCTTGCGGCACGAAATCAGCCGGGAGACGGTTCGGCGCGTTCCAATCGGCCTCGCCGCCGACCACCAGCGCCGGCTTGAGGATGTCGAGCACCGCGGCGGCTTCGCCGCGCGGCAGCCGCCACGACAGCGAGGTCGGCGTTGCCCCGCACTTCCACACCGCAAAGGATGTCTCGAAGAACGCGTTGCTGTTGGGTAATCCGATCGCGACGAAGTCACCGGGCTTGACGCCCTTGGCCATGAACGCCCGCGCGCGCCGGCTGGCGCCACGCTCGAGCTCGTCCCATGTCAGTGTCTCCTGCCCATGACGGACGGCGATCGTGCCGTGCGGTTTGCGCTCAGCGTACCAGCGCGGCACGTCGGACAGGGGCAGCAGCATCAGGCGTTTCCACTTCGTCTTCTTGGCGCCGCCTCACGATGAGGCGCCACAGCGCGAAGTGTAACAGCCAAAGCCTAGCCTTCAAGTCGCAAGCCTTCGAGGCACAAGCCTTCAAGGCATGCGCATCAGCGCTCCGCGCCGCAGCCCGCACTGTCGAACAGCGCCGCGAGCCCGCATCGCGAGGTCAGCATCTTGTCGCCCGTCATGGCCGACGCCGGGAACGTCCCCAGATCCTGTGATTGGGCGTGCGGTGATTGCGCTTGGCCATCGCCTCCGCATAGGCATGGCCGCGTCGGTTGCGCGTGGCGCCTTGCGCCTTCGCCATGCAGCTCTTGTCGAGCGCGAGATGCTCCGGACTGGCGTCGAGGGTGCCGAGCAGATAGATCACCTCGCGCTCGACATAGCGCTGTTCGAGCGCGGCCGGCGCCACGTTCGCACCAGGGCGGTTGCGACGATACCTGCCAGCGCTCGCATAACGGACATTCTCCTTCGAATTCAGACCAATAAAAGTTTAAGCGCATCACCTGCCGCGCGGCTGTGACTCCCGCGCCACGTCAAGCAAAAAATGTCAGCAGCCCAGCCATGAAATTCCCGGGTTCCATGGGTGACAAGCCGGCGATAAAGAGGCAAAAATCCGGCTCGACTCAGGTGGGGTTGAGTCGGGCAAGGAATGCTCTCGTAAAATGTCGGTCGTAGTTGCATCGCGTCGTGCGGCGCCGCTTCTCGTTACCGCAGCAGGATTATTTCTGCTGACGCTGCCGCATGCCCAGGCGCAATGGTGGAAGCGCGCGCCGGTCGACTTCGAGCAATGCGCCGACGCCGCCGAGAAATCCCCGACCAAGGCCGAGAAGACGGCCGCGCTCGCCGATTGCAACGCCAAGTTCGCGGGGCGCCGCAAGGCAGGCGGCGGCTATTCCTATTACGACTTCCTCCAGGATCGCACCTTCGACATCGCCGGGCCGAATCCGACCCCCGAGGAGCAGAAGAAGATCGACGAAGCCTACACCGCCTATCTCGCCAGTCAGCGCCGCAGCAATGAAGCGGCCCAAGCCACCGCGCGACAGCAGCGCGAGCAGCAGGAACAACAGGTCCAGCAGCTCCAGCAGATCGCACTGCGAACCGAGGTCGAACGCGTACGCGTGCCCGTCCCGGTTGAGCGGCCGAAAGTGCAGCAGACTGTCGGCCCGAAGCCGAAGGGCGCGCCCTGCACCAAGGGCTCTTTCTCCTGCGAGTGGCCGCGCCTGTCGGAAAGCTTGAACGATTTGAAGAAGTTGTTCAATCCAACGCAGAGCAAGCCGGCGAAGAAGGGTTAGCTGGCCGCTCCCAACTCCGCTGTCGTCCCGGACAACCTTAAGCGCAGATCCGAGACCCATCGCCGCAGGGAGGAGTTGTCGCACGCAGTCGGCAACCACGAGTCTTCGCCACACCCAATCCTGTGATTATGGGTCGGGGATTGGCGCGCGCTTTGGGCGCGCCCTTGTCCCGGACGGCGGCGCAGAGCGTGGCGTCAGTTCGCGTGCTTCTTCTTAGTGCGCTTGGGTTTGATTGCGGGCGCCGCTGCCGTTGGCGGAGCGCTCAACGCCTTGCGGCTCTCCTGCAATCGCGCGTCATAGCCCGGAGAGTTCACGACCGTCGGCGGCCTTGCATCAGCGAACGTGGATGCGCCGCAGAGCGCAGCCAGCGCGAGCCCGATCATCAAACAACGCTTCATCGCACTGCTCCTTCGCGCTCACGCTAATCCGCGAATCTGCCGTGGCGTCAGCCCGGGTGGGCCCTTGCCCACGACTTCGGCTTCCTTGATCAACGCAACAATGCGGCGCATCAGCGGCACGCCGATATTGTTCTGTTCGGCCAGCGCGATGACCGCACCCTGAAGATAGTCGATCTCGGTCTTGCGCCCCTGCTTCAGGTCCTGCCACATCGAGGAACGCGCCTCTGGGTCGATCTTCATCGTGCGGCCCAGGATCGCATTGAAGATTACATCTGGCAGCCTCAGCAAGGTCGGCGTCCATCCCATTGGGATCGGCGTTGCCGAAACCGGCGCGATGCCGGCGGCCTTCAGCGCGGCGAGGCCCGCGGCCATCTGGTCCGCGAACAGCCTTCGCCAGTCGCGGCTCGCCAATTGAGCGGCGAGCGGCATGTCGGATAGCGCGCTGAGTGCGTTGTTCAGATTGATGATCAGCTTGCCCCATTGCACGCCGGTGATGTCGCGGCTCGCGCGCATGGTGAGCCCCGGAACCGAGAGCGCCGCTGCCGTGTTCTCCGCATCCTCTCCGACATGAATATCGCCGGACGTCGAACGGTGGAAACGGCCCTCACCCATCGCGATCACGTTGAACGGCACCATGCCGGCGAGCACGCGCCGGCCGCCGAGACGCTCGCCTAGCACCGCGACATTGCCGATGCCGTTCTGAAGCGAGACCACGACGGCGGCGCATGCTGCGCGATCTGCTCCGCGACATCGGCGGTGTCGGCGCTCTTCACCGTCACCAGCACGATGCCGGCGCTGTGGAAGATCGAAGGGTCCTCCGACAAAGCGAGCTGGCCAGCACCGAGCTTGTTCTCGGAGCCGTCATGGTCCGTCAGCCGCAGGCCGAAGCGTTCGATCTCGCTCTTCACCCGCGGCCGCACCAGCAGCGCGACGCGGCGGCCCGCGGCCGCCAGCATGCCGCCGACGAAACAGCCGATAGCGCCGGCGCCGGCCACCACGATCGGTCGATCCGTAAGCACTGATCTGGCTCCCTGAATGACCGGCCTTCAATAGCAGAGGCGAAGCCGGCTGCCCATCGCGTCGCAGCCGCCTTGTAACCGTCATGACTGCCCCATATGTTCTCGCCCCGGGGGCCTGTCAGCGGCGAGCGCTCGCCGAACGAGACGCCAAAGGGAGAGCACGATGGGTCTACTCGACGTCCTCAACGGCATGCAGAACGGCCCGCGCGGCCCCAGCACGCCCAGCTCCGAGCAATCCTCCGGCGGCATGTCGCCGATGACCATGGCGCTGCTCGGCCTGCTCGCCTGGAAAGCCTTCAAGCATATCACCGCAAACCAATCTGGCACGGCCCCGCAACCGTCGCCGACGCCTGCGCCGCCGCCGGTGAACACCGCAGACAGCGGCGGGCTTGGCGGTCTCGGAGGCTTGCTGAAGGGCGGCCTTGGCGGCCTGCTAGCGGGCGGCGCGGCCGGCACCGTGCTGAGCGGCGGGCTTGGCGATCTCCTCAACCAGCTCCAGCAGAGCGGCCATGGCGACGCCGCAAATTCCTGGGTCGGCAAGGGCGAGAACAAGCCGATTGCACCGGGCGATCTCGCCAGCGCGCTCGGCGCCGACCAGATCGACAGCCTGTCCGCCCAGAGCGGCCTGTCGCGCGAGGAGCTGCTCTCCGGCCTCAGCCAGTATCTGCCGCAGGTGGTCGACCATCTGACGCCGGACGGAAGGCTGCCGACCGAGGACGAGCTCTCGGGCCGCATCTGATTGTCGTCAAAGAGAGGGGAGCACTGTCATGAGCATGGGCGGCCTGTTGTGGATCATCCTCGTCGGCTTCGTTGCCGGCCTCATCGCGCGCTGGCTCGCGCCGGGGCCGAACAATCCGAGCGGCTTCATCCTCACCACCATCCTCGGCATCGCCGGCGCGTTTCTCGCGACCTTCGTCGGCCAGGCCATCGGCCATTACAGCCTCGACCAGGGCGCCGGCTTCATCATGGCCACGATCGGCGCCGTGGTGGTGCTGTTCATCTGGCACCGCCTGGTGGCCAGCGGCGTGATCAAGGGGTAATCGCCGCAGGCCGTAGGGGAGCCTGCCGCCTCACACGGCGTCATTGCGAGGAGCTCTTGCGACGAAGCAAATCCAGACCGTCGCCGCGGACGCTTTCTGGATTTGCTTCGCTTAGCTCGCAATGACAGGGGTCACGTAATCAAATGCATCCCCGCATCCATGCGCACGACCTCGCCGGTCATGTTGCTGGAGGCCGGCATCGCGAGGAAGCAGACGAGCTGCGCGATGTCTTCCGCGCTCGAGGCGACCTTGAGCGGCACTTTCGCGACCACGCTGTCGCGCACCTGTTTTGCGCCGGCCTCGCCGCGGCCCTTGGTGAACCAGGGCGTGTCGATATAGCCGGGGCAGACCGTATTGACGCGGATCAGCGGCGCCAGCGCGCGCGACAGCGACAAGGTCATGGTGTTGAGCGCGCCCTTGCTCGCGGCATAGGCGATCGACGAGCCGACGCCGCTGATGCCGGCGACCGAGGACACGTTGACCACCGCCGACGGCCGGCCCGAAGCCTTGGCGCCGGCCTCGAGCAGGCTGCGTGCCGCGCGTACCATCTGGAACGGGCCGATGGTGTTGACGCCATAGACCCGCTGGAAATCTTCCGCCGACAAGCCGTCGAGATCGGCGTGAGCGACGTGCTTGGTGGTGCCGGCATTGTTGACGAGCACGTCGAGCCGACCCCACCCGGCCGCCGCTGCGACGATCTTGCGGCAATCGTCATCCTTTGAGACGTCGCCCTGCGCGACCAGGACTTCCGCGGCGCCGGCCTTGCGGCAGAGCTCAGCCGTGGCCTCGGCTTCCTTCTGGCTCGAGGAATAATTGATGACGAGCCGGGCCCCGCTCCGCGCGAGAATTTCCGCGGTTGCAGCACCCAGGCCGGATGCCGACCCCGTCACGACTGCGCACAAGCTGTCCTTTGCCATCCCTGATGTCCCTCCCTGATCTGATGTCGGCGTCCTGTTTAGCGAGTTTGCCGCGCCCTGCAAATCGAGCAAACTCCGCTAAGCGGAATTAGCTTGTCGCCCATGCCCGCGCCGCAGGTTGGCCTGCGATCAACGCTTGTCAGGGCCATGGCTTTTTCCGATCATCGGGCGCAAGAAGAGACCGCGCGCCCATCAAGGGGACGGACGCGCCAATGGCAAAGCACGGGGAACGCTGTGGCGGAGAGTGACAATATCGTCGTCGAGACCGCGGAAAAAATCTTCGCCGATCTCGCCGATCCGCAAACCATCAACAACGACAAGAAGAATTCGTGGCAGGCGCCGCTGTGGCAGGCGCTGAGCGAGGCCGGCCTGCCGCTATCGTGGGTGCCTGACGACCTCGGCGGCTCCGGCGCCAGCCTTGCCGACGGCTTTGCCCTTCTGAATGCTGCGGGCCGCTTTGCGGTCGCGGTTCCGCTGGCCGAGACCATGCTCGCGGGCTGGCTGCTTGCGCAGGCCAAGATTGCCTCGCCCGAGGGCGAGATGACGGTGCTGCCGGCCTCGCCAAAGGACCACATCACGCTCGATGCCGAAGGCGCGCTCTCCGGCCGCGCGCGCGGCGTGCCCTTTGCCAAGGCGGCGAAGCATTTTGCGGTGCTGGCGCAGGGCAAGGACGGCCTGTCCATCGCGCTGGTCGATGCGAACAAGTCCCGGATCGAAGCCGGGCTCAATGTCGGCTACGATCACAGCGACACCGTGACGCTCGATAAGGTTCAGCCCGTCACCCTCAAGCCCGCGCCACAAAGCTTTGAGCAGACCACGCTGATGCTGATGGGCGGCGTCGCGCGCAGCCTTCAGATCGCCGGCGCGCTGGAATCCATGCTCGATATCTCCGTGCGCTATTCCAACGAGCGCGTCGCCTTCGAGAAGAAGATCTCGAAATTCCAGGCGGTGCAGCACAATCTCGCACGCCTCGCCGGCGAATCCGCCGCAGCGCTGGCGGCCGCGACCTCTGCCGCCGATGCGATTGCGAACGCCAAGGCGTTCGACGACGAGGTCTATCTCGAAGCCGCCTCCGCAAAAATCCGTTGCGCGGAAGCTGCGGAAAAAGGCGGCGCTATCGCGCACCAGGTCCACGGCGCGATCGGCTTCACCATGGAGCATATCCTGCACCGCTACTCGCTGCGGGCGCTGGCCTGGCGCGACGATTTCGGGTCGGAGAGCCATTGGGCCGTCGAGCTCGGCAGGCTCGTTGCAAACCGCGGCGCCGATGAATTGTGGCCGCTCGTGGCTTCGCGCTGATCAGGGGACGACGACAATGACCGCTGCCCTCCGTTTCGATCCGATCCGCCTCCCCGAAAAATGCGAGCAATTGCGCAAGGAAGTGCGCGCCTTCCTCGCCGAAGAAATTGCCGCCGGCACCTTTGATCCGCACAAGCCCAACCGCGAGGACACCGACGCGCCGGAATTCTCCCGCCGGGTCGGCGCCAAGGGCTGGCTCGGCATGACCTGGCCCAAAAAATATGGCGGCCAGGAGCGCTCGTTCCTCGAACGTTACGTCGTGACCGAGGAGATGCGCGTGGCGAATGCGCCGACGCGGCGCTTCTTCGTCGCTGATCGCCAGAGCGGGCCGGTGCTGCTGAAATACGCGCCCGAGCACATCAAGATGGAGATCCTGCCGCGCATCTGCCGCGGCGAGATCTGCTTTGCCATCGGCATGAGCGAGCCGAACTCCGGCTCCGACCTGTTCGCGGCAAAGACGCGCGCCACCAAGACCGACGGCGGCTATCTCATCAACGGCACCAAGATCTGGACCTCGTCGGCGCATATCGCCGACTACATGATCGCGATCTTCCGGACCTCGCCGCCGACCAAGGAAAACCGCCGCCACGGCCTGACCCAGTTCCTGGTTAAGATGAAGCAGCCGGGCATCAAGGTGAACCCGATCGGCCAGATCACCGGCCAGTACGAGTTCAACGAGGTCGTCTTCACCGATCACTTCATTCCCGACGATCATGTGCTCGGCGAGGTCGATGGCGCCTGGAAACAGGCGACATCGGAGCTTGCCTATGAGCGTTCAGGCCCCGAACGCTTCCTCGAGACCTATTACGTGCTGACCGAGCTGGTGCGCGCGATCGGCCCCAACCCGGACACGCGCAGCGCCGAGGGCATCGGGCGCCTGGTTGCGCAGCTCCACACCATGCGGCGCATGTCGGTTTCGGTTGCCGGCATGCTGCAGGCCGGCAAGGAGCCGGTGGTGGAAGCGTCCATCGTCAAGGATATCGGCACGGTCTGGGAGCAGCAGCTGCCGCACCGGGTGCGCGATCTCGCCGCCTTCGTCGAGGAGACCGCGACCAACCGCGAGACGCTGGAGCGGCAGCTCGATTTCGCCATCAAGACCGCACCGAAACTAACCATCCAGGGCGGCACCACCGAGGTGCTGCGCGGCATCATCGCCCGCGGACTGGGCTTGCGTTAGGACGAATGGGCGACACGATCGCGGCTCGCTCCGGCCACCTCTCCCATAGGGAGAGGTCGATTTGCGTCAGCAAATCGGATGAGGGGTTACGCCCTCACCAGGACCGCAGCCCCTCACCCGGCGCTACGCGCCGACCTCTCCCGATGGGAGAGGTGGTTCTTCGCTACTGAGAGATCGAGATGTTTGGAGACAACCTATGAGCACCTATAATGACATCGGCGTCGAGAAGGTCGGACATGTCGGCACCATCGAGATCCGCCGCCCGCCGCTCAACTTCTTCGACATCTCGCTGATCAACCAGATCGCGGATGCGCTCGACGAGTTCGACCGCGACATCGAAATCCGCGCCTCGGTTCTATCGGCACAGGGCAAGGCATTCTGCGCCGGCGCCAATTTCGGCGATCCGGCGCGGCAGGCGCAGGAAGCGCGCGAAGCGGAGAAGACCGCCAAGGGCGATCCGGCCGACAGTCTCGGGCCGATCAACCATCTCTACATCCAGGCCGTGCGCATCTTCCGCGCCAAGAAGCCGATCGTCGCCGCCGTGCAGGGCGCTGCCATCGGCGGCGGCCTGGGCCTGGCGGTCTCCGCGGACTTCCGCGTCACCTGTCCCGAAGCCCGCTTCTCCGCGAACTTTACCAAGCTCGGCTTCCATCCCGGCTTCGGCCTGACCGTGACGCTGCCCGAGCTGATCGGCAAGAACAACGCCGAGCTGATGTTCTACACCAGCCGCCGCGTCACCGGCGAGGAGGCTTACAAATGGGGCCTCGCCAACGAGCTGGTGCCGCAGGACCAGGTCAAGGCGGCCGCGATGAAGCTCGCCAGCAAGATCGCCGAATGCTCGCCGCTCGGCCTGCTCTCCACCCGCGCCACGATGCGCGCCGGATTGGCCGACCGCGTCATGGCGGCGACCAATCACGAGCTCGCCGAGCAGACGCGGCTGCGCGCGACGGAGGATTTTAAGGAGGGCGTGAAGGCGACGGAAGAACGGCGCGTGGCGAATTTTAAAGGAAGGTAGCTCGTCGGGTGAAGGCATCTCTTTCTTCCTTCTCCCCTTGTGGGAGAAGGTGGCGCGAAGCGCCGGATGAGGGGTATCTATCCCATGCGATCAAGCCCGTATTTGCGGAGAGATACCCCTCACCCGTCGCGCCGCGACACGGCGAGCCACCCTCTCCCACAAGGGGAGAGAGTTTAAGTGCGCCTCGCTACAAGCGCGTCGACGATCGTCACGCCCTGCCCCTCGGCATGCACCAGCACCGGATTGAGCTCGATCTCCGCGATCTCCGCTGCATGCCGCGCGGCAAGCACGGAGACATCGGCGACGAGCTGCGCCAGCGCCGTGACATCCGCCCTCGCCCCTCCACGAAAGCCGTTCAGGAGCGGCGCAGCCTTCAATCCTGCCAGCATCGCGCCGGCCTCCTCCGCACCGACAGGCGCCGGACGATAGACCACATCGCGGAATAGCTCGGTCGTGACGCCGCCGAGCCCCACCATCACCATCGGGCCAAATGTCCTGTCCGTCATCGTCCCCACGATGATCTCGACGCCCTTCTTCGCCATTGGCCCAACCAGCACACCTTGAATGACCGCCGCCGGCCGCTGCCTGCGCGCATTGTTAAGCAACGCTTCGAACGCCAGGAAGACCTCGCCCTTTGTGGTGATGTTGACGCGCACGCCATCGACTTCGCTCTTGTGCGCGATGTCGGGCGACTGGATCTTCATCACCAGCGGAAAGCCGACGCGGGCGACGGCTTCATCCAGCCCGGCCTTGTCCGTCACCAGCACTTCGTCCGGCAGCGCGATGCCGGCGCGGCGGAGCAATGCCTTGCTGTCGGCCTCGGACAATGCCTGCTGCTTCAAATGCGCAGAGAGGTCGCGCACCGGCAACCGCGTCTCGTCCGCGGGCTTCGGCAGATTGAACATTGCGTAGTCGACGAGCCGCCGCATCGCGACGCCGACATGAGTCAGACCGGAGAGGACCACGACACCAGACTTCGCGAGCTCCCGCCGCGCGAAGTCGGAGGGCACCGTGTAGGAATAGAACGCGACCGGCTTCTTCTGCGCCGCCAGCGCCGGCGTCAGCTCGGCCTCGTCGAACGGTTTGCGCACCTCGCTCGACAGTGAGAGCACGACCAGCACCGCGTCGACCTCCTCGGAGGCGGTGAGCAGGTCGACGCTCTTCTGCAATCCGCCGGAGGTCACGCCTTGCGCCGTAACGTCGATCGGGTTGCGTGCGGTGCCGTAGGACGGCATCAGCGTTCGGATCCCGGCCTGGATCGTTTCGGAGAGCTCCGGCACCTGCAAGCCTTGCAGTGCCACAGCATCCGCGCCCCAGATGCCGGCGCCGCCGGAGACGGTGACAACGGCGACGCGATCGCCCTTTGGCAGCGGATTGCTGGCGAGCAGCGCCGCGATCGTCAGCGCCTCGTCGAGATCGTTGGAGACGATGAATCCGTATTTCGCGAACACCGCGTCATAGGCCGCCGACCAGCCGGCCATGCTCGCCGTGTGCGAGGCCGCCGCGCGCTGGCCTGCGCCGGAACGGCCGACTTTTGTCACGATGACGGGCTTTCTCGTCTCGGCGGCGCGCCGCGCCGCGGCCAGAAACTTGTCGACGTCACGGATGCCTTCGATGAACAGCAGGATGACGTCGGTCGAGTCGTCCTGCACCAAATAGTCCAGGAACTCGCCGGCGCCGAGATCGGATTCGTTGCCGGTGCTGACAACGTAGCTCACGGCGATACCGATCGCCCTCGCACGATGATGATAGGCAAAGCCGATGCCGCCGCTCTGCGCGACGATGCCGATCCGCTTTTGCGTAGCGACCAGCGGCACCACACCCGGCTTGACGTCCACTGCGGGACTGAAGGTGGCCGCCACGCGCTGCATTTGGCTGAAGAAGCCCTCGGCATTGGGGCCGGAAATCCGCATGCCGGTGCGTCTCGCCAGCGCCGCGATCGCGTCCTGCATCGCCGCGCTGTCGCCGCCCTCCTCCGCGAAGCCAGAGGAGATGATGACGGCGTTCTTGACCCCGGCGGCGGCGCATTGCTCGAGCGCTGGCAGCACTGCGCGGGCCGGAATGACGATGACAGCGAGATCGATCGGCGCGCCGATCTCGGCGATCGATTTACAGCAGGCGAGCCCGTCGATGTCGGCATAGTTCGGGTTCACCGGATAGATCTTGCCGGGATAATCGTTCTTGCGCAGCATCGACAAAAGCCGCCCCGGAATCTTCTCGTGATCGCGCGAGGCCCCGATCAGCGCGATGCTCGCGGGCGCAAAGAAGCTGTCGAGCGGATGCGGCATGGCGTGTCCCTGTTCTTTTTCGATCAGCCTATCCGTCATGGCCGGGCTTGTCCCGACCATCCAACGCCGTCATTCCAGCCCAAGAACGTGGATGCCCGGGACAAGCCCGGGCACGACGATACGACGAGACATGAGGCGACAACTCAAGCGACGCGGAACGTTACACCACCTAACAAGAACTCGTTGCCGGCAACGGCCAGCCCCTTCGCCTTGGCCGCATGCAGCACGCGCGCCACATCAGCCACCCGAAACTCCAGCGCGCTCATGATCTCGCTGGCCCCCTTCACGAATCGGAAGCTTGCATTGGGCAGCTTCAGTTCGGCGTCGCGCGGCGCAATACCAATGATCTTGCCCCAGTGCTCCGCCAGCCCCTGCGGGTCGGGGCTTTGCATCTCCACGGTCGTCAGCGCCTGCGTCACATCCTTGCGGATGAATTTTTGCCAGTCGGGTCCCGCCGGCGGATAGAGGCCAAGAATGTCGTCGCTGCCTTCGGTGTGATTGAACTCGATGAAGGCGGCGCGGCAGTCGCGGGGATGGAGCTGCACGCCGTGATAGGGCCCATGGTCGATGACGTTGGCGGTGCGCACGCCCAGCGCGCTGGCGTTGCGGCCGCGCTCGTCCGGATCGTTGCAGCAGAAGATCGCCATGTAGCCGCCACGGCCGCCGGTCTTCTCGATGAAGCGACCGGCCGTGGTGCCGTCCTTGAAGGGCGCCACGACCTCCAGCAGGATCGTGTCGACCGGGAGCAGCGCGTTCTCCAGACCGTATTTCGCGACATTGCCGTCGCGATAGCACACAGTGAGGCCCATGATCCTGGCGATATCCGTGATGACAGGCTCAAGCTGCGGCGCCACCAGGCAGATCTGCCGCAGCCGGATATAGGGCGCCATCGTCATGCGCCCTTGAAGGTCGGCTTGCGCTTCTCGACGAAGGCTTTGGCGGCCTCCTTGTGGTCCTCGGTGTCGCCGCATCGGGTGTGATGGATCGCCTCGCCGTCGAAGCAATCCTCCAGCGCCAGATGCTCGGCATTGTTGATGTTGCGCTTGATGAAGCCGAGCGCGATCGATGGGCCCTGCGCCAGCGACAGCGCGAGCTCGTGCGCGGCAGCATCGATCTCGGTGTCGGGAACGACCTTCGTCACCATGCCGATCGCATGCGCCTCTTTTGCAGTCAGCACCGGCGACATCAGATAGAGCTCGCGCGCCCGCGCGCTGCCGAGCAATTGCGTCAGAAAATAGGTCCCGCCGTAATCGCCGGAGAAGCCGACCTTGGCGAAGGCGGTCGTGATCTTGCAGGATTCGCTGGCGATGCGCAGGTCGCAGGACAGCGCCATCGATAGGCCGGCGCCGGCCGCCGCGCCGTCGAGCTGCGCCACGACGGGCTTTGGCATCTGGTGCAGGATGCGCGAGACCTCCATGCCGCGGCGCAGGTTTGCGAGCTTCTGCTCGAACGGCAGCGGCGCGCGGCCCTCCGCCATCGACTTGACGTCGCCGCCGACGCAGAAACTGCCGCCCGCGCCCTTGAACAGCACCGCCCGCACCTCCGGATCATCGGCCGCGCGCCGCGCCGCCTCGACCAGCCCGGCGACCATGTCCGGATTGAGCGCATTCTTGCGCTCGGGCCGGTTCATCGTGATGGTGAGCAGCCCGCCTTCGAGCCTTTGCAGGACCATGTCGTTGCTCATGGGTGGTCTTCCTTTGTTTGATTGAGTCTTTCCGGGGCTCGCGAAGCGAGAACCCGGAACCTCGAGATCCCGGGTTCGCTTCGCGCCCCGGGATGACGTTACGACTGCGTCACGCGGTTATTTCTTCACCAGCGGGCAGCGCGACTGCTCCAGCGACTGGAACGCCTCATTGCCGGGGACGGTGGCGAGCAGCTTGTAATCGTCCCAGCGGCCCTTGGATTCCGACGGCTTCTTCACCTCGAACAGGTACATGTCGTGAATCATGCGGCCGTCCTCGCGGATCTTGCCACCCTTGGCGAAGAAGTCGTTGATCGGCGTCTCCTTCATCACCTTCATGACCGCCGCAGCGTCGGTCGTGCCGGCTGCCTTCACCGCTTTCAGGTAATGGGTGACGGAGGAATAGACGCCGGCCTGCGCCGAGGTCGGCGGCCGCTTCACGCGTTCCTGGAAGCGCTTCGAGAAGGCGCGCGTCTCGTCGTTCATGTCCCAGTAGAACGCTTCGGCCAGCAGCAGGCCCTGCGCGGTCTCAAGCCCGATCGAGTCGATGTCGGTGACGAAGGCGAGCAGCGGCGACAGCTTCTGTCCCCCCTTCATGATGCCGAACTCCGCCGATTGCTTGATGGCGTTCACGGTGTCGCCGCCGGCATTGGCGAGCCCAATCACCTTGGCCTTGGAGGCCTGCGCCTGAAGCAGGAACGACGAGAAATCCGAAGTGTTGAGCGGATGACGCACGCTGCCGAGCACCTTGCCACCGGTCTTGGTGACGACGTTGCTGGTGTCCTTCTCCAGATCCTGGCCGAAGGCATAATCGGCGGTGAGGAAGAACCAGGTGTCGAGGCCGGATTTGACCGCGGCAAGGCCGGTCACGTTGGCCTGGGCGAACGTGTCGAACACGTAGTGCACGGTATAGGGACCGCAGGCTTCGTTGCTGAGGCGGATCGAGCCCGGGCCGTTGAAGATGATGATCTTGTTGCGCGCTTTCGCGATCTCTCCGGCGGCGAGCGCGGTCGCGGAGGCCGCGACGTCGTAGATCATCTCGACGCCCTGGTTGTCGAGCATGTCGCGGGCGATGTTGGCGGACAGATCGGCCTTGTTGAGATGGTCGGCCGCCAGCACCTGGATCTTGCGTCCCAGCACCTCGCCGCCAAAGTCCTCGACAGCCATCTTGGCCGCGGTCTCGCTGCCGGGGCCGGTGATGTCCGCATAGAGGCTCGACATGTCGAGGATGCCGCCGATCTTGAGCGGCGGCTTGTCCTCCGCCTGCACGGCGCTCGCGCTCATGGCAAACGCGGCAGCAAAAATGCCCGACAGAATATGCTTCATCGAAACAGACCTCCCTTATCGTGCCGTGCTCTGATGGCGGCTTGGTTATTGCTCTTGGTTATTGCTTTTGGCGATCGCTATTGCCGCAATCATGCCGCATGCGCGAGAGCGCAGCAAGCAGAAGCACGACACACGTCTTGCGATGGCGCAGAGGTTTTCCGCAAAGCGGAATGGTGGAAATGACGCGAGATCTTTCCGCACTCATTGTGGGTGTGTGAGGAAGCCTCTTCGCGACCCGCCACGCTTGGGTTAAAGTTGAAACTCAATGCAACCTCTCCGGGCCACGTGGCGCAACGGCTTCACCTCATCGTCGTAGTTCTTCTCGTCGCAAATCACGCTGCGTTTGCCTCGCCGTGCCAATTCGAAGCGCAAGGTGAAGGCCGTGTCGCCGCGATCCCCGATGCGCGCAGCATCCGCCTCGACGACGGCCGCGAGATCCGTCTCGCCGGCATCGAGCCGACGGCAACGACGAAGCAGGCGCTGACCTCGCTGCTCGCCGGCCGCGACGTCACGCTCCGCGGCAGCGACGACACGCCCGATCGTTACGGCCGCCAGAACGCGCTGGTCTTCGCCGGCGAAAGCAACACCCCGGTGCAGACGACGCTGCTCGCCCAAGGCGATGCCATCGTCTCCGCCGAGATCACGGACAAAGATTGCGGGGCCGCCCTGATGGGGTCGGAAGCCGAGGCGCGGCGCCAAAAAATGGGCATCTGGGCTGACCCGTCGGCCATAAAAAACGCGGAAAGTCCGGACGATATTTTGGCAGGGATTGGGCGTTTTATGGTGGTTGAGGGCAAAGTCCTGTCGGTCCGGCAAGCTGGGGCAATGACCTACCTCAACTTCGGACGAAACTGGACACGGGGCTTTGCGGCGACTATTTCAAGGCGCACGCTGCCGGCATTCGAAAACGCCGGAATTACCCTCAAGTCCTTGGAGAATCGACGTATTCGCGTTCGGGGCTGGGTTGAAGGGAATACGGGGCCGCGTATCGATATACGCCTCGTGGGACAGGTCGAGTTGCTGGGCGCAAACGAGCCGACAGGGGTAAGGCCCTAAAAGGGCCGGGCACGGGTTAAGCGACGTGAATGGGGTGCTAGAACGGCACGAACGAGGTGATGGCCGCCGCCTGCGGGCTGCGCCGGCCGCGCTGTGCCTTGTTCTGGGCGGGCTTCTCGCCGGCTGCGGCGACATGGGCAGGTTCCAGGCCGCCGCGACCCCACCGGCTGTCGCGATGCCCAAGCCGAAGCCCGCGGTCGCGCAGACCCCGGCCACCGAGAAGGAGCACGAGCGCATCCTGGCGAGCTATGGCGGCACCTATGACGATCCCCGGCTGGAATCGCTTGTCAGCAAGACCGTCGACCGGCTGGTCGCCGCCTCCGATCGCCCCGATCAGGGCTACAAGGTCACCATCCTCAATTCCGGCGCGGTGAATGCGTTCGCACTGCCGAACGGCCAGCTCTACGTCACGCGCGGCCTGCTCGCGCTCGCCAGCGACACCTCGGAATTGTCCTCCGTGCTCAGCCACGAGATGGCGCATGTGCTGTCCAAGCACGCCGCGATGCGCGAGGACCAGGCGCGCCAAGCCGCGATCGTCACCCGTGTCGTCACCGACATGGGCAACGATCCAGATCTGACCGCGCTGGCGCTCGCCAAGACCAAGCTCACCATGGCGAGCTTCTCGCGCAAGCAGGAGATCGAGGCCGACGGCATCGGCGTCGGCATTTCCGCCCGCGCGCATTTTGACCCTTACGGTGCGGCGCGCTTCCTCTCGGCGATGGAGCGCAATGCCGAGCTGAAGGCCGGGAAAAGCTCGCTCGATCCACGCGCGCAGGATTTCACCTCGTCGCATCCGGCCACCCCGGAGCGCGTGCAGAATGCGCAGACCATTGCGCGACAATATGCAGCGCCCGAAGGCGCCGAGCGCGACCGCGAGACCTATCTCGCCGCGATCGACAATCTCGTCTATGGCGAAGACCCCAGCGAAGGCTTTGTCCGCGGCCGCAGGTTCCTGCATCCCAAGCTCGGCTTTACCTTCCAGGCGCCGGACAATTTCACGCTCGACAACACCGCGCAGGCGGTGATCGGCGTGCGCGAGGGCGGCTCGCAGGCGATGCGCTTCGACGTGGTGCGCGTGCCCGCCGAGCAGTCGCTCGGCGATTACCTGAACTCCGGCTGGATGGAAGGTGTCGAGAAGGCGTCCACCGAGGATCTCACCATCAACGGCTTTCCGGCGGCGTCCGCCACCGCCAAGGGCGATCAGTGGCAGTTCAAGGTCTATGCTTTGCGCTTCGGCAGCGATGTCTACCGCTTCATCTTCGCAGCCAGGCAGAAGTCGACCGAGAGCGACCGCAACGCGCGCGAGACCGTCAATTCATTCCGCCGCCTGACGCTCGAGGAGATCCAGGCCGCGCGCCCGCTACGGATCAAGGTCATCACGGTGCAGCCCGGCGACACCGTGGAATCGCTCTCCCATCGCATGGCCGGCGTCGACCATCCCGCCGAGCGTTTCCGCGTGCTCAACGGCCTCGACCGCAACGCGCAGGTGAAGGTGCGTGATCGGGTGAAGATCGTTGCGGATTGACGTCGACGCGTAGCCCGGATGGCTACCGCCCCGCGTCCATATCGCCGGCCTCGCGCTGGCCGCTGAGCCAGAGCGCGAGCAGGGTCCAGAACGCGCCCGACAGCAGGTACGCACCCGAGGCGATGACGCCGAGATTGGTCGCGAGCAAAAGCGCCACCAGCGGCGCGAAGCCGGCGCCGAACAGCCAGGCCATATCCGACGTCAGTGCGGACGCCGTGTAACGGTACGTCTGCTTGAAGTTCGAGGCGATCGCGCCCGAGGACTGGCCGAAGGACAGGCCGAGCAGGATGAAGCCGATCACCATGTAGATGGTCTCGCCGAACGCACCAGCATCGAGCAGCTGGGGGGCGAAGCCGCTATAGATCGCGATCGCGATTGCCGATCCCATCAGCAGCGATTTGCGGCCGACACGGTCGGCGATGATGCCGGAGATCACGATCGCGGCGACGCCGAACACGGCAGCAACGATTTCGATGATCAGGAAGCGCACCGGGCTTTCGCGGGTGAACAGGAACACCCAGGACAGCGGAAACACCGTCACCATGTGGAACAGGGCGAAGCTCGCCAGCGGCGCGAACGCACCGAGCATGATGTTCTGACCTTCACGCGCGACGGTGTCTGAGATGCGCGCCGGCTGCAATTCGCGAGTCTCGAACAGCGAGGCATATTCCTCGGTCGTCACCATGCGCAGGCGGGCGAACAGCGCCACGACGTTGATGGCGAAGGCGACGAAGAACGGATAGCGCCAGCCCCAGTCGAAGAAATCGTCGGCCGAGAGATTGCCGGCGAAATAGGCGAACAGCGCGCTCGCCACGATCAGCCCGAGCGGGGCCCCTAACTGCGGCACCATCGCGTACCAGCCACGCTTGGAGGGCGGCGCATTCAGCGCCAGCAGCGAGGCGAGACCGTCCCAGGCGCCGCCCCAGGCCAAACCCTGCGCGATACGCGCCAGCGCCAGCAGCCAGATCGCGGCAACGCCGATCTCGTGATAGCCGGGCAGGAACGCGATCGCGACGGTAGCAGTGCCGAGCAGGAAAAGCGCCGAGATCAGCTTGGCCGTCTTGCCGTAGCCGCGGTCGATCGTCATGAAAATGACGGTGCCGATAGGGCGGGCCATGAAGGCCAGCGCGAAGATCATGAAGGAATAGAGCGTGCCCGTCAGTTCGCTCGCGAACGGGAACACCAGGCGGGGAAACACGATCACGGAGGCGATCGCGAACACGAAGAAGTCGAAGAATTCCGAGGTACGGCCAATGATGACGCCGATGGCGATCTCGCCTGGACTGGCCTGGTCGTGGCCGTGCTCGCCCGAGTGGAGGTCTGCCATTGCGGGGGTCTGTGCCGTCGCCATGCGTGCGCCCTTAACGTCCTGAAAACCAAAGCCGACCGCCCGGCGGGGCGCCAGGCAATCTGGACCTCTCTGACCCAACATTCCGCACTGCAACATTGGACAAATTGTCCAATGTCCGGATTGCTGCGCCGCAGCTACCCCTTGGCCTCGCAAAGGAAACTCATTCTTAAAGGCTCGGCCCGTGTCCCGTCTCAAGATCCTGGCGCTGCTACCCCTGGCCGCTGCGCTCAGTGGCTGCAACTACGTCGTGCTGGCGCCCGCCGGCGATATCGCTGCCCAGCAGCGCGACCTCGTCATCATCTCCACCGTCCTGATGCTCCTGATCGTCGTCCCCGTGATGGCGCTGACGGTGCTGTTCGCCTGGCGCTACCGCCAGTCCAACACTGAGGCTCGCTACGAGCCGGATTGGGACCACTCGACCAAGCTCGAGCTGGTGATCTGGTCGGCGCCGCTTCTGATCATCGTGTGTCTGGGCGCGCTGACCTGGATGGGAACGCATTTGCTCGACCCTTATCGCACGCTCGGCCGCATCCATGCCGAGCGCGCCGTGGATCAATCCAAGGCCCCGCTCGAGGTCGACGTCGTCGCGCTCGACTGGAAATGGCTCTTCATCTACCCGGACTACGGCATTGCCACCGTCAATGAGCTCGCAGCTCCGGTCGACCGTCCGATCACCTTTCGCATCACCGCATCCTCGGTGATGAACTCGTTCTACATCCCCGCGCTCGCCGGCCAGATCTACGCGATGCCGGGCATGGAGACGAAGCTGCACGCCGTCGTCAACCACGCCGGCACCTACAAGGGTTTTTCGGCGAATTACAGCGGCGCCGGCTTCTCCGGCATGCACTTCAACTTCCAGGGCCTCGACGACAAGGGCTTTGACGCCTGGATCGCCAGCGCCAAGTCGGCCGGCGGCTCGCTCGGCCGCGCCGAATATCTCCAGCTCGAAAAGCCCAGTCAGAACGAGCCGGTGCGGCGCTGGGGCACCGTCGATGCCGATCTCTACCGCCTGATCCTCAATATGTGCGTCGAGACCGGCAAGATGTGCCAGAGCGAGATGATGGCGATCGACGCCAAGGGCGGAGCCGGCCATCAGGGCCTGAACAACATTCTGCCGCTCGCCTACGACAAATACGCCCGCCGCGGCACGGCGCTTGGGCCGGAGCCGAGCTTCGTTGCCGGCACCTGCACCCCGGATGCGCCGCAAGGCGCCGCGACCACCGCGTCGATCAAGGCGCCGACCGACACCGCGCCGCTGCTGGGCGCCGGCCTGAAGCGGCCGTCGTTCACGCCGCTGAAGTCCTCCTTCTTCCTCGGACAGCGTCCGAAGTCAGATTCTTAAAGAGATCCCGCATGTCTCCTGATCTTCTCAAGCTTATCTTCGGCCGGCTCGGCTTCGAATCGCTGCCGCTGCACGAGCCGATCGTCGTCGGCACCTTCGTGGTGGTCGCGCTCGGCGGCGCCGCGCTGCTCGGCGCTCTCACCTATTTCCGTCTCTGGGGCTATCTGTGGCGCGAGTGGTTCACCACCGTGGACCACAAGCGCATCGGCATCATGTACATGATCCTCGGCATCGTGATGCTGCTGCGCGGCTTCGCCGACGCGCTGATGATGCGCGGCCAGCAGATGCTCGCCTTTGGCGGCTCCGAAGGCTATCTCAACGCCCATCACTACGATCAGGTCTTCACCGCCCACGGCGTGATCATGATCTTCTTCGTGGCGATGCCGCTGGTCACCGGCCTGATGAACTACGTCGTGCCGCTCCAGATCGGCGCGCGCGACGTGTCGTTCCCGTTCCTGAACAATTTCAGCTTCTGGATGACGGTCGGCGGCGCAGTGCTGGTGATGGCCTCGCTGTTCATCGGCGAATTCGCCCGCACCGGCTGGCTGGCTTACCCGCCGCTGTCGAACATCGGCTACAGTCCCGACGTCGGCGTCGACTATTACATCTGGGCGCTTCAGGTCGCCGGCGTCGGCACGACGCTATCCGGCATCAACCTGATCTGTACTATCGTCAAGCTGCGAGCCCCGGGCATGACCATGATGCGGATGCCGGTGTTCACCTGGACCTCGCTCTGCACCAACGTCCTGATCGTCGCCTCCTTTCCCGTCCTCACCGTCGTGCTCGCGCTGCTCTCGCTCGACCGCTATGTCGGCACCAACTTCTTCACGAATGATTTCGGCGGCAGCCCGATGATGTACGTGAACCTGATCTGGATCTGGGGCCACCCCGAGGTCTACATCCTGGTTCTCCCCGCCTTCGGCATCTTCTCGGAAGTCACCTCGACCTTCTCCGGCAAGCGGCTGTTCGGCTACACCTCGATGGTCTACGCCACGGTCGTCATCACCATCCTGTCGTACCTGGTCTGGCTGCACCACTTCTTCACGATGGGCTCGGGCGCCAGCGTCAACTCGTTCTTCGGCATCACCACGATGATCATCTCGATCCCGACGGGGGCGAAGATGTTCAACTGGCTGTTCACGATGTATCGCGGCCGCATCCGCTACGAGCTGCCGATGATGTGGACCATCGCCTTCATGCTGACCTTCGTGATCGGCGGCATGACCGGCGTGCTGCTCGCGGTACCGCCTGCCGACTTCGTCCTGCACAACAGCCTGTTCCTGATCGCGCACTTCCACAATGTGATCATCGGCGGCGTGGTGTTCGGCGCGTTCGCAGGCATCAGCTACTGGTTCCCGAAGGCGTTCGGCTTCAAGCTCGATCCGTTCTGGGGCAAGCTGTCGTTCTGGTTCTGGGTCAGCGGCTTCTATCTTGCCTTCATGCCGCTCTATGTGCTCGGCCTGATGGGCGTGACCCGCCGCCTGCGCGTGTTCGACGATCCCTCGCTCCAGATCTGGTTCATCATCGCCGCGATCGGCGCCGGCCTCGTCTTGCTCGGTATCATCTGCATGCTGGTGCAGTTCGCGGTGAGCTTCCTCAAGCGCGAGCAGCTCAAGGACGTCACCGGCGATCCCTGGGATGCACGCACGCTGGAATGGGCGACCTCTTCACCCCCGCCGGACTACAACTTCGCCTTCACGCCCGTCGTGCACGACAACGATGCGTGGTGGGAAATGAAAAAGCGCGGCTACCAGCGTCCGCTCACCGGGTTCAAGCCGATCCACATGCCCAGCAGCACCGGCACCGGCATCATCCTCGCCGGTCTTGCCACCGCGATGGGGTTCGGCCTGATCTGGTACATCTGGTGGCTGGCCGCCGTGAGCTTCATTGCGATGCTCGCCGTCGGTATCGGTCACACTTTCAACTATCACCGCGACTTCGACATTCCGGCTGAAGACGTCATCCGGACCGAGGACGCGCGCACCAAACTGCTCGCCGGAGCCAAGTAAATGACTGTCGCGATCAAGCCCACCCAATCCGGCGAGCCGATCTTCTACCTCGCCGACGAGCACCCGCATCCGGAAGGCTGGAGCACCGCGCTGGGCTTCTGGATCTATCTGATGAGCGACTGCCTCATCTTCGCGATCTTGTTCGCCACCTTCGGCGTGCTCGGCGGCAACTATGCCGCCGGTCCCGCGCCAAAGGACCTGTTCGACCTGAATCTGGTCGCGGTGAACACCTCGATGCTGCTGCTGTCGTCGATCACCTACGGTTTTGCCATGCTGACGATTCAGCAGAACAAGGTCGCGCAGACCCAGATGTGGCTGGCGATCACCGGCCTGTTCGGCCTCGCCTTCATCGGCATCGAACTCACCGAGTTCGCCCACATGATCCACGAGGGCGCCACGCCGCAGCGCAGCGCCTTCCTGTCCGCGTTCTTCACCCTGGTCGGCACCCACGGCCTGCACGTCTCCTGCGGCCTGATCTGGCTCGTGACGCTGATGGTGCAGGTCGGCAAGTTCGGCCTGATCGAAGCCAACCGCCGCCGCCTGATGTGCTTGTCGATGTTCTGGCACTTCCTCGACGTAGTCTGGATCGGCGTCTTCACCTTCGTCTATCTGCTGGGAGTTCTGCGATGAACACCGATACCCACACCGCGCACGCCGACAATCATCACCATGGCGACGGCCACGCCCATGGCACGTTCTCGACCTATATGCTCGGCTTCGTGCTCTCGGTCGTGCTCACCGCGATCCCGTTCTGGCTGGTGATGAGCGGCGCGCTGCCGAGCAAGCAGATCACCGTGCTGCTCATCATGGCCTTCGCAGTCGTGCAGATCGTCGTGCACATGATCTACTTCCTGCACATGAATACGACGTCGGAGAACGGCTGGAGCATGATGGCGCTGATCTTCACCATCGTCATGGTGGTGATCGCGCTTTCCGGTTCGCTGTGGGTGATGAACCACCTCAACAGCAACATGATGCCGATTCATCAGATGAGCGGAATGAAGTGAGCGAGCCTCTGACGTGAGCATGATCTGGACCGCGAAGGACAAGGCAGGCGGGACGCGCGGCAAGGCTGCGCGATCCCCCTCCCTGTGGCTCACGGTCCTCTCGCTCACGGCGATTGCCGTTCTGATCGCTTTGGGCATCTGGCAGATCGAACGCCGCGCCTGGAAGCTGGCGCTGATCGACCGGGTCGAGCAGCGCGTTCATGCCCCGGCCCAGCCGGTTCCCTCGCCTGCTGCGTGGCCCACGATCTCCACCGCGAACGACGAGTACAGGCACGTCACTCTCACCGGCCATTTCCTGCATGACTGCGAGACGCTGGTGCAGGCCGTGACCGAGGAAGGCCCCGGCTATTGGGTGCTGACGCCGCTTCTGCGCAGCGACGGCACGCAGGTCTTGATCAACCGCGGCTTCGTGCCCTCCGAGCGGCGCGACGCCTCGACGCGCCGGGACGGCAATCCCGACGGCGAGGTTGAGATCACCGGTCTGTTGCGCATCACGGAGCCCCAGGGCGGATTCCTCAGGAACAACGTGCCACAGCACAACCGCTGGTACTCGCGGGATGTCGCCGCGATCGCGGCGGCACGCGGCCTCCACGAGGTCGCGCCCTTTTTTGTGGATGCCGACGCCGGATCACAAATTGCCGGCGGTCCGATCGGCGGATTGACCGTCATCCGCTTTCCCAATAACCACCTGATCTACGCGCTGACGTGGTTTGCCCTGGCTTTCATGCTAGCCGGTCGACTTTTCGTCACATTCGGCGGCGGGCTATTCCGCCGCAAACGCTTCGTCCACGAACCGGCCGGCGGCTCCGACGCCGCTGGCCGCAGGACGGGATCAGATGCTGGAACGATCGTCGAGCCGACCTGACGACGCAAAGTCGAGCCCCCGGACGCTTGCCCATGGCGGCGAGCTGGCCGTGACGCTGCAATCGCAGGAGGACGCGCGCGGCGAGTTGATCGGCACTGCTCCCACCGACGACGAGACCAACCGCAAGAACATGGCGCTGCTGATCCAGCTGCGCTGGACCGCGGTGGTCGGCCAGATCGTGACCATCGGCGCCGTGCATTTCGGACTTGGCATCCCCCTGCCCTTGGAACGGATGGGTGCGGTGATCGGCGCGCTGGTGCTGCTCAACGTCTCCAGCCTGGTCTGGGTGCGCCATCGCGCGGCGATCACCAACAACGAGCTTTTGGTCGCGCTGATGCTCGACGTCGCCGCGCTGACCGCGCAGCTCTACCTCTCTGGCGGCGCCACCAATCCCTTCACCTCGCTGTTCCTGCTCCAGGTGACGCTGGGCGCGGTGCTGCTCGATGCCCGCTCGACCTGGTCGCTGGTTGCGCTGACCTGCGCGAGTTTCGTGTGGCTGACGCTCGCCTACAGGCCGCTCGACCTGCCGCCAAATCCCATCAGCGAAACCTACAGCCTCACCGTAGCAGGCATGCTGTTGGGCTTCGTTCTCAACGCCGTTCTGCTGGTGGTGTTCGTCACCCGCATCAACAGGAATTTGCGCGAGCGCGACGCACACCTGGCGGCGCTGCGCCAGCACGCGGCCGAGCAGGATCACATCGTGCGCATGGGCCTGCTCGCCTCCGGCGCGGCCCACGAGCTCGGCACCCCGCTCGCCTCGCTTTCGGTGATCCTCAGCGACTGGCGCCGCATGCCGGATCTCGCCGCCGATCAGGAGCTCGCCGAGGATCTCGCGGAGATGGAGGCCTCGCTGCAACGCTGCAAGTCGATCGTGACGGGCATCCTGGTGTCGGCGGGCGAAGCACGCGGCGAAGGCTCCTCACCGACGATGGTGACGGCTTTTGTCACCGCGCTGGTGGAGGAATGGCGCGACGCGCGCTCGGCGCGGACGCTCTACTTCGTCAACACCTTCGGCGAGGACGTCGCGATCGTCTCCGACGTCGCGCTGAAGCAGGTGATCTTCAACGTGCTCGACAACGCCTATGAGGTCTCGCGCGATTGGGTCGAACTCGTCGCCGAGCGCGAGGGCGACAATCTCGTGCTGTCGATCAGCGACCGCGGCCCGGGCTTTGCGCCGGAGATGCTGGCGCAGCTCGGAAAGCCCTATCAGTCCAGCAAGGGCCGCGCCGGCGGCGGGCTCGGCCTGTTCCTGGTGGTGAACGTGGTGCGCAAATTAGGAGGCAGCGTGACCGCCGAGAACCACAGGAAGCGCGGCGCCACCGTTCGCCTCACGCTGCCGCTCGCAACGCTCGCGATCGGAGGGAATTTTGACGCCTGACCGCTCGCTCATCGTCGTCGAGGACGATGCCGGCTTCGCCCGCACACTGAAACGCTCGTTCGAGCGCCGCGGCTACGAGGTCGTGCTCGCCGCCTCGATCGAAGAGGTACGCCAGGTGCTGGAGGAGCGCTCGTTCGGCCACGCCGTGGTCGACCTCAAGCTCGGCGGCGCCTCCGGGCTTGCCTGCGTCGAGCTCTTGCACACGCATGATCCCGACATGCTGATCGTGGTGCTGACCGGCTTTGCCAGCATTTCGACCGCCGTCGAGGCCATCAAGCTGGGAGCCTGCCACTACCTGGCAAAACCGTCGAACACCGACGACATCGAGGCCGCCTTCAACAAGGCCGAAGGCAACGCCGAGGTCGCGCTCGATGCACGACCGACATCGATCAAGACGCTGGAATGGGAGCGCATCCACCAGACCCTGATCGAGACGGATTTCAACATCTCGGAAGCGGCACGAAGGCTCGGCATGCATCGGCGGACGCTGGCAAGGAAGCTGGAGAAACGGCCGGTCAAATAAGGTGCCGTCCGGACAAGCGTCCCCCAAAGCAAAAAGCCCGGCCGAACGGCCGGGCTTTTGATCTGTTGCGATACGACGAGCTGCTTATGCAGCCTCGTCGGCGACGGTGGTATCGTCGCCATCGGTGTCGTCGGTATCGCCCTCTGCATCCGTATCTGCTTCGCCCTCGGCGGCTTCCGCCTTGGCGTTGCGGCGCGGGCTCTTGGCGAGCTGGGCCTCGATCTCCTTGACTGCCTCGGTCTCGGTCGAGTGCTGCACCACCGCGATCTCGCGGGACAGACGGTCGAGCGCCGCTTCATAGAGCTGGCGTTCGCTGTAGGACTGCTCCGGCTGCGACTCCGAGCGGTAGAGGTCGCGCACGACTTCCGCGATCGCGACGATGTCGCCCGAATTGATCTTCGCTTCGTATTCCTGGGCGCGGCGCGACCACATGGTGCGCTTGACGCGGGCGCGGCCCTTGAGCGTCTCCAGCGCCTTCTTGACCAGCGCCGGATCGGACAGCTTGCGCATGCCGACATTGGCGACCTTGGCGGTCGGAACGCGCAGCGTCATCTTGTCCTTGATGAAGTTGATGACGAACAGCTCGAGCTTGGCACCGGCGATCTCCTGCTCCTCGATGGCCAGGATCTGGCCGACGCCGTGAGCGGGATAAACGACGAATTCGTTGGCCTTGAAGCCCTGACGCTGGGTGACGACCTTCTTTTCCTCGACCTTCGGCGCAGCAGCGGGCTTGGCGGCCGGCTTGGCAGCGGCAGGAGCCTTGGCATGAGCAGCAGCAACGGGAGCCTTCGGCGCGGCGGGCTTGGCAGCGTGAGCCTTCGCAGGGTGAGCCTTGGCAGCAGCAGGCTTGGCAGCGGTCGCTTTCGCGGCCGGTTTGGCAGTCTTGTTAGGCATTGCGCTTCTTTTGTTCTTCGAGGACTTTGCAGCCGGCGCCTTCGTCGCGGTCCGACCCTTGGATGCGCTACGGCTGGCCGCGGCGACTTTTTTGGCCTCCTTATGGGAAACCCTCGCTGAAGTACTCTTTTTACGCGTTTTCTGTGACACAGCCTGCGCGCGGAAACTGCCACGCCCCTGTTCGACATTTGGTTTCACGGGAACCCAGAGGGGCCAACGGGGCTGACGGGGTTCGGCTTAATGTGCCCAATATAGCACATTTCCCGCAAAAATCAATGATTTAGGGGTCTTCAGGGCTGGTTTTCGGGCCTAACGCAGCTATTAGGGTTAAGTTTGGGCCCTAATTAGTCTCCCGAGCCCGGGTTCGGAGAAAAATATTTCTCGAACTTGCCTTCCATGCCGTCGAATTCCTTGGCGTCGGCGGGTGATTCTTTCTTCTGGGTGATGTTGGGCCAGCTCTTGGCGTAGTCGGCGTTGACTTGGAGCCACTTTTCAAGGCCCGGCTCTGTGTCCGGCTTGATGGCGTCGGCGGGGCATTCCGGCTCGCACACGCCGCAATCGATGCACTCGTCGGGGTGAATGACGAGCATGTTGTCGCCCTCGTAGAAACAGTCGACCGGGCAGACCTCGACGCAGTCGGTGTACTTGCACTTGATGCAGTTTTCAGTGACGACGTAAGTCATCCAACGCTCCGAAAAGCTCTTTCAAAAGTCGCGGCTTGCGTAGCGCGGATGGCCGGGCGCCGCAAGGTCGGGAACGGCTGATCATGACACTTGTGTGCGTTTGACCAGCCAAGAAATGAATGCACCGCGCAATTAATTGCGCTCGCCGAGCTCTTCGTAGAGCACGCGGGCCGAGGCGGCATCGCCGCGGCGCTCGTTGAAGGCGATGACCCTCAAGACGCGCACGGTGCGATCGAGCGCGATGGTGAGGACGTCGCCGACCTTGATCGCATGCCCCGGCGATGTCTCGCGTGCGCCGTTGACGCGAACGTGGCCGGTGACCACCAGCTCAGCGGCGGAGGTGCGGGCCTTCACCACCCGGGCGTGCCACAGCCATTTGTCGATGCGCTGCCGCTCGGTCGTAGGATTACTCCTTGCGCCCCGCCAGTTGCTCTTTCAGCGCTGCGAGCTTTGCGAAGGGCGAGTTCGGATCAACAGGACGATCGCGTTCGCGCGGATTCGCGCTGGAGGCATAGGGACGCAGCGACGGACCGGACTCGCGGTCGCGGCGGTCGCGGCCACGGTTGTCGCGGCCCTTGTCGCGATCGCCGAACTTGCCTTTGTTGTCACGGTTGCGATCGCGATCCTTGTTGTCGCGGTCCTTGCCCTCGAAACGGCGATTCCTGTCGTCACGCCCCTCGGGACGCGGCGCACCGTCTCCACCACCTTCGCGGCCCTTGCGAAAATCCTTGGCCGCGTCGCGGCGATGACCACCACCATGGCGATGGCGCTCACCCGGCTTCGCGCCTTCGGCTGCTTCGCCGGGCGCGGCCGTGCTAGCTTCTGCACCCGCCTGCGGACGCGGCTGATGGTGACGCTGATGGCGATGGCGCTCGTGGCGCGGCTTGCGATCCTCGTGACGGCCGCCGGGACGCCAGACCTCGACGAGCTCGGGCTCGGCCGGCGTCGCCGCAGCCTCAGGCGCGGCAGCCTCAGGCGCGACGGCTTCAGGCGCGGCAGCCTCAGGCGCTGCGGTAGCTTCCGTTGCCGCGGTCTCGGCGGCAGCGGCTTCGAGGCCGGCAGCCTCTGCCGGCGCAGCAATCTCTTCCGCCGGTGGCGCGATGCTGGGGGCATCTTCGGGCGTGACGGCGGCCTTAGGCGGAGCTTCCGGCGCAGGCTCTGGCTCGTGCGCGCCCTCGTCGCGCTGCTCCATGCCGGGGGCGTCTTCGACGGCGACGGCTTCAGGAGCGGCTTTGGCGGATGCTTCTGCGGGCAGACCCGCTACGGCCTCCGCTGCGGTCTCGGTCGACGTCTCCGCGCTGCCCTCGACGGGCGGCGTCTCTGCCGCGACCGTCTCGGTCACCACAGGCTTTGGCGGCAACGGCGGACGCTTCTCCATGCGATAGCCGAGCGCGCGCAGCACCGACGCAAAGTCCTCGCCGGCCGATCCGGTGAGCGAGGTCATCGCCTGCGTCACCACAAAACCGCGGCCGTCGAACGCGCCGGCCGGCTTTTCGCCGGGCGAGTTCTCGCGCCAAGCCAGCGCCGGGCGGATCAGATCGGCAAGCCGCTCCAAAATATCGACGCGCACGGCGCGCTCGCCGGCCTGCTTGTAGCCGAGCACGCGATAGGCATCGCGCGGCAGCTGCTTGTCGACCGGGAACGAGGTGCGGCCCGAAGATGCCAAATGCTGAGCGCCAGACAGCGCGGAGAGATCGACATTGTCCTGCTTCAACGCCCAGAGCAGCGCTGCGAGGGCGCGCGCGGCGGGCTTGAGCAGGCCGGGGAAGTAGATGTGATAGGCCCCGAAGCGGACGCCGTACTTGCGCAAGACCGCGCGCGAGGACTGGTCGAGATCCTTCAGCTCGCTGGCGATCTTCGGACGCTCCAGCACGCCGAGCGCCTCGACCAGCTGATAGGCGATGCCGCGGGCGATGCCGGTGACATCCTCGGCCTTTGACAGCTCGAACATCGGCCCGAGCAGCTTTTCGATATGCGTCTTGAGCCAGAGCTCGAGCCGGGCCTGCACCTTCTCGCGCGGGCCGCCGGTCAGGCGCTCGTCGGAGATGATGCGGATGCGCGGATGCAGCGCGTCGTCTGCGGCGGACAGGCGCGCCACGGCATCGCCGGTCCAGCGGATGATGCCTTCCGAGGTCAGCACGAACTGCTCGTCCGGTGCATTGCCCAGCTTTTCGGCGCGCGCGTTGATCTCGCCGGCGAGCACCGCTTGCGCTGCAGCCTGCAAGGCTTTCGCATCGGAGCCGGCTTCCGCAGCGTCCGGTGCAAAGGTGAAGCCGTCGAGGCGGCCGATGACGTGGCCTTCGACGATGACTTCGCCGGTCTTGCCGATTTCAGTATTCAAGCTCGTGTTCTCCCGCAGGCGGCGCATCAATACACTGGTACGGCGATCAACGAAACGCTCAGTCAAGCGTTCATGGAGCGCATCCGATAATTTATTTTCGACCTCGCGCGCGATCCCGTGCCAGCGTTCGGGGTCTTTCAGCCAATCCGGGCGGTTGGCGACGAAGGTCCAGGTGCGAATCTGCGCGATCCGGGCCGACAGCGTGTCGATGTCGCCATCGACGCGGTCGGCCTGATCGACCTGGGCGGCAAACCAGCTATCGGGGATGCATCCCTTTTGCATCAGGAAGCCGTACAGCGTCGTCACCAGCTCGGCATGAGCGGCCGGCGACAGCTTTCGGTAATCGGGGACCTGGCAGGCCTCCCAGAGGCGCTCCACGGCCGCCTTGCCATGCGCGATATCGCGCACATCGACGTCGCGGGCGGCGTGGTCGAGCACGCGCATGTCCTCGGCGATCGGGGCGCGCGTCAGCGCCTCGTGCCCTGGGCCCAGGTTCAGCGACACCTGGAGCGCGCCGAGCGAGGAGAAATCCAGCTTCGAGTTGCGCCATTGCAGCATCTTCACGGCATCGAAGGTGTGGTTCTGGAGCGCGTTGACGAGTTCGGGCTCGAACGGCGCGCAGCGGCCGGTGGTGCCGAAGGTGCCGTTGCGCGTGGCGCGGCCGGCGCGGCCGGCGATCTGCGCAAATTCCGAGGGTGTCAGGCGGCGGAACTGGTAGCCGTCGAACTTGCGATCGGAGGCAAAGGCAACGTGGTCAACGTCGAGATTGAGGCCCATGCCGACGGCGTCGGTGGCGACGAGATAGTCGACATCGCCGTTCTGGAACATCGCCACCTGCGCGTTGCGGGTGCGAGGGCTGAGCGAGCCCAGCACCACGGCGGCGCCGCCATGCTGGCGGCGGATCAGCTCGGCAATGGCGTAGACCTCGTCGGCGGAGAAGGCGACGATGGCGGTGCGGCGCGGCTGGCGCGTGATCTTGCGGTCGCCGGCGAATTCGAGCTGCGACAGGCGCGGCCGCGTGATCATGGACACGCCCGGCAAGAGGCGCTCGATGATCGGGCGCATGGTCGCAGCGCCCAAGAGCAGCGTCTCGTCGCGGCCGCGGCGGTTGAGGATGCGGTCGGTGAAGACGTGGCCGCGTTCGAGGTCCGAGGCGATCTGGACCTCGTCGATGGCGAGGAAGGAGACGTCGAGATCGCGCGGCATCGCCTCGACGGTCGAGACCCAATAGCGCGGCTTCTTCGGCTTGATCTTCTCCTCGCCGGTCACGAGCGCGACGCTCTCTGGCCCCGCGCGATCGGCGATCTTGTTGTAGACCTCGCGCGCAAGCAGGCGCAGCGGCAGGCCGATCATGCCGGAGGGATGCGCGAGCATCCGCTCGATGGCGAGATGGGTCTTGCCGGTGTTGGTCGGCCCGAGCACCGCAGTGACGCCGGCACCGGGGGCACGCTCGGAAGCGAAGGGGGAGGAAGAAAAAGCCATTCTGGAGATAGGTAGTGCCGATTTGGGCGAATGTCAGTGCTGTTTGAGACGATGAGGCGATCAGGTGTCAGCGATGTCTCCGAACGCCACCACGCGCTCCGCTGTCATGCCCCGGCTTGACCGGGGCATCCAGTCCGCCGCGGCTCATCGGCTCAACCACGATTGCCTCGGCGTACTGGATCGCCCGGTCAAGCCGCGCGGTGACAGCGAACGCGGAGCAGTCTTCCCAACCTCGCGCAGTGTCTCACTTTGCGACGCTTTTCCCGTTCGCCTTAAGCTTCGGAACGACTCTAGAACGAATCGCGGCCGAATCGCTGACTCCCTGCCGAGTCCCGTTCCGTTCACGCAACATGTCGCGGGACTCGCCACAGGCGTGCACTAGATGAAGGCTCCGGCTGCCGTACAAGCGACGATTTGATGACGTGTTCCTTAAGGCTGGGGACGGCCGGGAGTCGAATCAGAATCAGGCGGGAGTCAAATGGATTCCAGCTTCGCCGACCTGCCAAACAAAAAGTGCGAAAACAACCCCATGCACAGTAGGTAAGCCGTTGAATTCACAAGACTTCCTTTTACCCTCCCTTGGAGGGGAGGGTTAAGAACCCCTACTGCGTCTTGGCGACGCGTGGCGGCTGGGGGGAGGTGATGAAGCTGGTCGCTTCCAGCATCGCAGGTCCCAACGGCGTCGGCACTTTCAGCCAGAACGGGACCAGAATGCGCGTTCCCGCCACCGGCGCAAAGGCGATCTCGATGTTGCGCTGGGCGGCGAGGTATTTGATCACGGGGCGATCGGGGATGTAGCCGGCCACAGGCACGAAATAGAGCGCGCAGACCACGACCGGGCCCTTGTAGCCCTTCTCGGCCTTCACGCTCTCCATGCGCTTGAAATCGAGTTTCAAGTCGTAGCGCATGCGGCCGTCGAACACGGGCGCGCTATTATGGCAGGCCTCGGGCGACACCGGATCGCCATTGCCGGGCACGCGCAGCAGCGAGGCCGTCATCGGATCCCAGACGCCGCGGCGATGCGCTTCGGTGACGACGATGCGATCGGGGTCGACCGGCGGCTCCGGCAGGATCGCAAAATCCTTCACATTGCCCTTGTCGAGGGTGATGCGGATCTCTTCGGTCTTCTTCGAGGTGGTGGTGGAGGCCTGATAGCCGGTCGCAACCAGCGCGCCGTTGACGACGCGGCCCTGCGAGGCGCCGGTGCCCGAGCCGCCCGCGAACGACTTCAAAAGCCCCGTGGTGCCGCCGGAAGCCGCGGCCGCGAACACGTCGTCCTGGATGTCGATGTTCCAGGCGCCCTTGCCGACGGGAATGCCCGATAGTGTCGCCTCATATTGCGCCTCGAGCTTGCCTTGCGCCGTTGCCGGCGCCGCTCCCCACGCCAAGACGAGGCCGCAGAACGCCGCCAGGGCCAACTGGCCGGCGCGCCGCCGCGGCGGGTGAGAGGTCAGGATATTCACGAAGCCATCCAATGGGGCCGTCAGGCCTTGTTAGTTAAGCCAAAAACAGCGGCAAACAATGTGCTGGACGCCAAAAGCGGCGGAACTCCCCAGGACTCTTCGGCCGCGAATACGCCCTTTATGTGATGGTAAGGCGTTCCGATCATTGCCGTTTTGGTGATCGGGCGGTAGCCCTTGGCGCCAACCTTTCCCCGCCCCCTCCGCGGTCATGCCCCGCGAAAGCGGGGCATCCAGCACGCTGCGGCCCCTCGACTCCAGCCGCGCCGGTGGAATACTGGATCGCCCGCCTTCGCGGGCGATGACGCCCGGCGTGGGGCTAAATCCACCCCAAAACCTTGACGTCCCGCCCCTTCCCCCCTATACGTCCGCCCGCTCCCTGCAAGGACGAAAGAATTTGCCCCCGTGGCGCCCCGAATGGCGGCCGCAAATCGTTGGGGGCTCGAACCTGAGGATTTCTACCATGTCTCGCCGCTGCGAACTGACGGCCAAGGGCCCCCTCGTCGGCCACAAGGTCAGCCACTCCAACATCAAGACCAAGCGCCGCTTCCTGCCGAACCTCGTCAACGTGACGTTCATCTCGGAAGCCCTCGAGCGCAACGTGCGCCTGCGCGTCTCCACCAACGCGGTCAAGAGCGTCGACCACAATGGCGGCTTGGATGCCTTCCTGCTCAAGGCCAGCGCCGACGTCCTGTCGCCGCGCGCCCTCGAGCTGAAGCGCGCCATCCAGAAGAAGGTCGGCGACGCGCCGGCGAAGAAGGCGAGCTAAGAATTCAGAATTGGGCGGGGGCTAAGTTGCGTCGTGTGGCGTAGGCTTAGCCAGTAGAGTTGCGTTGCGGCCGGATCGGAAGATCCGGCCGTTTTTGTTTGTGACAGGTCGTAATTCCTGACCTCGTCACGATTGGACTTTTTCACCAATGTAGCCAATAGCGGCCGTTCCATTGGAACGGTCGCACCACAAATGGATCCTCCCGGCACCGGGCGTGTATCGCGCGTGCAGATCGAAGCAGCGCACCTCTCCTTGCACATCTACGAAGTTGAATAAGGATCGGCGTTGCTCGTGTTCAGGGGTAACCTTAGTACGAAAAGTCGGGAGAGCGTGTGACTCAGGATTCCACTCTGCAAGCGCGCACTGAATTTCCCATAGGCGCCGGTTCACGGCCAACAATTCAGGCGCTCCCGATCTTAGCGAACGCACTTGCTCCTCTACACGCGGCAAGAAACGAAGGCGCGGGAAGCGTTCGGCTCGATTGTCCTACAAATCATCCCCATCGCTAGGCGCCTGCAGCGCCACAATGCGCATCCAAGCACGCACCGGATCGACGTGACCTCGGATCGAAGCGTTTCGGACAACGACAACTTCCGATTCGAGCGCTTCATCCTGCAGTTCGAGCCTGAAGACGTCCACTTCGGACCGACGCCAAGTCTCACAGTCAAAGCTAACTGCCAAAGCATCAAATTCATATGCCAGTCCTAGCGCAATCGCGCTCTTATCTTCGAATTCGAAGTCTACGTTAGCAGCAATCTTTCGATCCAGGCCAATATGAAAGGGAGCTCGATTTTCCAAGCCACGAAGAAAGCGCCACTCATCGATGGTGTCTGCATCAGCACGCAAGGCGCTGAGCCACAGATTATCACCAAGCGGCACAGCCCCTAATGGCACGGATGAATGAAGGGCCAAATCCGATCGTTCCGCCTTCAGCTCTTTCAAAAGTGCGATCAACGTCCGCACCACTTCACGGGCCGACGCTTGAGTCTGCGAGCCCTGCGGGTAAGAGAGCTCATTTAAGAAGGTTAAGAATGCCATCTTATGACAGCAAGCGATCGAGCGATTTATCCCACTGATCAAAAAAGCCGTTCGGCCAATGACTCAGCCGCCCATCAGCGGAAATCTTTGGTTGTTCGTGAGAAGGTTCGACGGCGCCCATCGGGCGATGAAAGAAATTTAGTCCCACTTGCTCTGGCGAGAGCACCCCCTCCTTCACGGCAATTCTGATGCCATTCAGAAGATGGTCGCTATGGGTCTCTACTATAATGGTCGTCCCTGCGGCTACCGCACGCGCTATCATTTCGCCCATGGCAGCCTGGCCTTGGGGATGCAAATGAGCCTCTGGATTTTCTACCAGAACCCAGCTACCCGCCGGCAAGGCAAGACACGCAACAACCACAGGGAGTGCATAAGTAAGTCCAAATCCGACATTGGTTGGTCGAAATGGATTGGAGCCGCTGAGACCTGCTGAACCGCCGTAACTATAGTCAAGCTGAACAAAGTCGGTCCGCGGCACTTCGGCAACATTGAGACTTACGCCAGGACTGAAGACCTGCATCCAAGCGTTGGTCTGTGACAGCAAGCCAGGAGCCATTTCGGCCGGATGCCGGAGCCGCTCTGGTACAGGAGCATCCCGAAACGCATTGAGATAATGTGCAGTAAATTCTCCGCGCGTGCCAAGAAAGCGGCGCTCGCTTACGACATGATATGATTTGGGATAACTGACGTTCGGGCTGGCTCTATCAGCCCTCAAATACTGAAAATTATTGCCAAAGAGTCCCCCATCAAAGTTTCCAGCAAACATTCCGTACTTGGGCGAGGTCGCAAAGTGCAAGACATCACCCTCAGGAGCGTATGCGACCTCCCACTCCCAAGGCGTTCGCCCATCGTGCATACCTATACGGATAACGTCATCCTCGTGCTGATCGTGAAGGAGGTCAGATCCCGTTCCCAACTCAACGAGTTCGCCATTGAGCAAGAAGCCCTTCGAGTCAAGAAAACCAGCATCGCGAGACTGCCTGACCAACGCTAGCGCCTGAAGCGCGGTGCTCTTGCCCGCACCGTTTAAACCAGCCAGTACAGTGAGCGGCCGAAGAGGAAGCGCAAGGTCCTTGAACGCTTTGAAATTGTGGAGCGCCAAAAGGTCAGCCACGCGCCACCTCCTGAAATACTCGCTCCATTGCCATGAATCGGTAGCGAACTTTGGCAATATCGCCTGTACCCTGCGAAATTGAGCTCTCGAATACTCTATCTTGCATTAAGACCATCATTCGCGCGCGTATTTCGGTGGCTCTGTCAACACATCGCCGCCGCTCAGAGTCCGCCAGCGAAGCTATCGCCACTGAAACAGTTTCGAACAGCGCCTTGTTTATGGGCATGCGCGCGTCTTGCTCGCGATAGCGCTTTCGAAACGCATCATCTCCAAAGATCTCCGCTGCTGTATTCATCACAGCAACGAACTCCTCCCCCAAACGATCGAGCTTACGACGGCTCAGAGTATTTATTTGACGCATAGCATCACCAAGGAAGCGATCAAAATCGTACGCTCTAAACTCCTCAGGCTCATTCAAACGAAAAGCGACGAAACGTAGCACCATTTCTCGATCAGCCATTCGTTCGTCGCGTATGCTGTACGTGGTTGCGACCTTGAACGCATCGCTTGCTGCCAAATCCCTAAGGAAATTTCTGGCCTGACCGGGAATGAGCGCATGACGCAATTCTTGGCTGGAGAGAGGTAATCCGCCAGTGTTGATGCGAGCGAAGATATTGAATTTTACTTCTTGCGGCGTGCCATGCCTAATCAAATGAACAACCAGCTCAGTTTCACGAAGGCGGCGCTTTAGTCGCGCAGGCAGATCATCATAAACCATGCCATTGAACGAATTTCCCAGATACTCCAGACCACTCAAACGTAGCGGAGCTTCTTCTATCAATTCAGGCGAAATGAAGCGCGTAATGGTGGTTAGCCGCTGGATACCATCCACAATCGCCCAATTCTCTTGTTCATCCTCCGCCGCATAAAGTGTAGGAAGCGGAATTCTCAATAAAAGAGATTCGATCAAACGACTCTGTTGGCGATCGGTCCAAATCCCTCTCCGACGCTAAAAGTCGGGCTCAAGATCGATTGCATCAGCGGCAATCCTAGACAGCAGCAAATCTATCGTCATCGACCTTGTAGCGACGTCTATGTCATCGGGGTTGAACGGTTCGCCGATAGCTACGTCTTCGAGGAGAGGCCGAGCCTCTACCTCGATGCCGCTCGCCTCGCCAAATGAGGTGCTCTCTTCCAGAGCCACTTTCACGTCGCTAGTCATCGCAATCTCCGCCGGGTCTTCAATAGCCCAGGTCCTAGATTCTAGCCAGCTATTCAATCCAACATTGAAAGGTCGACGCTCAGCCCGCAAGGCAAGCTCCCACCTCGGCAAGCGGAGCGACCTATATTTCTTAGGTAGGAACTCAAGAGCACTAAACTATCCGTTCACCCACATCTGCGAGCAAGGTTCAGGCGACCAAAGCGGACCACACCTGCGCCCATACGTCCCGCTAAGCTTACCTCCGATCAGCTTCTGACGGACGCGTCACTCAAGTGGACCTCGGTTGCCGCCCTTTTCCAGCTATGCTCGCCCCGGTAGCATCGCCGGGGCATGCCGTTGAGCACGACCAAACAACCGACCCGAAACCTCATCATCTGCTCTGACGGCACCGGCAGCGAGATCTCGGAGAACATCTCCAAATCCTGAAGCTCTATCGCCTGCCTCCGGGCAAGACCGACAGGACACAGCCCGCGGCAGATGCTGCCCGGCATCCCTACGTCGGCCCGGTGTCCGGCACTGGTAAACAACACCCCTCGCGCGTTAACCGTGCATTAACCAACGCAGCCTAGCCTGCGGTAATCGTCCAGCCATCATTAGCTCGAAATGCCGTCCCGGTTCGCTCCAGGAGAAGCGCCGATGTGCGTTGCATTGTTGACGTATGCCGATCTCAGTGCCCGCCTCGATATCTCCCGAGAGGCCGCGCGTTCGCTTGCGCGACGCCGCCGGTTGCCGCGCTCGCGGTCGGAGGACGGCAAGGCCCTGGTGAGGGTTGATTTCGCAGAGCTCCGCTACACGCCCCGCCCACGACGCATCCGCCGGGCAGACCCGATCGATGCCTCCCTGGCGAAGATCGAGGCGATCAAGATCCAGGCCTTCAAGGCGGAGGTGGCGCGGCTCGAGGCCGTCGCAACCGCCTACAGGGCAGTGTTCGAGCGCGAGCGCGAACGTGCCGATCGCCTGGCGGTCGAACTGACGCAGGCGGCCGCCGAGACGACCGCCGCCAATGCGTGGGCGGCACGACTGGAAGACGAAGTGGCGGTTCTCCAGGCCGGTCGCGGGGCGGGCGGCACGATCGCGGGACAAGCCGCGCTCCGATTGGGACATCTGGCCGCTGCGATCGTGCAGGCGGACCGCGCGGCTCGCAGGTAGCACTCGAGACTCATCTCCATCCCCGGCTTGCCGGAGCAATCACGAGGGAAGTATGACTGGCACCACCGATATCCACGAAATGAAGGCCCGCATTGTCGTGTTTGGCGTCGGCGGCGCCGGCGGCAATGCGGTCAACAACATGATCACGGCCGGGCTGCAAGGGGTCGAGTTCGTGGTCGCCAACACCGACGCGCAGGCGCTGGCAATGTCGAAGGCGAGGCGCCTGATCCAGCTCGGCACAAAGGTGACCGCAGGCCTCGGCGCCGGCTCGCAGCCGGAATTGGGACGCGCCGCAGCCGAAGAGGCAATCGACACGATCCGCGATCAATTGACCGGCGCGCACATGGTGTTCGTGACGGCCGGCATGGGCGGCGGCACCGGCACCGGGGCTGCCCCCATCGTCGCCAGGACCGCGCGCGAGCTCGGCATCCTCACGATCGGCGTGGTCACCAAGCCATTCTACTTCGAGGGCCAGCGCCGCATGCGCTTTGCCGAAGCCGGCATCGAGGAATTGCTGAAGACGGTCGACACGCTCCTGATCATCCCGAACCAGAACCTGTTCCGGGTGGCCAGCGAGAAGACCACATTCGCCGATGCCTTCGCCCTTGCCGACCAGGTGCTTTATTCCGGCGTCGCCTGCATCAGCGACCTCATCGTCAAGGAAGGCCTGATCAATCTCGATTTTGCCGACGTCCTCTCCGTCATGAAGGAGAAGGGCAAGGCCATGATGGGACGGGGCGAGGCTTCCGGCGAGAAGCGCGTGCTTGCCGCCGCTGTCGCCGCGATCTCCAATCCATTGATCGAGAATCCCTCGATCAAGCGCGCCAGTGGCCTCATCATCTCCATCACCGGCGGCAAGGATCTCATGCTGTACGAGGTCGACGAAGCCGCGACCCGCATTCGCGACGAGGCCGACCCGGACGCCAACATCATCGTCGGCGCGTCGTTTGATGACAGCCTCGAAGGCATCGTCCGCGTCTCCGTGGTCGCAACCGGAATCGATAATCTCGACCCGGCGCAGCAGTCGCAACCGGTGGAAACCGCACTCACGCAGCTCGCCGGCAGGCTGCGCAATGACGGCCGCCGTATCGCCGATCGCATCGAGCGCAGTGCGCCCCTTGCGCAGGTCGAAAGCCCGCCGCTCCGGCCGCAGCCGCACCACCCGGTGGGGCCGCCGGCAAGGCCGAGCCTGGAACATGCACGCCACGCGGCCGACCGGCCGCTCGATCCTTACGGCCGCAGCGCTGCGCGCAATGCGCCCGACGAGGCCGTTCTCGATATCCCGGCCTTCCTGCGCCGCGCCGCCAACTGAGCGGTCGCAGGAGGGGAGTTAATCGTCTCCAATGCCGGACATGGACCGCTGCCAGGCGGCTCCAAAGCGCGATGAAATCAGGTTCGGTCGGAGGTCCACCTCGCCCCAGCGGGGAGAGGTCGGATTGCTATGGCGCGCAATTGCGCGCCTGAGCAATCCGGGTGAGGGCCCGCTGCGCTCGGTGAGACCGGATCCCTCACCCGGATCGCATCTTTCGATGCGCTCCGACCTCTCCCTACGGGAGAGGTGGTCTGAGCTCTCGGCTTGCATCGAATCAAACAATATCATCAGCTTGTGCCGGCGCATGCCGTCGGCGCGCTGGCGCTGCCGACGGGAATTTCATCGGCAACTCAGAACCGCCAGATCTGCAGACAAGCTTCTTGAGCCGCGCGGCGCGCCGATTGTTCACGCTGCCGTGCTGCGCGGGCTCTCCGCTGTTTCCTTCTTGTCCGTCTCCTTGTCGCGAGACAGCCACGCCGGAAAACGAAGCAGGCGTTCGTTGCTGTCTTTCGGCAGCTCGATGGCAGCTTCGTCGGCCGAACTCGGGAGGTCGAGCGCGACGTGCCCTGTTCGCACCGCATCGGCGCGCTGATCCAGTTCGCGCAACAGGGGATCGAGCACGCTGTCGATTTCGGTCGCCACCGACACCAGGAAACTATTGAGCTCGCGCGCCTCGGGCACGACGGCCGCAGCCGATTCGATCGCCTTGGAGAGGCCATCGACGACGGGCGCAAACGCGCCGGCGGCCTGCTTGACTCGGGTTTTGATCGCTTCGATCTCGACCAAGACGCGCTCACGCTCCCGCCTTTTCTTCTCCTCCGAAAGGCGGGCTTCAATTTCGGCGATCTGGGCCGTCAGGGTCGTGGCTTCGGATGCGAGTGCATCGCGTCTTCCGCGCGCGCGCTCGAGATCGCGGCTGAGATTGTCCACTAAGTCGTCCTTTCCAAACATGGCTTTGCTCCGTACGACAGCCGTTTTGGTCCGTAGGACGGCCGTGGCGCGAACCGCCAGCCTGGCAAGCTCAGCAAAGGCTGGACGGGCCGAAACAGGCATCAACTTCGGTCGCGTCACATGGGCCGACATGGTGATCCCCCACTCCTCCACATTAGGCGTCGGCATGGTTAACAAGTGGTTAATGTCAACAGAAGATAAATGAGGCACCACGCCGGCGGCGCCGGCTTCGTCTCCTCGCTGCCATCCATTTCCGCTATACTGCGGTCGCATCACCCGGAGGCGCATCCCATGGAGCATGCAGCCAGCACCGACCGCAAACCCGAGCCGAAAAACCTCGTCATCTGCTGTGACGGCACCGGCAACGAGATCAGCGAGAACATCTCCAACGTCCTGAAGCTCTATCGCTGCCTGCGCAAGACCGACAAGACGCAGCCGCGGCAGATGGTGTTTTACGATCCGGGAGTCGGCACGGTGACGGAGCCGACGACGTGGCATCGCTGGAAGGCCAATATCAACATGGTGCTGGGGCTCGCCACCGGCTATGGGCTCGATGAGAACGTGCTCAGCGCCTATTGCTTCCTGGTTCAGCATTACGCAGCCGGAGACAAGATCTACCTGTTCGGCTTCTCGCGCGGCGCCTATACCGTGCGGGTGCTGGCGGGGCTGATCCACAAGGTCGGGCTGATCTCGCCGGAGCAGGTGAACCTCGCAGGCAGCGGCCTCATCGCCTACAAACAATATTCCGGCACCGGGCGCGGCAACGACGTCGAGGACCTCAGCGATGTCACTTTCGACGAGCAGGGGCCGCTGCCGAAAGACCAATTCGACCTCGCCGCGCAGTTCGCGCGCATCACCTCGACGCGCTGGCCGACCATCCACTTCGTCGGCGTCTGGGACACGGTGGCGAGCGTGATCGTGCCGCGCGCCGACCGGCTGTATTGGCCGAGCTTCGAGGAGCTCGCCTTCACGCTGCGCAATCCCAGCGTCAAAATCTTCCGGCAGGCGATCGCGATCGACGAGCGGCGCTGCATGTTCCGCCTCAAGGCGTATGACGCGCCGCAGGAGTTCTGGAGCAATCGCTATGTGCCGGACGAGAAGAAGGTGCCGCAGGACATTCTGCAGGTGTGGTTCGCCGGCGTGCATGGCGATGTCGGCGGCAGCTATCCGGAAGCCGAGAGCGGACAGTCGAAATATCCGCTGCTGTGGATGATCGAGGAGGCCGCAAAGGCGGGGCTGAACTTCAACCCGCGCACGGTGAACCAGCTCGCCTTCGGCATCCAGCGCAAGAACTCGCCGTTCAGCTATGTCGCGCCCGCTTTTACCGGGAAGACGGGCGAGCTGCACGATTCCATGACGCTCGCCTGGCGGCTGCTGGAATATTTGCCGAAGCGCGCGAAATACCGGGAATGGCCGGAGCGGAAGGTGGTGCTCGGCTTCTACATTCCCGATTGCGAGCCGCGCGTCATTCCGGAAGGCGCGCATGTGCATGAGAGCGTGGTGAAGCGGATGGCGGTGGAGCCGGACTATCGGCCGGTGAATCTGCCGAAGGATTTTGTGACGGTGCCGATGCCGACAGGGCCGGGGATGGAGGTGGCGGCGGGGGCGGAGGAGATCGTGACAGGGTGATGGGAGAGCCGCGCTCTCTTACCCTCCCCTGGAGGGGTAAGCACCCGCTACCTTCGCTTTCTTTCTTTGCCGCTACTTTTCGTTAAAATTCTCAAGCCTGCTTTAGCGGGATCGCATGATCTGCCGGCCATCATTGGAACCGATCGCCGCGAGACAGCGGAGCTGGAGGAGACGTGCCGCACTATCCGCGCAAATATGCCCGCGTGAAACCTTCGGGATTGGTGTCGCGCCAGGCCAAGATCATCACCGACCCGCGCGCGCCGGTGATTCCCTGCACGCTGATCGACTATTCGCCCGGCGGGGCCTGCGTCGATCTCGGCGGGCAGGTGAGCATTCCCGATCGGTTCGAGCTCTTGCACGTCAACACCAAGAAGCGCTGCCGTATCGCGTGGAAGCGCGGCACGCGGGTGGGCGTGGTGTTCTAGGGCCGAACACCGAGATGCCCCGCTTACCCTCCCCTGGAGGGTAAGAGCCGCGCTACGTCCGCATCCTGGCCTTGGTGCCCGCGACGATCTGCATGGCGACACCGCCGATCCAGCCGAGCAGAGCGAGCCAGGTCCAGGCGATGTGCGGATCGAGGCGGAGCACGATGACGGCGACCGAAGCGAGCGCGGTGAGCGTGGCGCAGAGCGTGCCGGCCGAACTCAAAAACTCCGCGGCGTCGATCTGGCTGTGCGCCTCGTCGAACGGCATTTGCGGCGTGTCGATGCCGATATAGAAGCCGATGAAGCCGAGCACCATCATCAGCAGCAAGAACCCCTGCGTGGTGAGCGTGGGGATCGCCGATCCCACATAGGCGCCGACGAACAATCCGCACGCCGCGCCCGCCATCGCAAGACCCACGCGCTCGAACACATGGGCAGTTTTGCGAACACCAAAACGCATGGCCGGCCTCCGTGAGCCGTTGAGGGGACGGAGGTTAGGCCAGTTTTGCGGGAGGTGGAAGGTGAGCGGGGTTACGGATGCGTGAGTTTACTCCCCCGCACGCCGCGCCGCACGCGGGGAGAGGTGAAGAAATCACCGCGCCCCGAACGTGGTCCTGCCGAACAGCGCCTTTTGCGTCGAGGGCTGCGAGCGCCAATATTGCGGCGGGGCTTCGACTTCGCCGCCGAGCTCGGCGGCCGCGTGCCAGGCCCAGCGCGGGTCGTAGAGCATGCCGCGGGCGAGCGCGACCATGTCGGCCTTGCCGGATGCGACGATCTCCTCGGCTTGCCTGGCTTCGCTGATCAGGCCGACGGCGATGGTCGGCAATTCGGTGTCGCGCTTGATCGCCTCTGCGAACTGCACCTGATAGCCGGGGCCGAGCGGAATCTTCTGAAGCGGCGAGACGCCGCCGGAGGAGGCATCGATCCAGTCGACGCCGCGCGCCTTCAGCGCTTTCGCGAATGCGATGGTCTGCGCCAGGTCCCAGCCGCCCTCGACCCAGTCGGTCGACGACACCCGCATGCCGACCGGCTTGTCGGCGGGGAATGCTGCGCGCACCGCATCGAACACCTCCAGCGGAAACCGCATGCGGTTTTCGAGGCTGCCGCCATATTCGTCGGTGCGCCGGTTCGAGATCGGCGACAGGAACTGATGCAGGAGATAGCCGTGCGCGCCGTGCACCTCGATCGCGTCGACGCCGAGGCGGGCGGCGCGCTTTGCTGAGTCGGCGAAGGCGTTGCGGATGCGCTTGAGGCCCGCGGCGTCGAGCGCCAGCGGCGCGGCCTCGCCCTCCTTGTGCGGCACGGCCGACGGCGCAACCGTCTGCCAGCCGCCGTGTTCAACCGGAATCAGCTGGCCGCCCTCCCAGGGCCGCGCGCTCGAGGCTTTGCGGCCGGCATGGGCGAGCTGCATCGCGATGGCCGTGGAGGAATATTTGCGCACCGAATTGAGGATCGGCTTCAAGGCCGCTTCGCAGGCGTCGCTGTAGAGCCCGAGACAGCCCGGCGTGATGCGGCCGATCGCCTCGACATGCGTCGCCTCTATGCAGAACATCGCCGCGCCCGACAGGCTGAGATTGTTGATGTGGGTGAAGTGCCAGTCGGTGGCGACGCCGTCGTCGGCCGAATACTGGCACATCGGCGACACCACGACGCGGTTCTTCAACGTCAGGCCGCGCAGCTTGATCGGGGAAAACAGGACGGACATGCGGGGAGGTTCCGAAGGATGGAGGGGCAATGGCAGGAGTGTAGTGACCGACGTGCGGATTGCTAGGCGCGCGGCGGAATGGCGGATAGTGATGCCACGCATTGCGCTGTTGGCTCGGTGCGAGCCCGCCTCCGCATCGGCAATGAGGGGGAGAGACCGCCGGCTACTCCACAAGCGTAAACTGCAGCAGCAGCGTCCGCTGGAGCATCGAGAAATTGTCGTCGGAGATCAGGGTCAGCACGGTCTCGCCCCCGGCCGTGACGTGGGCGTCGATGCCCTCCATGTTGTCGATCTCGTGGCCGAGATCGGCGGCGAACAGCGTGAGGCCGTCGACCAGCGCACCCGGCGCGATTGCCTTGAGCGGGATCGCGCGGATGCGGATGTTGACGCCGGTGAACCAGGAGAATTTGCGCTCGAGGATGAGGAGATCGCCCGAGGGCAGCAGCACGGCGTCGCTGATGTCAAAATTTTCGGAGCGCCGCACGCTGAACTGGCCCGGCGTCGGGCCGCCGATCAGGAAGGCTATGAGGTTGCCGTCGGCATCGAGCCCCCGCTCTGAGAAGGCGATCAGCGTGCCGGCGAGCGGCTGGCTCTGGCCTTGCCCTCTCGGCACCATGACCATCGCCTCCAGCCCCTTGTTGGAGGGCAGCTTGCGCAACGCCGGCGGCACCGCAATCACCTCGCCGCGGGCGCGGGTGCCGCCCTTGGCGAAATCGTAGCGCAGGATCTGGTTAACGCGCTCGAGGCCGACATAGACGAGGTTGCCGTCGCGCGCGAGCGCCTCGGTGTCGTACCAGAGCCGCTTGTCCGTGATCGGCCGCCCGTCCGCACCGAGCAGCGGCGCGGCCTCGACGTCTGCGAGCCCAACCATCTCGCGGCCGGAATAGCGGATGGCACCGGTGAACCAGCCGCCCTGGTCGGAGATCGCGAGGAAGCGTTCACCTTTGTTGTCGAGGAAGCGGATACCGGACAGGCCGCCAAAACCGCGATAGGGCGAGGTCAGCACCAAGCCGCTGCGAAAATCCAGCGAGCCGAAGCGCGTGCGCGCGCGGTCGCGCGGCTCGAAATTGGGGATGGTGCGCGCGTTGACCTCGACGCTGACGGGCGCGGCGACGGCGTGATCGAGGTGGAGCGCGCGCGGCGGCGGCTCGGTCGCGGGCTGCAATTGCGCCTGCGCTCGCGCCAATCGCGGCATCGTCAGAATGGAAAATCCCGCCGCCGCGTGGCCGAGAAAGCTGCGGCGGGATGAAGCTGCGCTCACGAATGCAGTTTGCGGCGCAGCCGGCTGGCCGGCTGGCTTGGCGCGGTGTTGGTCTCGCTGAAGAGTTCGGCGAGCTTCTCGGTGATGGCGCCGCCGAGCTCCTCGGCGTCCACGATCGTCACCGCGCGGCGGTAATAGCGCGTCACATCATGGCCGATGCCGATCGCGATCAGCTCGACCGGTGAGCGGGTCTCGATCTCCTCGATGATGTGGCGCAGGTGCCGCTCGAGATAGTTGCCGGGATTGACCGACAGCGTGGAATCGTCGACCGGCGCGCCGTCCGAGATCATCATCAGGATCTTGCGCTGCTCGGCCCTCCCCAAGAGGCGCTTGTGCGCCCAGTCCAGCGCCTCGCCGTCGATGTTCTCCTTGAGGAGCCCCTCGCGCATCATCAGGCCGAGATTTTTCCGCGCACGACGCCAGGGGGCGTCGGCGGATTTGTAGATGATGTGGCGAAGATCGTTGAGGCGGCCGGGATTGGCGGGCTTGCCGGCGGCAAGCCAGGCCTCGCGCGATTGCCCGCCCTTCCAGGCGCGCGTGGTGAAGCCCAAAATCTCGACCTTGACGCCGCAACGCTCCAGCGTGCGGGCGAGGATGTCGGCGCAGGTGGCGGCGACCGTGATCGGACGTCCGCGCATCGAGCCGGAATTGTCGAGCAGCAGCGTCACCACGGTATCGCGGAACGTCGCCTCCTTCTCGTGCATGAAGGACAGCGGGTGATAGGGATCGGTGACCACGCGCGACAGCCGCGCGGGATCCAGGATGCCCTCTTCGAGATCGAACTCCCAGGCGCGGTTCTGCTGCGCCATCAGGCGGCGCTGCAGGCGGTTTGCGAGGCGGGCAACAATGCCTTGCAGGTGCGCGAGCTGCTTGTCGAGATAGGCGCGCAGCCGCTCCAGTTCGTCATGGTCGCAGAGGTCTTCGGCGGCGATGACCTCGTCGAATTTCGGCGCAAACGCATGGTATTCCGGCCCGCGCGGCTCGTTGGCTCCGCGCGAATTCGGCCGCGTCGCCTCGCCCGGCGTCTCATCGTCGCCGAGCTCGCCGTCGTCGAAGGTGTCCGAGGTCGAGGCCTGCGCGCTCTCCATCGCGCTCTCGCTCATCTCCTCCGACGTCGCCTCGGCCTGATCGGCGCTCATCTCCTGCGCGGCGTCGGAATCGGGCGAGCCTTCGGCGCCGGACTGGTCGTTGTCGCCGTCCTGGTTCTCGTCGTTCTCGTCATTGTCCTCGGTGTCGGCGTTGCGTTCGTCGCCGAGCTCGAGCGCCGACAAGAGATCGTGCACGGCATCGCCGAACCGGGTCTGGTCCTCGAGCACGCCGTCGAGCCGGTCGAGCCGCTTGCCGATCTTGTCTTCGAGAATGGGACGCCAGAGGTCGACCATCTTCCTGGCGGCCGCCGGCGGCGCCATGCCGGTCAGGCGCTCGCGTACCAGCATCGCCAGCGCGTCCGCCAGCGGTGCATCGGCGCGGTCGGTGATCTCGTCGAACTTGCCGCGATGGAAGTGATCGTCGAGCATCGCGGTGAGGTTTTTCGCAACGCCCGCCATGCGGCGCGCGCCGATTGCCTCGACCCGCGCCTGCTCCACCGCCTCGAACACGCCGCGCGCCTGCGGATTGCCGGGCATCAGCTTGCGATGCACTTTCGGATCGTGACAGGCGAGCTTGAGCGCGATGGAATCAGCGTGGCCGCGCACGACCGCGGCGTCCCGCTTGGTCATCTTGCGCGCAGGCTCGGGCAGCCGCGCCTTGCCGGGCGCAAGGCCCGGGCGCTCAGCGGCGAAGGAGACGTCGAGCTCGGGCGTCTTCGCGATCGCCTTGAGACAGGAGGCGACCGAGCGCTTGAACGGCTCGGTGGGCGCTTCCTTGCTGCTGCGGAATTTGGAGTTGGAGGTGGTCATCTCACCCTATCCGTCGTCCCGAAAGGCCGGGACGACATCTCAAACCTTTAGCTCAGCGCCACGTTCACCGCCGATTCCGGCAGCTCCGCATTGAAGCAGCGCTGGTAGAACTCGGCGACAAGCGGACGCTCGAGCTCATCACATTTGTTGAGGAAGGTGACGCGGAAGGCAAAGCCGATGTCGCCGAAGATGTCGGAGTTTTCCGCCCAGGTGATCACCGTGCGCGGGCTCATCACCGTCGACAGATCGCCGTTGGCGAAGGCGTTGCGGGTGAGGTCAGCGAGACGCACCATCTTGTTGACGATGTCGCGGCCCTCCTGGGAGCGATAGTGCTTGGCCTTGGCCAGCACGATCTCCACTTCCTCGTCGTGGCTGAGATAGTTCAGCGTGGTGACGATCGACCAGCGGTCCATCTGGCCCTGGTTGATCTGCTGGGTGCCGTGATAGAGGCCGGAGGTATCGCCGAGGCCGACGGTGTTCGCCGTGGCGAACAGCCGGAACGCCGGATGCGGCTTGATCACCTTGTTCTGGTCGAGCAGGGTCAGGCGCCCCGAGACCTCGAGCACGCGCTGGATCACGAACATCACGTCCGGGCGGCCTGCGTCGTATTCGTCGAACACCAGCGCGACGTTGTTCTGCAGCGCCCAGGGCAAAATGCCGTCGCGGAATTCGGTGACCTGCTTGCCGTCGCGGACCACGATGGAGTCCTTGCCGACCAGGTCGATACGGCTGATGTGGCTGTCGAGGTTGACGCGCACGCAGGGCCAGTTCAGCCGCGCGGCGACCTGCTCGATATGGGTGGATTTGCCGGTGCCATGATAGCCGGTCACCATCACGCGGCGGTTGCGGGCAAAGCCGGCGAGAATGGCAAGCGTGGTGGCGCGGTCGAAGCGGTAGTCGGAATCGACTTCGGGCACGTGAGGATCGACTTCGGAATAGGCCGGGACTTCGAGATCGCTGTCGATCCCGAACACCTGGCGCACCGACACCTTCATGTCGGGCAGACCGGAAACTTCCTCAACTTTGGACAGAGCGGCGGTCGTCATCAATCCTCCGAGGTCCCGGGCGGTCCCGAAACCGGTTATTTGCACGTTGGCTGCGGCTGGGTGCTGAAAATCAACCTATCAGAGACAACGAGCGGGCAGAAGCCCGCCCACTTATCAAAGTTCCATTGTCTTTTCATTTAGATAGGCAAGGAACGCAGTTTTTGGAGGGCTGCCTTGCGAATCATGCTCGAATTTCGGGCGGTTGACCCCTCTGCCGGCGCGGACGCCACTGTTGCCGCATGCACTGACCCATGTAGGGTCTGACTTCCAGTGCTCCAGTCCACCATCGAGACGACGTGACATCCTTCCTCGATCCCCTCATCGCCTTCGTCTCGGCCCATGCGTGGCTGGCCTATCTGACCCTGTTTCTCGCCGCGCTGCTCGAAGCGGTGCCGGTGGTGGGATCGGTGATCCCCGGCTCGACCATCATCCTGGCACTGAGCGCGCTGGTTCCGGGCGGCGAGCTGAAGCTGCCATGGGTGTTGCTGGCGGCCGCACTCGGGGCAGTGCTCGGCGACGGATCGGCCTATTGGATCGGGCACCGGCGGCAGCGCGAGATCCTCAACACCTGGCCGCTGACCAGCTACCCGCGCGTGGTCGAGCAGAGCGAGAATTTTTTCCATCGCTTCGGCACCTGGGCGGTGTTCTTCGCCCGTTTCGTGCCCCCGGTCCGCGCCTTCGTGCCTGTTACCGCCGGCGCGCTCGGCATGGCGCCGGCGAAATTCTACGCGGTCAACATCCCGGCGATCCTGGCCTGGGCGCCCGCGCATGTGCTGCCCGGCGTGCTGGCGGTCTCAGCGCTCCACGAATATGCCGGGCTGCATCATCACGGCCATATCGGCAAGCACATCTGGATTTTGACCGTAATGGCCGTGGCGATCGTGGTGGGCGTAACGGTGTGGTTCTCCCGCCGCCGGCACGGCGGCGGCGTCGCGAAGGCCAAGCCTCGGGAATAGGGGCCGCCAAGCTCTCCGCCCTCATCCTGAGGGCGCGCGAAGCGGGCGCCTCGAAGGATGGCCGCGGGCGAGAGGCGGGCCTTCATGGTTCGAGACGCGCGCGAAGGGCGCGCTCCTCAGCATGAGGGTCTAGATTTAGCTCCTGGGCTCAGCTCCCGCCCGCCGTCCCGGTGCCGGTCCCACATACCTTGCCCTTGGCCTGATCAGCTTGCCGAACTGCAATTGCTCGCTGGAATGGGCGATCCAGCCGACGCTGCGGGCCATGGCGAACAGAGCGAGCTCGCTGCCGGCGGGCAGGCGCAGGGCATGCACGAGCACGGCGAGTGCATAGTCGATGTTGACGAACTCGCCGGTCGCTTCCGCGATCCGCTCCGGCACCTCGCGGGTGAACTTCCGCGGTGCGCCTGCGCGCGACAAGGCATTGAGCAGCGATTGCGCGCGGGGATCGCCGCGCTTGTAGACGCCATGGCCGAAGCCGGCAAAGCGCTCGCCGAGCGCGACGCGCTCGCGCACCATCGGCTCGACGTCGCGATCGATCAGCGTTTTCACGAGCTGCGAGGCCAGCACGCCGGCGCCGCCATGCTTGGGCCCTTTGAGCGCGGCGAGCCCGGCGATCACCGAGTCGTAGAGATTGAGGCCGGTCGATGCGGCACAGCGCGCTGTGAAGGTGGAGGCGTTCAGTTCATGGTCGGCAAGCAGCACGAGCGCGCGGCGGATCAGATCGCTCGCGTGCTTGTTGTCCGCGGCCCACGCCTTCGCAACCTGCTGATGCAGCGGCTCGGCCGACGGCTCGGCATTGAGCATGGTCGCGACCAGCAGGCGGACGATGCGCGCGCCGACCATGGCACGGCCATCGGGCGCGCGGGTGAAGGCGCGGGGATCGGCGCTCGCGGCCAGCGCGAGCACCGCAATGGCGCGGTCGATCGGCGCGGCGCGACGCGCGGCTTGCCCGATCATGCGCATCTCCTCGGAGAGGAGCGGCTGATTCTCCTGATCGAACGGATCGACGCCGGAGACGTCCCACAGCAGCGTCGCCGTATGCTCGAGCGTGTCGTTCTCGGCGAGATCGACGCAATTCACCCCGCGGTAGATCGCGCCGTCCTCGGTGATGGTCGAGATCTCCGTGTCCATCACCGGCAAATCGGCGTCGAAGCTGCGCAGGCCCCTGGGCTCCGGCGACGGCACCCGGCGCTCCTTGAGCGCGCGGACGTCCTCGGCCCGGTAGCGATTTTTTCGCGAATCCTGCGTCGGCTCGGAGCGGATCAGACCGCGGCTGACATAGGCATAGAGCGTGGCCGGCGAGATCGCGAGCTCGGCGGCGGCTTCCCGGGCGGAGAGGTAGAGCTCGTTGGAATTTTTCATATTGATTTATGTAATCAAGATTGATCAATCTGTCGACAGGTCTGACCTTCCCCTGCATCAAACGGGAGATTGGGCCATGAACATCCACCTCACCAAAAGCCAGATCGGACTGGACGGCGTTCCCGCCGCTGAGACCGTGCTGAGCCATGTCGACGGCGAGCGCGGCGAGCTGATCATCGCCGGCGAGCATGTCGGCAGTCTCGCCGCCAGATCGAGTTTTGAGGGCGTCACCGCCCGGCTCTGGAACGGCGCCAACAAGACCAGCTTAAGCGAGGCCGATGTGCGGGCGAGCCTGGGGGCCGCGCGGGAGCGCGCCTTCGCGCGATTGCCGGACCTGTTGCCGGCAACCCGCGGCATGGGCATCGTCGACGGGTTTCGTGCGGCCGTCGCGGGCCTTCGCGCCGAACACGGCCTGGAGCATGAAGCAACTATCGTCGGCGCGTTTCCGGTGATTGCGGGCGCGCTGGCCCGCCGCGCCGGGGGGCTCGAGCCGGTGGCGCCCGATCCCAGCATGAGCCACGCCGCCGACACGCTGCGCATGCTGCACGGGCGGGCGCCTGCAACGCGCGAGGTCACCGCGCTCGATGCGTATCTCGTCACCGTCTGCGACCACGGCATGAATGCCTCGACCTTCACGACGCGCGTGGTGGCCTCGACGCAAGCCGATCTGTTCGCCGCCGTAACCGCGGGCTATTGCGCGCTCACCGGCCCCTTGCATGGCGGCGCGCCGGAGCCCGTGCTGGAAATGCTCGACGCGATCGGCTCGCGCGAACGCATCCAGAGCTGGGTCGACGCGGCACTGGCACGCGGCGAGCGGATGATGGGCTTTGGTCACCGCGTCTATCGCGTCCGCGACCCGCGTGCCGACGTGCTGAAGACCGCGATCGAGGCCCTGGCTTCCAACGGCGCCGACCTGCCCTTTGCCGGCGAGGTCGAAGCCTATATCCGCAGCGCGCTGCGCAAGAAGAATCCGGACCGGCCGCTGGAGACCAATGTCGAGTTCTTCACCGCCATCCTGCTCGATGCACTCGCGATTCCGAGGCAGGCCTTCACGCCGATCTTCGCGGTGGCGCGCGCGGCAGGATGGACCGCGCATGCGCGCGAGCAGCAGCGCACGGGACGGCTGATCCGGCCGAGTTCGTCCTATGTGGGCGCCATGCCGAAGGCTCCAGCGCCTAAAGACTAAAAGACTAAGGGAAAGGCGACAGCGGAGCTCCCACTCCGCTGTCGTGCGGGCGAAGTCCTGATCTATGCTGGTTGACGAGATCTGCACGTCCCGGGCGAGCACTGTGGAACGTATACGCGGCCGGCGAATTAGCTGATCTGGCCCGTAGAGGAACGCGATGCTGGACTTGCTTGGACATTCGGACGAGGCCAGGATCGGCGAGATCGCGAGGCAAGCAGCGAGCAGGAGCGCTGCCGGCGGGGATTCCGAGAGGCGATTCCGGGACTTGCTCCAGGCGCTGCCCGCCGCGATCTACACCACCGACGCAGAGGGCCGCATCACCTTCTTCAATCAAGCCTGCATCGAGTTCGCCGGACGCACGCCAAAGATCGGCGAGATGTGGTGCGTGACATGGAAGCTCTATCTGCCGGACGGCACGCCGCTTCCCCACGATGAGTGCCCCATGGCCGTCGCGCTCAAGCAGAACCGGCCGGTGCGCGACGTCGAGGCTGTGGCCGAACGGCCGGACGGCTCAAGGATTTGCTTCATGCCGTATCCGACGCCGCTCCGCGACGAAGGCGGCCGCCTGGTCGGCGCGGTGAACATGCTGGTCGACATCACGGCTCGCAAGCAGGCCGAGCAGCGGATGATGCTCCTGGCTTACGAGGTCGATCATCGTTCGAACAATCTGCTGGCGGTGACCCAGGCGATGCTGCGGCTGACGAAGGCCGAGACCGCTGCAGAATTCCAGGCCGCGTTTCAAGGCCGGCTCAGCGCGCTTGCCAATGTGCAGAGGCTGTTCTCGGAATCGCGCTGGACCGGTGCGAGTCTGAAGACCATCGTCGAAGAGGAACTCCGGCCCTACGCAGGCGCAGACGGCGAACGTATCAGCATCGCTGGAGACGACCTCCGGCTGCCGGCGACGCTCGCCCAATCGATCGCGGTCGCCGTGCACGAACTTGCGACCAACGCCGCCAAATACGGGGCGCTGTCGACGCCTTCGGGCACGCTGGAGATCCGCTGGGAGACCAATGGTGCAGACCCTCTCGTACTGCACTGGTCAGAGCGCGGCGGTCCCCCGGTCAACGAACCGCCGACGCGCAAGGGCTTTGGCATCGGCGCGGTCGATGGCATCATCCGGACCTTGCGCGGGAGGATCACCCGGCGGTGGAAGCCGGAAGGGCTGGTGTGCCAGATGGCGTTCCCGGACGTCACCAAGTAAGCGCGACCAGATCCGGATGCATCGTCATCGCGCTTTGTCATCGCGCTTTAGACTGTCGCCAAAGCAAAGCCTCTGAAGGCCGATGCACGCATTCCTGAATGCACTAGGCCTCGCGGACCACCGTCTTCAGGTAATTATACGCCTTGATGATCTCGATCAAACGGTCTTCGGTAGAGCGGTCGCCGCCGTTGGCGTCGGGATGATGCTGCTTCACCAGCGCCTTGTACTTGCTCTTGACGTCGGCGAGGGTGGACTCGGGTCCGAGGCCCATGACCTGGAGCGCCTTGCGCTCAGCGTTCATGATCTTGCGCGTCTCGGCCTTGGGCGGGGCTTGCGGGCCGCCGCGCCAGTTGGCGCGGCCGTTGAGCTCCTGGAACATGCTGAACGGATCGAAGGCGCTGTCGATCTCCGCCTCCGCGCCTTTCTTGACGCCGCCATTAGCGCCCATCTTCCAAGTCGGGCGGTGGCCGGTCAGCGCATCCTTCTGGTAGCGCGCGACCGCGTCGGCATTCATGCCGGAGAAGAAATTGTAGTTCTGATTGTACTCGCGCACGTGGTTCAGGCAGAAGTGCCAGTACTCACGCTGATTGTCGCGACCCTTGGGCGCACGATGCGCGCCCTTGTTCTGACACCCGGTCCATTCGCAATTGACCACGGTGTCGCGCGGCTTCACTTCCGGCTGCTTGCCCCGCGGCTTGACCCGGATGGAGTCGAAGAACTTTGATGAATCGATCGGCATGGCTGACTTTGACTACGCAATGCAAAAACCTTCAAGTCTTGACATTGCAATTAGCTTGAAACCCGTAGCCGAAGTTTCACTTCGGCCTTTTCAGAACGGGCCACCAGAGGCGGCCTATGGTGTTGACGGAGTGCGATCGCGTCCCTTAATGGCTCACATGGCTATCAGAGACGTTATCAGCAACAAGTTGCAGGAAGCTTTCACGCCAGAGAGCCTGCAAGTCGTCGACGAGTCCCATTTGCATGAGGGCCACGCCGGCCATCGGCCGAGCGGCGAGACGCACTTCCGTGTGTATATCGTATCTGCCGCCTTCAAAGGGAAGGGCCGGGTCGATCGCCACCGCATGATAAATTCGGCGTTGGCCGCGGAACTCGCTGGCGGCGTGCATGCGCTCGCGATCCACGCGCAGGCGCCGGGGGAAGGGTGATTTGCTTACCCTCCCCTCCAGGGACCTCCAGGGAGGGTAAGCGAGGTCAAAACGAAGTTCCGGCCCTTCGCGGCTTGGCTTCCTCCAGCTCGGCCTCCCGCGGCACCGGTGAAATACGGAGCGCGGTGATGCGGTTGCGTTCGCGGCGGAGGACGCGGAAGCGGAAGCCGTGGAAGGTGAAGCTCTGGCCGCGGTCGGGGATCGAACGCGCCTCGTGGATGACGAGGCCCGCGACCGTGGTTGCCTCTTCGTCGGGGAGGTGCCAGTCAAGCGCGCGGTTGAGATCGCGGATCGGCACCGAGCCGTCGACCACGACAGAGCCGTCGGGCTGGCGGCGCACGCCCGCGACCACGACGTCATGCTCGTCGGCGATGTCGCCGACGATCTCCTCCAGGATGTCTTCCAGCGTCACGAGCCCTTCGACTTCGCCGTATTCGTCGACGACCAGCGCGAAATGGGTCTTGCGGCGGCGGAACGCCTTGAGCTGCTGGGATATCGGCCGCATTTCCGGCACGAACCAGGGCGGCAGCATGATGGTGGTGACGTCGATGCGCGAGGTATCGCCTTCCGACGCGCGGATTGCCCGCAACAGATCCTTGGCGTGCAGAATGCCGATAATGTTCTCCGACTTGTCGCGCCACAGCGGAATGCGGGTGTATTCGGTAGCCAGCACCTCCCGCACCAGCTCCTCCGGCGGGAGATCGGCATTGATCATCACCATCGCGGTGCGGTGAACCATCACGTCGGAGACGGTCAGCTCGCCGAGGCGGAAGACATTGTGAATGTACTCGGCTTCGCCGCTCTCGATCTTGCCGTGTACGGCCGATTCCTCAACCAGGCCCTCGATCTCGGAATCCGTCAGGATCTCGTGCTGCGAAAACTCCTGAACGCCGATCAGACGCAAGATCGCGCTCGAAGCCGTGTTGAGACACCAGCTCAGCGGGTAGAACACCAGGTAGGAGACATGAAGCGGATACGCAATCCACTGCGACACCGGCACCGGCTCCCTGATCGCAAGCGTCTTCGGCACCTGTTCGCCGATGATGATGTGCAGCGAGGAGAAAACCAGAAAACCCGCCACGAACGAGGTGAAGTGCAGCGTCGCCTCCGACAGTCCGAGCGGATGGAGGATCGGGCTCAGCAGCGCAGAAACGGTCGGCTCACCAATCCAGCCAAGACCAAGGGAGGCCATGGTAATGCCGAGCTGGCAGCAGGCGAGATAGGATTCGATATTCCCCATCATCGTCTGCAACAGGCGTGCGCCGAAGCGGTTCTGCTCGACCATTGCCTTGACGCGAAAGCCACGGCTCTTCACGAGGGCAAATTCGGCCGCCACGTAAAATGCGTTGGCAGCAAGCAGGAGGACAGCAAGCAGCAGATTGATGGAGATCGAACTCATGTTTGCCTCGCGACCGCCTCGGCGTTCCGCGCCGTTTCGCGGGCGGCAGATCCAATCGATCCCGCCATCACTGCGCTAATTTCGACTGCAGGAAATCGCGCACCAGCGTCGGCTCGACGTCCTTCGCAATCACGGCGCGCCCGACCGCCTCCAGCAGAATGAAGGTGAGCTTGCCGCGCTTGACTTTCTTGTCCTGCGCCATCAGCGCCATCAGCGCGTCGGCGTCGGCAAGGCCTTCCTGCGCAAAACCCGCGATGTCCTGCAAGCGCGTCGGCAGGCCGGCTTCGACCAGATGCCGCTCGACGCGCGCCGCATCGGCCTCTCCGATCTTGCCGAGCCGGGCCGAGAACTGCGCCGCTAGCGTCATGCCGATCGCGACGCCCTCGCCGTGGAACAGGCGGTCCGAGAAGCCGGTCGCCGCCTCCAGCGCATGACCGAAGGTATGGCCGAGATTGAGCAGCGCGCGTTCGCCGGTCTCGCGCTCGTCGCGCGCGACGATTGCGGCCTTGGCGCGGCACGACGTCGCGATCGCATGCTCGCGCGCCGAGCCGCCCCTGAAGATATCGGCATGGTTCTTCTCCAGCCAGGTGAAGAAGGCGTCGTCGCCGAGCACGCCATATTTGGCGACCTCGGCATAGCCGGCGCGGAATTGCCGCGGCGACAGCGTGTCGAGCACGGCGGTGTCGGCGATGACAAGGACCGGCTGGTGGAAGGCGCCGAGCAGATTCTTGCCCTGCGGCGAGTTGATGCCGGTCTTGCCGCCGACGCTGGAATCGACCTGCGCCAAGAGCGAGGTCGGCACCTGCACGAAATCGACGCCGCGGCGCAGGATCGCCGCGGCAAAGCCGGCGAGATCGCCCACCACGCCGCCGCCGAGCGCGATGACGAGATCGTTGCGCTCAATTTTTGCGGCGATCAGGGCCTCGCTGACCTTTTCCAGGCCCGCATAGGTTTTGGAGATCTCGCCTTCCTCGACCACGATGCGCGAGGTCGGAATGCCGGCTGCGGCAAGCGACGCCTCGGCGGGCTCGAGCCAGTGCTTTGCGACGGTGCGGTCGGTCACAACGGCGGTACGCACGCCGGGGCGCAAGCGCGCGACGCGCTCGCCGAGCGAGGCCAGCACGCCGCGGCCGATGACGATGCCATAGGCGCGGTCACCGAGCGCGACATCGACATTGACAGGATCGGAATGCTTCAAAGGCGCAGTCATCGTACGGCACTCGCAAGGTCTGCAGGTGGCACGCCGCAGAGATGGGCATGCAGGGTCTCGATGCATTCCTCGACGATCTTGTCGTGCGGCACGTCGCGCGAGGCGATGGTGAGGTCGGCATGGCGATAGACCGGTTCGCGTTCGGTGAGCAGGCGCGTCACGGTTCCTTCGGGATCGGCGGTCTGGAGCAGCGGGCGATCGGCACGGCGCCGCACGCGGCGCATGATGACGTCGTGGTCGGCCTTGAGCCAGATCGAGACCGCTTTCGCGGCGATGCGCGCGCGCGTCTCCTCGCGCATGAACGCGCCGCCACCGGTCGCGAGCACGATCGGTCCGCCGTCCAGCAGCCGCGCGATCACGCGGGCCTCGCCGTCGCGGAAATGAGGCTCGCCGTGGCGCTCGAAGATTTCCGGTATGCTCATGCCGGCCGCCGCCTCGATCTCGGTGTCGGCATCGACGAAGGGCAACTTGAGCCGCGCCGCCATGCGGCGGCCGATGGTGGATTTGCCCACCCCCATCATCCCGACAAGCACGATCGAGCGCGCCCCGAGCGCCGACAGGATGTCGGCCTCAGGCGAACCGGGTATCGGCAGCGCGGCGTCGGACATGGATCTCGCTCGATCTGCCGCCAAGGCGGCATGCTTTCGCCACCTATACGACCCCGCAGGGGGCCTCGCCAGAGGACTCTTGCCACGAAACGGCGAACATGTTGGATGATTTCATTGGTTAATTTGCCCGCCAAGACCGCTATCGAGACCCTTTGCCGATGCCCAGCCTGTTCCGCTTCCTGACGGTCCTCGCCGTGATCGCCGGCATCGTCTATGGCGCGGTCTTCGCGCTGGCAAACTTCGTCAGTCCGAAGCCGCGGGAAATGACGGTGACGATCCCGCCTGATAAGTTTCTCAAGAAATAGCAGCTAGGCTTTGGGCATGCGCACCAAACCCTCCGACACCCGGCTCACCGGCCTGTTCCTCGACATGCTCGCGGCGGAACAGGGCGCCGGGCCCAACACGCTCGACGCCTACCGCCGCGACCTCACCGATCTCTCGGAATTTCTGGGCCGCGTCGGCCACACTTTCGCGGATGCGGAGACGCAAACGCTGCGCGATTATCTCGCCGATCTCGATGCCCGCGGCTTCAAATCCACCAGCGTCGCGCGGCGGCTGTCGGCGATGCGGCATCTGTTCCGCTTTCTCCTCAACGAGCGCATCCGTACCGAGGATCCCGCAGCGATCCTGTCGGGGCCGAAGCGCGGCCGCGGCCTGCCGAAAGTGCTGTCGATTGCGGATGTCGACCGCATGCTCCGCCGCGCCAAGGAATTGAGCGAGGCGGCAGATGCCTCGCCCTCGAAACGGCTGCGCAGCTTGCGGCTCTATTGCCTGCTCGAGGTGCTCTACGCCACCGGCCTACGCGTCTCCGAGTTGGTGGCACTGCCGCGCTCGGCGGCCAAGCGCGATGCGCGCATGATCGTGGTGCGCGGCAAGGGCAATAAGGAGCGCCTGGCGCCGCTCAACGAAGCCTCGCGGCAGGCGATGGCGGATTATCTCGCGGCGATGGAAGCTGCAAAGGCTGACAAGAAGAACAGCGTGGCTGCTTCGAAATGGCTGTTCCCCTCATTCGGCGAGAGCGGACATCTGACCCGACAGCATTTCGCGCGCGACTTGAAGGAACTCGCGGTCGCCTCCGGGCTTCAGGCCCGTCTGGTCTCCCCGCACGTGCTGCGCCACGCCTTCGCCAGCCATCTCCTCCACAACGGCGCCGATTTGCGCATCGTGCAGACCCTGCTCGGCCACACCGACATCTCGACGACCCAGATCTACACCCACGTGGTAAAGGAGCGGCTGAAGAGCCTGGTGCGCGACCTGCATCCACTGGCGGAGAAGTAATCTTGCGTGCCCCCGCCGCGGCGCAGCGTGAAACGGTGCGCCGCTGAGCTGGGCCCCACGCCTCTTGCCGGGTCCCGGCTCAGCGCTACAGCGCGCTGCAGCGCGTCCGGGACACGAGAGTCCAACCCCGGCGATGGCGAAACCGCCTTGACTTCGGCCACATCTCCGCAGAAAGAGCCGGGGCTTCACGAGTGATTTGGCTTGCGGCCCACGAGCACACAAGCCAAGCCATTGAAGAATCTACAGTTCTTTCCGCGACCGCAACCTCGCTTCGCTTCTCCAGCCCCGTCCGCCTATATTGAGTTGATGCCAGACCAGATGCGCAGCTATCTCGACTTCGAAAAGCCCGTCGCCGAGCTCGACTCCAAGGTCGACGAGTTGCGCACGCTCGCAGCTTCCGGCACCGACATCGCCGAGGAGATCGGGCGGATCGAGGACAAGGCGTCGCAAGCGCTGGCCGACCTCTATGCGAACCTGACGCCGTGGCAGAAGACGCTGGTGGCGCGGCACCCGCAGCGGCCGCATTTCAACGACTTCATCAAGGGCCTGATCACCGAGTTCACGCCGCTAGCCGGCGACCGCAAATTCGGCGAGGACGAGGCGCTGGTCGCCGGCTTCGGCCGCTTCCGCGGCGAGCCGATCTGCGTGATGGGCCAGGAAAAAGGCGATTCAACCGAGAGCCGCATCCGGCACAATTTCGGCATGGCGCGGCCCGAAGGCTATCGCAAATGCGTGCGGCTGATGGAGATGGCCGAGCGGTTCGGTCTGCCGGTGCTGTCGCTCGCCGATTCCGCCGGCGCCTATCCCGGCATCGGCGCCGAAGAGCGGGGACAAGCCGAGGCGATCGCGCGCTCGACGGATGCCTGCCTGGCGCTGACCGTGCCGAACGTCGCCATCATCACCGGGGAGGGCATGTCGGGCGGCGCCATCGCCATCACCACCGCCAACAAGGTGCTGATGCTGGAGCACGCGATCTACAGCGTGATCTCGCCGGAAGCCGCCTCCTCGATCCTGTGGCGCGACGGCACCAAGGCGCAGGAAGCCGCCAACAACATGAAGATCACCGCCCAGGACATGCTCCGCTTCGGCGTGATCGACAGCATTTTGAAGGAGCCGGTCGGCGGCGCCCACCGCGACCCTGCCGCCATGATCGCCACCACCGGCGATGCCATCGCCAAGGCTTTCGACGAGCTCCGCGGCCTCGACGGCGACGCCATCCGCAAGCAGCGGCGGCAGAAATTCCTCGATATCGGCCGGAAACTGGGCTGATTCGGCCCGAGAGCCCGGATGGCCCTAGTAACCCCGCGTTAACCCTTTTTTTGCCCAAATCGGCGATCTCTGTTCCAATCCGGCCGAAAGGCCCAAGTAAGGCCCAAAGTCGCGTCCATTTAGTCTTCGTTGACCATGCCACTGGGCCAACGGGCTCGTGATCCCCGCTCGGGTTGCGACCACATGACCCAGAGGTTAGAATTTTAATCAATGGCTTCAGGGCATAAGCGCTGGGGCATGATCTGAAAAGCCCGTCACGACGGGTCTGGTTCGCCGGTCAGATCATGCTCCAAACGATTGGGGTCGCGCTTTCTGCCCGGCACGGTGTGGGGTCCATCTTGATTTCTCGTTCGCTTGCTCGGGCGCTCTTGGCTTCGGTTGCGCTGATGACGGCCGGCGTTCTGCTGACCGGGTGCGACACCGACCAGGTCTCGCTCGCGACCAACGCCAAGGCCAACCAGCCGGTGCCGCCAAAGCTGCTCGCCGCGATGACCGAGAAGGACATGGATCTGCAATCGCCGATCCTGGTCCGCCTGTTCAAGCAGGAGGCCGAGCTCGAAGTCTGGAAGCAGACCCGAAGCGGCCAGTTCGCGCTGCTCAAGACCTATCCGATCTGCCGCTGGTCGGGCGATCTCGGCCCCAAGGTGCGCGAAGGCGACCGCCAGGCGCCGGAAGGATTCTACTCGATCAATCCGAGCCAGATGAATCCGCAATCGGCCTATTACCTGTCCTTCAATACCGGTTACCCCAACGCGTTCGACAAGGCGCTCGGGCGCACCGGCTCGCAGCTGATGGTGCATGGCGATTGTTCTTCGCGCGGCTGTTACGCCATGACCGACGAGCAGATCGCCGAGATCTATTCGCTAGGGCGCGAATCCTTTTTCGGCGGCCAGAAGGCGTTCCAGCTCCAGGCCTATCCGTTCAAGATGACCCCGGTGAACATGGCCAAGCACCGGAACAATCCGAACATGCCGTTCTGGAAGATGATCAAGGAAGGCTATGATCATTTCGAGGTGACGCGGCAGGAGCCGAAGGTCGATTTCTGCGAGAAGAAGTACGTGTTCGATGCAGCCAAGCCGGCGGACGCCAAGCGCGACCCGGTGTTCGACGCCTCGGCAAAATGCCCGGCCTATGTCATCCCCGAGGACATCGCCGCCGCCGTGCGGGGGAAGCAAGCCAAGGACGAGGCGGAATACGCTAGGCTGGTCGCCAAGGGCACGCCGGTGGCGCGCATGAACACCGGCATCGACGGCGGCATGAACAAGGTCTTCGCCGCGAAGATTCCGGAAGGCTCCACGGGCCTGTCCGAGAGCGCCGAAGGCACCACGCTGCAGATGTTGGCGATGGCCAAGGCGCCGGGCACCATCCCCGGCCATGTCAATCCGCCCAAGCCGAATCTCGATGCGGCGGCATCCGCGCCTGCGCCGCAGGAAGAGCCGGTCACAGCTACCAGCGCGCCCGCGACCAGCACCCGCGTCGCCGCGGCCCAGCCTGCCGAGAAGACCCAAGAGAAATCCGGAGGCTTCTTCTCCAACCTCGGCCGCAAGATGGGCCTTGGCTCCGCCGACACCACGGCGACCACCCCGCCGCCGCAAGCCACCGCCTCCGTGGCCCCGGCCGCCACGACGCCGACGCCGCCCACCGCAGCGTCGCGGCTCAAGGCCGCCGTGACCCGGTTCGTGCCGGGGCACGACAAGTCCAAGGACGTTGCGAAGGACGCGCCGAAGCCGGCCGCGACCGTGGCCGCCAAGCCGGCAGAGCCCGCAAACACCCGCCTCGCCCAGACACGCCCGGCGCTGAAGCCGTCGGTGAGCGAAGGTGCAGGTGAGAGCGGTCAGATCGCCGGCGCCGCGCCGGTGGTGTCGTCGAACTCGTTCGACAGCCGCTTCGGAGCGATGAAGTAGGGACGATGCCGCGCCTTCCGGCATAAGCCAAGCACGACGTCGGGTTGGTTCCCTCCATAAATCCGGAACGCCTCTGGATGTGCCGGATTGCGTCGCCCGGTCACGCGGCTATAGTTGCGGCGTTTGCTCCTACGCGCTGCGCATGAGTGGATTTGGGCATCTCGATCACCTGATAGACCGCATTTACGAGGCCGGGCTGATACCGTCATTGTGGCCCGAGGTCCTCAATGAAATCGGTCACGCCATCGGCGGCAATGGCGGACTGCTTTTCGCGGTACGGGACGGCTATGTCAGCGGGATCAATTCCGTCAATCACGACCAGACCATGCATCTTTTCTTGGAAGAGGGATGGAGCGAGCGCGATCCGCTGCTGCCGCGTGCCGCCGCCCTCAACTACGCCGGCTTCCTCAACGATGGAGACCTTGTATCGGAAGAGGAGATCGCGACCAATGACGTGTACTGCAATTTCTACCGCAGGCACGGAATCGGCTACAGAGCCGGGACCATCATTTCAATACCGAGCGGCGATTCCATTGCGATCGTCATGCCGCGACACCAAAACAATGGACCGGTGCCGCGCGAGATCGTCTCGTTCCTCGATGGCCTGAGGCCGCATCTGGCTCGGGCGTCTCTGACTGCAAACCGGCTTGGCTTCGAGCGCGCACGCGCGCAAGCCGATGCATTGCAGGCCATCGGGCTGCCCGGAGCGATCTTGCGCGAACGGGGCAAATTACTCGCGGCGAACGGGCTGTTCGAAGCGCTGATGCCGTCGCTATTCCAAGACCGCGCAGAGCGGCTGACCCTGACCGATGTCAACGCGGACGGATTGTTCTCGGCGGCGCTGGGGAGCTCGTTCGTCGGCAACAGCCGGGGCGTCAAGTCCCTCGCCATCGCAGCGGCCATGGACCGCGTACCAATGGTCGTGCATGTCGTCCCGGTGCGCGGATCGGCGTGCGATATCTTCACGCAAGCCACCTTCATGCTCATCGTGACACCCGTCGATCGCGGCGCGGTCCCGAGCGCGGAAGTCCTGCAAGGGCTGTTCGACCTGACGCCGGCAGAGGCCCAGGTCGCACGTGGCGTTGCACAGGCCGGATCGGTTGATGCCCTCGCGGCAAGAATCGGCGTGACGCGAGAGACGGTGCGCACGCAGCTCAAAGCCGTGCTGTCGAAGACCGGCCTTTCCCGTCAGCAGGAGCTCGTCAGCTTACTCGCTGGCAAGGCGTTGCGCGGCGGCTAGAGTGCCATCCACCCGCAGAGACATCCCTCATCGCCCTTACGCCCGACGGCCCAGACCGGGACTTTGCCTCGGCACATGCCCCTTTCACCCAAATGGGTGAAGACAGGTATCGGACCTCCGCGTTCAAGTTTGTCGGGTTGGATCCAAGGTGAGAAGCGGCGACAATGGCTAGACCGGAGTTTCCCACATTCGAAATGACTTTGGTGCAGCGCAAGCGAAAAAGATGGGCCTGGAGCGTTTTCACCATCGGAGGAGCAGTCGTGGTGCAGGGGCGGGAATCAAGTCGACACGCCGCAAAATACCAGGCCGAGCGCGCACTTTTCATGCTGCTTCTGACGGCGCCCTATCGGTCGCGACTTCCCGCATAGCGAGGCTCTCAACGAGGTTGCGCTTGGCCCTGGTTCGAGCCGGAGCCACAGGTCGAGATTGTCGCCCTTCGTGGGTGAGTCACGGTGATCAACCGAGAGGCTGCGGCGTACTGCATGCCCTGCTTTCGCGGAGCATGAAAGCTGTGGTCGCTGTGGGTTCGGCGCGCCTCACGCGCATTCGCTACGGCGCCAGATAGCGCATCAGCTCCGGATTGCCCCGCACCTCACCCGCCTCACCCTCAAGCGCGACGCGGCCGCGATCGAGCACGTAGGCGTAATCGGCGACGCGCAGCGCGAGGTCGAGATGCTGCTCCACGATGATGACGGCGATGGTCTTCGCGAGCTCGATCAGGCGCTCGGTGATCTCCTCGATGACGCCGATCCAGACCCCTTCGGTGGGCTCGTCCAGCAGCAGCAGCTTTGGATCCCCCAGCATGGCGCGGCCGATCGCGAGCATCTTGCGCTCGCCGCCGGAAAGGGTCCCGGCAGGCTGGTCGAGACGCTGGCCGAGCTTGGGGAAGATGGTCAGCACGCGATCGACCGCGGAGGAATCCTTGTTCGCGAGCGAGCCGACGGCGAGATTGTCCCGCACCGACAGGCGCGCGAACACCGAATGCTCCTGCGGGACGTAGCCGATACCGGCGCGCACGCGCTGCTCGGTGGCGCGGCGGCTGATGTCGCGGCCGTCGAAGGCGACCTCGCCCTTCCAGGCCGGCAGCTCGCCGACGATGGTCTTCATCAGCGTGGTCTTGCCGGCGCCGTTGCGGCCGAGCACGGCGACGCCGCCGCGCCAGGGGATGCCGAGGCTGACGCCGAACAGCACCTGGCTGCGGCCATAGCCAGCATCGAGATGCTTGATGTCCAAAAATTCAGGCACGGCGCAGATAAATCTCCTGGACGGCTTTGTTGGCCTGGATCTCGGACACCGTGCCTGATGCCAGCACCCTGCCCTGGTCGAGCACGGTGAGGCGATCGCAGATGTCGCGGATGAAATCGAGGTCGTGCTCGACGATGACGAGCGAACAATGCTGCTTGATCGGCTCGAGCAGTTCGCCGGTGACGCGGCGCTCCTCGAGGCTCATGCCGCCGGTCGGCTCGTCCAGCAGCAGGAGTTTTGGCTTGCCCGCCAGCGCCATCGCGATCTCCAGCCATTGCTGCTGGCCATGCGACAGCGCGGCGGCCGCATCGAAGGCGCGGTTCGCCAGACGAAACTGCGTCAGCATGGTCATGACCTGGTCGTGCAGCAGCCTGCGCGTGCGCGAGCATACGAGATCGAACAGCGAAGACTGCGCCTGCAGCGCAAGCAGGATGTTGTCGTACAGGGTCAGCGACGGCAGCACGGACGTGATCTGGAATTTCAGGCTCATGCCGGCGCGGGCGCGCTCGGTCGGCGTGAGGGCGGTGATGTCGGTGTTGACGAAGCTCACCTTGCCCTGCGTCTGCACTTCGGCCCCGGCGATGCACTTCATCAGCGTGCTCTTGCCGGAGCCGTTCGGTCCTATCAGCCCGTGAAACTCGTTTTCGCCGACGCTGAGCGCCGCGCCGTCGAGCGCGGTGAGCTTGCCAAAGACCTTGCTGATGCCGGCGGCTTCAAGGAGCGGCATTGCGCTTCTCCTTGGGTTTGGCACCGAAGCTGCCGACGCGTTCACGCTCGCCGAGGACAAAACTGATCAAGCCGAGCGGCCGGAACAGGATCACGAGCAGCAGCAACAAGCCGAGAATGATTGGCCAGATATCGCGGTAATTGTCCGACAGCCAGAAGCTGACGCCTTCGACAATGACGGCGCCGATGACGGCGCCGATCAGCGTGCCGGAGCCGCCGAACAGCACGTAGAGCACCACCTGGGTCGACACCACGACGCCGACCATATTGGGCCAGACGAAGCCTTCATGGAAGGCATAGAGGCTGCCGGCGAGCCCGGCGATGGCGCCGCCGATGGTGAAGATGATGGCTTTGAGATGCTGCGCCTTGTAGCCGAAGAAGGCGATGCGTTGTTCGTTCTCGCGCAGGCCTGCCAGCGCAAGGCCGAACTGCGAACGCACCAGGAAGCGGCAGAGCAGGTAGACCACGACGAGGATGCCGAGCACGAGATAATAGAAGGCCGGCCCTTCCGAGAGTTCGTATGAACCAAGCGACATTGGCGCGATCGAGGGGATGCCGTTCTGACCGCCAAGATAGTACCAGCCGCGCGCCAGGCGGTCGGCCGCGTAGGAGCCCGTCAGCGTGCCCAGTGACACGAAGATCACGCTGGAGGGATGCCGCCCCAGCAACAGAAAGCCGCCGAGCAGCAGTGCGAAGGTCAGGCCGATCAGCGTGCCCGCCGGCAGCACCAGAAACATGTTGGTGATATCGAGGTCGCGCGCGAGCAGCGCGACGCCATAGCCGGCCGATCCGAAGAACAGGGCCTGACCGAAGCTCATGATCCCGGCATAACCCCAGACGAGGTCGAACGACAGCGCGAACAGCGCGAGGATGATCACGCGCGTCGCGAACACGGTGAGGTAGTCCTGGAGCACCAGCGGCGCGAGCAGTGCCGCGACGAGCACGACGCCTTCGACGATCGGCAGGACTTTTCGTCCTGCCTCGATTTGTTCCCTGGCCCGTCCCGCTGCCACGCGTTCAGCCATCGCGTCGTCCGCTTCGTCGCCGGCGATGGCTTCTCTTACCACGCTCATCGGCTTCCCATTCCGCCTCAGCATTCCTTGGGATCGACAAGCCCGTCGCTGCGGGCGACGATCTCATAATTTCCGCCCTTGGCCACCGCGGTATACATCTTCATCTTGCAGTGCCGCTTGCCCGGCACCATTTCGGCAGGTCCGCCGGGACCTTCGGCGATCTTGGCGTGGTCGAGCGCGGCGGCAACGGACTCGCGGTCGACCTTGCCCGCTTCCTTGACCGCCGCTTCCCACAGCTTCAGGCCGCGATAGGTGCCGGTGGCGGCGCTGCCGGCGGCGAACAGGAAGTTGCCCGGGAAGTCCTTCTCGTAGGCCGCCTGGATTTTTGCGTCGAAGGGGCTTTCCTTGGTCAGCACCTTGAAATAGTCGAGGCAGCTTGCGAGCCCCTCGATCTCGGCGGCCTGATTGATGTTGAGCGTGTTCTCATCATAGTAGACGCAGGCCAGGCGCCCGCCGTTCTTGAGGAATCCGGCTTCATAGAGCTGCTTGAAGAACGGCCCGACGCCAGGCGGAATGACGGTGTTGAAGACGACGTCGACCTTGTTGGAGATGATGCGGTTGACGGTCGCGGAGAAATCGACCTGGTCGAGCGGATAGTATTCCTCGAACACGATCTCGCCGCCGTTCGCCTCGATCACCTTGCGGGCATAGACGTTGAGCGTGTGCGGCCAGACATAATTGGCGCTCGGCAGCGCGAACTTCTTGCCGCCGTTCTTGATCAGCCAGGGGATGAACTCGTCGCATTGCTGCGCCGGCGTCGGTCCGGTGCAGAACAGATAGGGCGTGCACTCCTTGCCTTCATAGAGCTGCGGATAGATGTAGAGCGTCTTGCCGCGTGCCACGATCGGATCCTTGATCGCGTTGCGCATCGAGGAGGTGATGCCGCCCAAGACCATGTCGACCTTGTCGCGCTGGATCAGCTTGCGGACATTGCCGACGGCGACGGATTCGTTGGAAGCGGTGTCCTCGATATAGAGCTCGAGCGGCCGGCCGAGCAGGCCGCCGGCGGCGTTGATCTCCTTGATCACCATCTTGGCGACGTTGGCATCGGCATTGCCGGCATAGGCGATCGGACCGGTGAGGTCGGTGGCGATGCCGACCTTGATCGGGGCTTCGGCCGCATTGGCCCAGGGAGCCGGAATCACCCAGCTGCCGACGCTGGTTGCGACCGCACCGGAGGCAAAGGCAAGATTGGAGAGAAAGCGGCGCCGTGAGAGCTGAGTGCGATCGAACATGTGACTAAACCCCTTTTCCTGCGATGAGGCCCTGCGGACGGAATTTGATGAAGACAATGGCGAGCACGAAGACCAGCACGTCGGCGACGACGGGCGCCATCACCCACGGCAGCGCCGCGCTGAGCGTGCCGATGACGCCGGCGCCTGCGACCGGTCCGATGAAGGAGCCGACGCCGCCGACCATGACCGCGACAAAACCCTGGATCAGAAAGCGCAGGCCGAGATCGGCAAACAGGCTGAACACCGGCACGATCAGCGCACCGGCAAGGCCGGCAAGCGCGGCGCCGAACGCAAACGTAGCGCCGTAGATCAGCGGCGTGGAGATGCCCGACGCGCGTGCCAGCGACGGATTCTCCAGCGTGGCCCGCACGCGCAGGCCAAAACTCGTGCGCGACAGCAGCAGATAGCAACCGCCCATCACCAGGAGCGTGATCACGATGATGGTGAAACGCCAGGCCGAGATGTGCATGGCGCCGATGTCGAGCGAGCCGCCGATCGGCTCCGGCACGGTGAGGTAGAAGCCGCCGATCAGCCCGCGCACGGATTCCCGGATGATGAGGCCGAGCGCATAGGTGCCGAGCATGGCGACGATGGGCGCGGCATAGAACCGGCGGATGATCAGCGCCTCCAGCACGAAGCCGAGCGCGCCGACCGCGAAGGGCGCCGCAGCCATGCCCGCCCAGATCGGCAGCCCCTTGGCGTAGGCAAGATAGGTGATGTAAGCCCCGAGCAGGACGAACTCGCCTTGCGCGAAGTTGAAGATGCCCATCATGCTGGCGATGATCCCGAGCCCCAGCACGATCAGGACGATGATCGCGCCAAAGCTCAGGATCTCGAACGCCGCGACGAACGCGTTAGCCATGCGTTGCGTTTCCGTTCGCCTGCATCGAAGCCTCGCTCACATTTTCTTCCAGTCGCCGATCTGCTCGAAGGCATGGGCGGCGCGGTAGATCGTGGATTCCTCGAACATGCGGCCGACCAGCATCAGGCCGACGGGCAGGCCGTCGACCATGCCGCAGGGCAGCGACATCGCGGGATGATGGGTGATGTCGAACGGCGCGGTGTTGGAGATCATCTCGAGCGCGCGGGCTACGTATTCCTCGCGGCTGGCATTGGGCTCCGGCAGCTTGGTCGCCTTCATCGGTGTGGTCGGCATCAACAGCAGATCGTAATCGCTGAACGCCTTGTCATAGGCCGCGGTCAGCCGGCGGGAGATGTTGAGCGCCTTGCCGTAGAAGCGTGGCCCGAAATTGTTGTTGATGTAGGTGCCGAGCATCATGAACAACTTCGTGGTCTCGGACAGCGAGTCGGCCTGCCGGCGCCAGCCGCGGTGAAAATCCATCAGGGAGGTCGAATAGAGATCGCCGCGGCTGAGGCCGTAACCGTCGCCGAACATCATGGTCTGGGTCAGGCCTTCGGTGCCGATCGGGGTCCAGATCGCGCCGCCCAGGAGGTGCATCGGAATCGATACCGTCTCGACACTGGCTCCAAGATCCTTGAAGCGTTTTGCCGCCTCGCGCACACTTTCATTGACCGCCGCCTCTGCGACCGGCTGCTCAAAGCCTTCCTTGACGATACCGATCTTCATGCCCTTGACGCCCTGGCCGAGCGCCTTGGTGTATTCCTCGACCTTCGGCGCCTTGATGCGCGGATCATAGCCGTCGTCGCCGGCGAGCACTTCGAGCAGCAGCGCGTTGTCGGCGACCGTCGCAGTCATCGGTCCGGTATGATCGACGTAGATCTCGATCGGCATGATCCCGGTATAGGGCACGAGGCCCCAGGTCGGCTTCATGCCGTAGATGCCGCAGAACGAGGACGGCATGCGGATCGAGCCGCCCTGATCGCCGCCGATCGCCATGTGGACCTCGCCGAGTGCAACCACGACGCCAGAGCCTGACGACGAGCCGCCAGCCGAGTAGCCCATCTTGTGCGGATTATGCACTGGCCCGTACGAGCCGGTGTGGCTGCCGCCGGACAGGCAGAAGTGCTCGCAATGCACCTTGCCCTTGATTTCGGCGCCGGCATCCAGCATGCGCGTGACGATCGTGGCGTCGAAATCGGGCACATAGCCTTCCAGCGTCGACGACCCGTTGGTCATGGGAACGCCGGCCAGCATGATGTTGTCCTTCAGCGCGACGGTCTTGCCCTTGAGCTTGCCGCTGGCGGCGCCCTTCACGGTCGACTTGCGATACCAGGCATTGCGCGGGTTCTCTTCGGCCGAGGGTCGATATCCCGGCGTGCGCGGGTATTTGACCTCCGGCACCTCGTCCGGCATCGCGGCGACGAGATTGTAGGCTTCGATCGAGCCCTGCATCAGGCCGCGGAACGAGGCGACGTCGTCGTCGGTCAGCGAAAGGCCGCACTGCTTGGCGACGCTGCGAAGTTGGGCTGGCGTGGGAAGGACAACTGTCACGGCGCTCTCCTCAAAGGCTTCTTGATCCCTGGCGTGGACGGAAGCCGCATGGTCCCGCGCCTGCACAGCGCGGGACCAATCGGCATCGCGTCGATATTACAGACAGAAATATTTTCCTTTTCAAGTATTATTTCGAAAATCCGCCAGGACCACTCGACAATCTCGTTTCAGACCGGCTTGATCAGCTTGAAATCGAGACCGTCAGCCTCGGCGAGATACATCTGCATCCGGGCGTGACCGTTGCGAACGGTGACCGGGCCGCGCGCGCCGCCATAAACGATGTTGCGCCCCGCCGCGAGCATCGGAGCCATGGACAACGAACCTGCCTTATTCGCGACGGCTTCGAGGAAACGCAGTCCTTCGTAGCTGGACTGGCCGAGCGAGCCGATCGGCGGAGCGTTTGGTCCGAACATCGCGCGATAACGGATCTGGAAGTCGTCGTTGCTCCGCGAGCCGATGCCCGGGAAATAGCCGGAGGCGCAGAACATGTTCTCGCTGTTGTCGGCGCCGATGCCGAGCAGGACCGTCTCGTCCATCGCGCCGGCCAGCCGCAGCGTCGTCGCGGCAAGCCCGCATTCGCCGAAGGCACGGTTGAAGGTGATGCTGTCGGTGCCGATCAGCGAGATCAGCACGACATCCGGCCTCGCGGCGCGGATGCGCGCCAGATGAGGCTGGTGATTGTCCTCGCCGAGAGGAACGAACTCCTCGCCGACGACAAGGCCGCCGGTTTCCTTGATGTAATTCTTCACGGCGCGATGCGACTGCCAGGGCCAGACATAGTCGCTGCCGATCAGGTACCAGCGCGACGCCTTCTTGACCTCGGCGAGCCAGTGGATCGAGGGCCGGCTCTGCCAGCGCGGCGTCTCACCGATCGCCATCACGCCCGGCGTGCACTCGCCGCCTTCATAGACCGGCGTATAGATGTAGGGGATGCGATGACGCGTAGTGACGTCGCGCAAGCCGACACGGACCGCGCTGGTGTGCAGCCCGACGATGAGATCGACCTCGTCGAACGCGATCGCCTGCTCGGCGCGGTTCAGCACCTCGTCGAGCGGTCCGCCGGCGTCGTAAATGGAAAGCTCGATTTCGCGCTCGAGAATGCCGCCGCGCTTGTTGATCTCGGCAACGGCGAGCTTGGCGCTGTTGGTCGCACAGGGGCCCCAAACTCCAGGCGAGCCGGTGCAGCAGATGAAGCCGCCGATCCGTAGCTTGTTCGCGCGGCGCCGCTTGAAGAAGGCGTGATCCCTGGGCGACAAGACACCATCAGCCGCCGATGACGACAGATTCCTGAACAGCAAGGACGGCGGCAACGCCGGGCCGCCGTGAGCCGGGAAGTATACCGTCGCGCGCACGCCAACTCCTGTCTGGGACCAGACTTGAAAGCACATTGAGCAGGCGGCCGCGGCTTCCGCCCTTTTGTTGGGCAATGATCCTATTTTGAAAATATTGAATATTCAACAATTGAAGTGCATATAGATGCGGCATTGATTGCAAGACATTCACTCATTTGGGTCAAGACGAAGTCTTAGCCGTGGCAAAATCCTCGAAAGAAAACTCCCCGATCACCGATCATCTCGCCTATCTGCTCGCGCAAGCCAACCGGGAGATCAACCGGCAGCTCGAACTACGGTTGAGCAAAGAGGGCGTGCCGGTCGAGCAATGGCGCATCCTGAAAGTGCTGTCGGATGGCAACGGGCATTCGATGGGCGAACTCGCCGATGCCGTGCTGCTCAACCATCCGACATTGACCAAGATGATCGACCGCATGGTCTCGGACACGTTGGTCTACCGCGTGCAGGATCCGAACGACCGCCGCAAGGTGCTGATGTTCATCTCCGACCGCGGCAAGGTGCTGAGCAAGAAGCTCAACTCGCTTGCGGTGGACCAGGAGGAGCACATCCTGGAGAGCTACGGCGACAAATCGACGAGTGAGCTCAAGCGGCTGCTGGAGAGCTTGATCGACAGCTCGAATTGAGGGCTGATTAAGTTCGGCTTCTCAAAGCACGTCGTCCTTGACAAGCGAAGTTCTTGGCAACGCGCAGCGTTGTCCGGGGCGGAGCGCTGATCCAGGGCCCATTACCACCGCATTTACTTGGCGACGACTGGCGGTTGCCTGCGTCGCGCCGCGACTTCCCCTGGGTAATTGGCTTCGCCAGGACGACGGTGGGGTGAGAGCTGGGCGCGTCACGCTCAACTGTCATCGCCCGCCTTGTGCGCACTTGCGCACTGCAACAGGCGATCCAGTATTCCGGAGACGGTCGCGATTGAGCCGAGAAGCCGTGGCGTAATGGATCGCCCGGTCAGTCGGGCGACGACACTCGAGAATGAGGCGCCGGTGTTGCGCCCCACTAATACATTCAAGCCTTACGCGTACCTGCCGCGGCAGTGCTTGTATTGCCATTGCAGATAATGATTTCAGCAACTTACGACCCCGGAAATTAGCCCTGTCAATTTTTTGTCGAGAACCCTGTCTCGTCTCCTGTGCATCGTAGGCTCCCGGTGCGCCCTAACTCGCTCAGAGCGTCTGATGCGTTTTGCTTTGCCCGAGTGTCTGGACCGCGCAGCTAGCCCGAACGCATCGTCGGGGCTCGTCTTGGGCTGCCGGGGTAGCTCTAGCGTTTTGGGCTGCTGTTAGCGACCGAAGTTTCCCCGGGATTGATGCGTTGCGGAAGCAGCTTGTGGGTGGCTGCAAACTGAACGATGCTGCCGTTTTACCGGTGAGCTTTCAACGTGAATTACACCAGGGAGGATTGCAATGAAGATGGTGCTGCTCGGCATTGCTTTGGCTTTCATCGTGGCCCCAGCCGCTGGTGCGCAGGACTCTCCCTTTCGTAAAGAGCTGAAGCGAGGTGACCTCACTGGCACGAACATGGAGATCATCACGAGCATTAGCGAGCTGAAGCCCGGGGATGTCTCGATGCGCCACATTCATCATGGCGACGAGTCATATTACTTCCTCGAAGGGGGTACGATCGAACTGCCCGATGGAAGGCAGATGCCGATCCCGACTGGCACTGTTGGCTTGAACGTACGAGACACGCCGCACGGTGCTTACAAGGTCGTCGGTGACAAGACGATCAAGCTCTTGACGGTGCACATCGTCGACAAGGGCAAGCCGCTCTACGATGCACCGCCGAAGTAGCGATGATGGGGTTGCGATAGCTGAGAAGTGCTTCGCCAAGCAGCAGAGTCGCTTGGAATGCCATTAGATGTAATGGCTGATTGGTGGCACTCTATTTGGAACGGGTCAGGTTGGTATTGTACGCGGACAACCAATCGATTGTCGTTGGCCTCTAGACGATTGGAGGAAATAGAAATGCGTATTCGGTTGGTAGTTTGTGCGGCCGCATTGCTAGCGATGAGCACGGCAGATGCATCGGCGTTCTCGATGAACTTTCGATGGTGCGGATTGAGTTCGCCAGTGTTCTCGTTGAGCGGCGTGCCGAAGGGGACGACGACGCTGCAATTCCACATGGTTGATCTTCAGGTACCGAGCTACAATCACGGTGGCGGAACGGTGCCGTACAAAGGGCAATCAACGGTAGCTTGTGGAGCTCTGAAGAACTACTCGCCACCAAGCCCGCCGAGCGGCAGCCATTCTTATCAGATCACCGTCACCGCTTTCGGCCCGGGTAATTCAAATTTGGGATCAGCGACCTTTACGAGGGAATTCCCAGAGAAGTGACCCTGCAAAGCTTGGCCGGTTTTTGCTGATCGGGGTTGACGAGCTTCGCTAAGCGGCTGGCGTCGCTTGAAATGTCAATAGAAGAATGACGTGGCTGGCTTGACGGACTCCAGGGATGCAGACTGGCATGGCAAGACTGTTCGTCTGCAGCGCCCCAGGCTACTTCATATTGGCTGGCCGGCGCCACTATTCCTGACGCCTAACTTGCTTGCAGACGCACCGCACCAGTGAAGCCAAGATCGCTGGTGCGGCGCTAAGGATTGAAACGCAATCTACTGCCGGTCGTAAACGGCTACGTTACTAATTGGCTGACCATTGGCACCGACGCCCTCGATAGTAACAGTAAAGGTTTTGCCGTCAGCTGATATCTCGTTCGAGCCGGTTTGAATGGGCTTATCAGCTTTGGATCGGACCCACTTCACGTGGTGATCATCGACTGGGGTGTAGGTCGTCGCATCAAACAAGGGATTGCCTGTCGTGGGGTGAGGCTTCCCATCATAGATGTGCATGAAGACTATTTTTGTGACCTGACCCTGTGCGTCGACCGTTTCGGCAGTATTCTGGAGATCTTGCCCTGCCCGTTGGAAATTGAGGGTTTGGCTCTTCGGTGGTGGGCCAGGACTAAATTTTGATTTTTCGAGGTTGAGCTTCCAGGTGCCTAGCAGAAGATTGCTCTGCGTGAGCCCCATCTGAGATCCTGCTGCGACGAATGCCGCTGACAGCAGCCCCATAGCGAGTATGGTTCGTCGATTCATGTTCTTCCTCCTCAAGGGATCATTGATTACCTCTGGCTCTTGAAGTCTGCGGTGTGAAAGTCGGCGGTAGCAGTAGAACGGCTACCACCCGCATCAATTCTAATCTGAAACGTGTAGCTTTGACCACTTTTCAAGTTTCTCCGGGTAAAATTGGGAGTCACATCGATGGTGCGTATGATCGTACTTGCCTTAGGCATGGCGGTGATCTCGGGTGTGGCTGCTGGACAGGAGCCGCAGGTCAGTGGCGACCAGTACGCCGAACTCCAAAAGAACTTTGCCGAGGCTTATAATCGCAAAGACGTCGATGCCATGGCGGGCGCCTTCACTGAGGATGCCATCAGAGTAACGCCGAGCGGGATGTTCGTGGGCCGAGAAGCCATTCGTCGGAATCTGCAGGATGTCGTCAATCTGGACCTGCACGATTACTCGGTAGAGCGGAACGTAACCCGGTCTGTTGGGAATTTTGTCTTCAATGCTGGCGAATGGCGAGCCAAGCTCGCGGACCAACCGCTGCGGGGCTACTACACCGCCATCATCGTCCGAGACGGCGATCAAGCCAAGATCATGGAAGAGACCGTGACCATAGCTGCGCCAGGGCAGTGATGGCCGAAATGCCAATAGAGAAATGGCTGGCTTGATGGGCTCCAGGGATGCAGACCTGCATGGCAAGACTTGTTCGTCTGCAGTACCGCACTGGACTAAATAGAAGCGACTATCCCTACAGCAGATCTCGGGTGCTAAACCTGTCGAGCTTGCACTAAGCGAGCGGAGTTCAGTGAGGGCATCACCTCAAAAACGAGATTGGATGGGTCACAAGCTGCCGACGCCCCAACATCGGTGGCATGATGAGGGCAACGCTGCACTGCGACCCTCGAGCTGCACAGCTTCGGCCAAATGGGGCTGTGCCTGCTAGCGCTGACGAACAGGACGTAAAAGGAAGACCGCTCAGCCACCCCGTACCAAAGTGTGTCTGCATTTGGCGTGTGACGGGGCTATATGCAAGCTTGCACGATCATGCTTTGGCCGTCGTCGGCTGAAGTGTGATTGACTTGATGGTAGGTTGGCCTAACACCCGAAACTTCAACCACGGCACACGAGCGTAGCGAGTATCGCCGCAGGCGATTGTTGGCGGTTAGACTTGGTGACCACGGTAGTGATGGTGACTGCCGGTGCCCCTGAAGTTCGGCAAGCACCACCAGGATCGAAATGCTTTCAAGAGTTGGACGGCCGAAAATTTACAGCAGGTGGTTCGTCCGTGTAACCGTTTGAAATCACTGGCTAAGCGTACCTGCCGTGGCAGTGCTTGTACTTCTTGCCCGAGCCGCACGGGCAGTCCTCGTTGCGGCCGATCTTGCCCCAGCTTGCCGGGTTCTTGGGATCGCGAAGGGCGGCATCAGTGGCCTGCGCTCCGAGCGAGACGCTGGCGATGGCCATTTCGTCCTCGCCGGTGTTCGGGTCGAACTTGTGCGCCTCCATCGGCGGCAGCAGCGGGGCTTCCTCCTCCGGCGGGACGATCTCGACGCGCATCAGCTGCGCGGTGACGGCCTCGCGCAAATGTGCGCTCATCTCCTGGAAGAGATTGAAGGCCTCAGTCTTGTACTCCTGCAAGGGATCGCGCTGGCCGTAACCGCGCAGACCGATGACCTGGCGCAGATGGTCGAGCATGATCAGGTGCTCGCGCCAGAGATGGTCGAGCGTCTGCAACAGAATGGTCTTCTCGACGTAACGCATCACGTCGGGCCCCCATTGCGCGACCTTGGCCGCCATGTGCTCGTCGGCTTTGGTCTCAATGCGGTTCAGCAGCTCCTCGTCGGCGATTCCCTCTTCCTTGGCCCATTCGTCGACCGGCAGGTCGAGATCGAGCACACGCTTCAGCTCGTCCTTCAGGCCCGCCACGTCCCACTGCTCGGCATAGGCATGCTCGGGCACGTGCTTGGCGACGAGATCGTCGATGAAAGCGTGGCGCATGTCGGTGACGGTCTCGACAACGCTCTCGTCCTTCATCAGCTCGACGCGCTGATCGAAGATCACCTTGCGCTGGTCATTCTGGACGTTGTCGAACTTGAGCAGGTTCTTGCGGATGTCGAAGTTGCGCGCCTCGACCTTCTGCTGCGCCTTCTCCAACGCCTTGTTGATCCAGGGATGGATGATGGCCTCGCCCTCTTGCAGGCCGAGACGCTGGAGCATGCTGTCGAGACGGTCCGAGCCGAAGATGCGCATCAGATCGTCTTCGAGCGACAGGAAGAATTTCGAGCGGCCGGGGTCGCCCTGACGGCCGGAACGGCCGCGGAGCTGGTTGTCGATGCGGCGGGATTCGTGCCGCTCCGAGCCGATGATATAAAGGCCGCCCGGCTTCTTCACGGTCTTGGCTGGCTTGCTCCCCTTCGCCGGCTCGATCTCGATGGTCTCCTCGGCCTTCAGCACGAGATCGCGGAAGTGCGCGATGTCGGCCTTGATCTGCTCGATCTTCTTGGCCTTCTCGGCCTCGTCCTCGATGCCTGCGGTCTCCTGCTGGATACGCATCTCGAGCGAGCCGCCGAGCTTGATGTCGGTGCCGCGGCCGGCCATGTTGGTCGCGATCGTGATCGCACCGGGCACGCCCGCTTCGGCGACGATATAGGCTTCCTGTTCGTGGAAGCGCGCGTTCAGCACCGCGAACAGCTTTGCCGGCTTGCCGGCGCGGGCCGCAGCATAGAGCTTGTCGAGCGCGTTCTCCTTGCCGAAATCGATCTGCTTGTAGCCGTTCTTCTTGAGGAATTCGGCGAGCACTTCCGACTTTTCGATCGAGGCGGTGCCGACGAGCACCGGCTGGAGCCGCGAATTGGCACGCTCGATCTCGGCGAGGATCGCGCCGTATTTTTCCTGCTGGGTGCGGTAGACCTCGTCGTCCTCGTCGAGGCGCGCGACCGGCAGGTTGGTCGGGATCTCCACGACCTCGAGCTTGTAGATGTCGAACAATTCGTCCGCTTCGGTCGCGGCCGTGCCGGTCATGCCCGCGAGCTTCTCGTACATGCGGAAATAGTTCTGGAAGGTGATCGAGGCCAGCGTCTGGTTCTCAGGCTGAACCTGGACGTGCTCCTTGGCTTCCAGCGCCTGATGCAGGCCCTCCGAATAGCGGCGGCCCGGCATCATGCGGCCGGTGAACTCGTCGATGATGACGACCTCGTTGTCGCGGACGATGTAGTCCTTGTCGCGCGTGAACAGCGTATGGGCGCGCAGCGCCTGGTTGATGTGGTGCACGACGGAGACGTTCTCGACGTCGTAGAGCGACTCGCCCTTGAGCTGGCCCGCGTCGCGCAGCAAGGTCTCGATCTTCTCCATGCCGGCTTCGGTGAGCGTCACCGTGCGCTGCTTCTCGTCGACGTCGTAATCGGTCTTGTCGAGCTTGGGCAGGAACGAATCGATGGTGTTGTAGAAGTCGGAGCGGTCGTCGAGCGGGCCGGAGATGATCAGCGGCGTGCGCGCTTCGTCGATCAGGATGGAGTCGACCTCGTCGACGATGGCGAAGAAGTGCGGCCGCTGGACCATGTCCTCGAGCCGGTACTTCATGTTGTCGCGCAGATAGTCGAAGCCATATTCGTTGTTGGTGCCATACGTAATGTCGCAGGCATAGGCCGCCTTGCGTTCGGCATCGTCGAGGCCGTGCACGATCACACCGGTGGTCATGCCAAGGAAGCCATAGATCTGACCCATCCAGCCGGAGTCGCGGCGGGCGAGATAATCGTTGACGGTGACGACGTGGACGCCCTTACCGGCGAGCGCGTTGAGGTAGACCGCGAGCGTCGCCACCAGCGTCTTGCCTTCGCCGGTCTTCATCTCGGCGATGTCGCCCTCGTGCAGCACCATGCCGCCGATCAGCTGGACGTCGAAATGGCGCTGGCCGAGCGTGCGCTTGGCCGCCTCGCGCACTGTGGCGAAGGCAGGCACCAGAAGGTCGTCGAGCGTCTTGCCCTCGGCGAGTTGCTTCTTGAACTCGGCGGTGCGGGCCTTGAGCGCTTCGTCAGAGAGTTTCGAGACTTCGGGCTCCAGCGCGTTGATCGCGTTGACGCGGGACTGATATCCCTTCACCCGCCGGTCGTTGGCGGAGCCGAAAAACTTGCGGGCGAGCGCGCCGATCATGCCTAGTTCCTGTGTTCGCGATTTAACCGCGTTGCAGCCAAGAAGTTGTCACCCGCCTGCCTATCAACTCACCGTGACGCCGATGGCGCCTTCAGCCCGGACTGCGGGGGTGGTCCGCCATATGGGTGGGAATTGAGCAAGTCTGGGTTCAACGGCCAAAAACGCAGCAAAATAAACGCTATCGCCATGGACGCGACCGGCCAGAGATATGGCCGGCCTCTAGCCTTGTCAACGGCGGCCGCATTGCGGCTAATTCATCATTTTGACAGACTTTTCGCGTTGCCAAGCCCCCCTGAATTGGGCGAGTGTCCGCCCCGCTCGAGCAGCCCCCTGCTTCAACATAAGGATTTTCCATGACCACCTCGTTCCCGGTAACCACCGGCCAGCGTTTCCGCCATGCGTCCGCCCTGGCCGGCTGCCTCGCTTTGGCGCTGTCCCTGGCGTGCGCTGGGCCGCTCCGCGCCGCCGACGATCCGGTGCTGGCGAAGGTCAATGGCGCGGAAATCAAGAAGAGCGACGTCGCCATGGCCGAGGAAGAACTCGGACCCAGCCTGGCCCAGATGGACCCGGCGACCAAGGACGAGAACGTCCTGTCCTTCCTGATCGACATGAAGATCGTCAGCAAGGCTGCCGAAGACAAGAAGGTCGCCGACAGCGAGGAGTTCAAGAAGCGCCTGGCATTCGCCCGCAACCGCCTCCTGATGGACAGCCTGCTTGCCGGCGAGGGCAAGGCCGCCACCACCCCCGACGCCATGAAGAAGGTCTATGACGAGGCCTCCAAGCAGATCACCGGCGAGCAGGAGGTGCGCGCCCGCCATATCCTGGTCGAGACCGAGGACGAGGCCAAGGCAGTGAAGGCCGAGCTCGACAAGGGCGCTGATTTCGCCGAGCTTGCCAAGAAGAAATCCAAGGACCCGGGCTCTGCCGACGGCGGCGACCTCGGCTTCTTCACCAAGGAGCAGATGGTGCCGGAATTCTCGGCCGTCGCCTTCACGCTCGAGCCGGGCAAGATCTCCGACCCCGTGAAGTCGCAGTTCGGCTGGCACATCATCAAGGTCGAGGAAAAGCGCAACCGCAAGGCGCCGGACTTCGAGCAGGTGAAGACCCAGATCGAGAACTACGTCACCCGCAAGGCCCAGGCCGACTACGTCGCCAAGCTGCGTGCCGAGGCCAAGGTCGAGCGGCTGGACCAGCCGGCAGCGGACGCCGCCAAGTCGGACGCCAAGCCGTCTGACAGCAAGATGGCGCCGCCGGCGAAGAAGTAAGAATTTGCTGTCACTTCGCTGACGCCAAGAGTATCTAAGCATCGCAATGGCCGGGCATCGCCCGGCCATCTGCATGTCAGATCCACCAAGGCGCCCCCGCGATGTCTTCAACCGTCTCCCCGCTCGCCCCAAAAACCGTTCCCGACATGCCCGTGATCGCGGGCGTCCGTCTTGCGACCGCCGAGGCCGGCATCCGTTACAAGAACCGCACCGACGTGCTGCTGGCGGTGATGGATCAGGGCACGGCCGTGGCCGGAGTCTTCACCAGGTCGAAATGCCCCTCCGCGCCGGTCGAATGGTGCCGCGCCAAATTGAAGGGCGGTAAGGCTCGCGCTCTGGTCGTCAACTCCGGCAACGCCAATGCCTTCACCGGCAAGACCGGCCGCGCCTCCACCGCGCTGACCGCGAAGATCGCGGCCAAGGCCGTTGGATGCAGCGAGAGCGAGATTTTTCTCGCCTCGACCGGCGTGATCGGCGAGCCGCTGGACGCGACCAAGTTCGACGGCGTGCTCGGCCGCCTCGCCGAGACCGCGGAGCCCGGCGATTATCTCGCCGCGGCCAAGGCGATCATGACCACCGACACCTTCCCGAAGGTCGCGACCGCGACCGTCAAGCTCGGCAAGGCCAAGGTCACCATCAACGGCATGGCTAAGGGCGCCGGCATGATCGCTCCCGACATGGCGACCATGCTGTCCTTCATCTTCACGGACGCGCCGATCGCGCCCGCCGCGCTGCAAGCCATGCTCAAGAGGGGCGTCGAGGACACCTTCAATGCAGTGACGATCGACGGCGACACCTCGACCTCGGACACGCTGCTCGCCTTCGCGACCGGCACCGCGGCGAAACATGGTGCGCCGAAGATCAGCCGGGCCGGCGATCCCAGGCTGAAGGCCTTCGTCAAGGCATTCAACCAGGTGCTCGCCAATCTGTCCGAGCAGGTGGCCCGCGACGGCGAAGGCGCACGCAAGCTGGTCGAGATCACCGTCGAGGGCGCCAAGACCAAGGCCTCGGCGCGCAAGATCGCGATGTCGATTGCCAACTCACCCCTGGTCAAGACCGCGATCGCCGGCGAGGACGCCAATTGGGGCCGCGTGGTGATGGCGGTCGGCAAGGCCGGCGAGCCGGCCGATCGCGACAAGCTCTCGATCTCCTTCAACGGCATTCGCGTCGCCAAGAGCGGCGCGCGCGATCCGTCCTATGACGAAGCGCAGGTCTCGGAAGCGATGAAGGCACCGGAGATCGCGATCAAAGTCTCGCTCGGCCTTGGCAAGGGCCGCGACCGCGTCATGACCTGCGACCTCACCAAGGAATATGTCGCGATCAACGGCGACTACAGGTCCTGAAGGCTCCATCATTGAGGTGCGAAGCGCGCAGCGCGCAGCGATGCACGCCTTCCCTCCAAGGACGAACGGCCGCGCTACCGCCGCACGGGGAGAACTGGGCCGCCGTTCTGCCGCGAGGGCCGCTGAAGAAGCGACCGTCTCAGGATGACGGCGATGGAGCTCTGCTTCATCTCACCCGGAGATCCGCGCGTCGGCGACCGCCTTCTTGAACAGCGCATTCATCGCTTCGGAGATGCCCTGCGTCGGGCTGACCTCGAAATACAGGCCCGGCGAGGCGCAGCTCTGCATGTTCTGCGCGATCTCGCTGTTCGGCGACGGACCATAGGGCCCAGCATTAAACGGATTGATCCATTTCATGTACCAGCTGTTGGTGGGCAGCGCGAGATACGTCGTGTACAAGACCGCAACCTTGACCCCGCGATCCCTCATGGCCTTGCACAGCAATGGGTTGAGCGGCGACTGGCATCGTGTGCTGCCTGAGAGCGGCTTCAGGCATGCGGTGTTGCTCTCGTCAGCAACCCCATCAGATACGAAGAACAGATATTTGAGCGGGCTGGATGACGTGCCGGGGCCGGGTGAACTGATCTCCTTGTCAATCGCAGGAAATATCGCGGTGAATGCCGTGTCCTGATCGCCGTTCTCGTTCTGGCCGTTCACCGACATCAAGTCGATCTTGCCGGCCGCCGACTTGGCGCTGGAGAGCGACGCCGACAGCGAGAACAGATTGCGCAGACCGAGCGTGCTTGCGGAGCCGCCGAAATCATAGATCGCCATTCTGAACTGGTTTGAATAGGTTTCGGTTGCGCTCGCCGTGTCCATTAGCGACTGCGTGGCACTCCGAAGCACGTCGATCCGGGTGGTCACGCCGAGCTTCCTGGCAAGGTCGTAATAATTGTTCTTGTCCTTGAGATCATGGCAGGCGAACGCGCACTTGTCCGACGTGTTGTTGACCATCGTCTGCACGTCGCCGGGCGTCGCGCCGACGCCCATCGAAGGCGAGTTGTCGAGTAGCAGGTAGAAGTCGATATAGAGCGGCATGCTGGCCGTCGCGGTCGACGTGCCGCTCACGGTCAGCGCGGTCTTGCCGATTACGCCGAGAAACATGGTGTTCAGCTCGGCGCTGAATGAGACCGTGGACTTGACGGTCGAGCCGCTCTTGACCACCGTCGGCGTGATGTTCTTGAGCGTGTAGCCGGTCAGGTTGGCGCGGTTGGCATCAAAAATGTTCTGGGCATCGGTAACGCCGACGGAAATCGGGCCGTCCGAGGTCATCGTGCCCGCGGCGGCAAAGGCCGGCGAGGACTTGGCCACCGAGCCGACGCTGGCCGCATCGGCCGCGCCCTGAAGCTTGGAGCGGATCTGCGTCGCACGAGAGTAGTCGACCGCACAGCCGACCACGGTGATCAGCGGCACGCAGCAGAGTGCGAAGATCAGCGCGATATTGCCGCGCCGGTCGTGGACGAATCGGCGGATGATGATGCCAATGGCAGCGCGCATGGAGCGAGACCCGGAATGGTTTCAGCGTTGCCACTCTAGGAACCGTCGATTAAATATGACTTATGAAGGCCGTAGAACGCGGCCCCAAGCCGGGTTAACGAACCGTTGCGAGCGATCCTTCAGCAAACGATGGGCATGGCCGATCTCAAACTCACATTGGTGGTGGCCTGCGCCCTGGTCGACGCCGACAAGCGCGTCCTGATCGCGCAACGCCCCGAGGGTAAGGCGCTGGCCGGCCTTTGGGAATTCCCGGGCGGCAAGCTCGAGCCCGGCGAGCGGCCCGAGCAGAGCCTGATCCGCGAGCTCCACGAGGAGCTCGGCATCACGGTCGCCGAGCCGTGCCTAGCCCCGCTCACCTTTGCGAGCTACGGCTACGAGACCTTTCACCTGTTGATGCCGCTCTACATCTGCCGGCGCTGGGAGGGGCAGGTTACGGCGCGCGAAGGCCAGGCTCTGGCCTGGGTCCGCGCCAACAAACTGCGCGATTACCCGATGCCGCCCGCCGACATCCCGTTGATCCCGCAGTTGATCGATTTGCTGATGTGACCTCAGGGAGCCATCACGCTCTCAGCCTCACGGCTGGCTGTCTCCGGCATCCACGATCTTCGTGCCGAGCTGAATGATGTGGATGACCAGGTCAAGCACGGCCATGACGGGGAGAGACAGCCTATATTTCTCTCGCCTTCTTCACCGCCTCGGCGAGGCTCGCCTTGGCCGAGCCGGGCTTGAGCGGCTGCTGCTGGCTCGCATGCGGGGCCCAGCCGGAGAGCCAGATGATATCGAACGTCGCACGGACGCGGCCGTCGGCATCGGCGAAGCGTTCGGCATAGATCTCCGCCGTCCGCAACAGCGTCGTGCGACGGCTCGGCACGCGGCGACGCTCGATCAGCACATTGGCCGCACCCATGCGGCGAAGATCCTGCATCAAAGCGAACGCATTGCCATAGCGTACCACGACGCGGTCGACGTCGGTGACCGGCAGCGCGAAGTCAGCGCGCTGCAACAGCGCGCCGATGTCGCGCAAGTCCGCGAACGGCGCGACGCGCGGCGACACGCCGCCTTCGCATTCGGCTTCGGCGGCCGCAAACGCCTGACGCAGCTCGGTCAAGCTGTCGCCGCCGATCATGGCGGCGAGCAGCAACCCGTCCGGCCTCAGGGCGCGACGAATTTGCGCGAGCACACCCGGCAGGTCGTTGACGAATTGCAGCGCCAGCGCCGAGACGATGAGGTCGCGGCTCTCCGGCTCGAAGGGCAGCTTTTCCTCGCCGGCCGCACCCGACGCAATCCGCTCGATCGAAGGCAGGCACGTCCGCAACGCCGCGAGACCCTCGCCGGGCGTCCACAGATCCACCGCCGCATGAAATTCCCGCGTCACCGCAGCCAACCGGTCGGACATATCCTCGGCCACGCGGTCGAGCAGGAAGGTGACCGGGCCTTGCGCAAGTGCGCGTTGCTGCCGTGCATGCAGCAAGGCGCGGTCGAACAAAGCGGGCGGGGTTTGCGGAATTTGGGCCATGCCGCTGGTTACGCCGATCATGCTGGCTATTGCAATCGGTCTCGTGTCCCGAACACGGTGCGGCACGAAGTGACGCTGCGCAGAGCTGGGACCCACGCTTCTGCGCATGCGGCTTTTCTGGGCCCCGGCTCGGCAGCGCGCCGCAAGAGCGCTGCGTCCGCGGCCGAGAGGGTGGCTTGAGCAGATGATCCTGGAACGCTAGCCTTCCCTGATGGAAGCCGAAACCGCTCCCTCCCGATCCATCGCCGCACCATTGCGTGCCGCGTGGACGGCTGGCCGTCAGGTGCTGTCGCGCGCGGCACGGCTCGCCCTCGACATCGCACTGCCGACGCAGTGCGTGTCCTGCCGCGAGCCTGTCGACGGCGAGGGCGTTTGCGCTTCCTGCTGGGCGCGACTGTCGTTCATTGAACGGCCCTATTGCCCGCGGCTCGGCATTCCCTTTGTGTATGACCCCGGTCCCAACATGCTGTCGATGGAGGCCATCGCGAACCCGCCGGCTTACACGCGGGCACGCGCGGCGGTGCGCTATGACGATGTTGCGCGCACGCTGGTCCATGCGCTGAAATACCAGGACCGCACTGATTTGGCGCCCGCCATGGGCCGCTGGATGACGCGCGCGGGCGCAGAGCTGCTCTCTGGCACCGACATGCTGATTCCCGTCCCCCTGCATTGGCGGCGGGCCTGGCGGCGCCGCTACAACCAGTCCGGCGCGCTGGCGCGCATCATCGCGCGGCAGAGCGGCGTCGAGGTCCGGGGCGAAGTGTTGCGGCGGGTGCGCGCCACCGAGCAGCAGATCGGGCTATCGCGGGCCCAGCGCGCCACCAATGTGCAGGGCGCGTTCCAGGTATCCCCCGACCGCCAAGCCGAGATTCAGGGCCGTCGCATCGTCCTGGTCGATGATGTCCTGACATCGGGTGCCACGCTGGATGCCTGCGCGCGGGCCCTGCTGCGCGCCAAGGCCGCCCAGGTCGACGTGCTGGTCTTTGCCCGGGTTGTCGAAAGCGGCCCTCGTCCCATATAATTCAATGAATTCATGACATGAAAGCGCTGGACGCCATGACTGCTGCTGTCGAGATCTACACCCGGCCGGGCTGCGGCTATTGTTCCGCGGCAAGGTCGCTGTTGACCCGCAAAAAGGCGATCTTCACGGAATTCGATGTCGCCAAGAACCCGTCCTGGCGCCAGGACATGTACGACCGCGCCGGCGAGGGCTCGACGTTCCCGCAGATATGGATCGGTGGAACCCATGTCGGCGGTTGCGACGAGCTCTACGCGCTCGACCGTGAAGGCAAGCTCGACCGCATGCTCGACAGCGTCAAGGCCGTCTCATGAGCGAGGATCGGACCTTCACCGCCGCAATGGTGCAGATGCGCACCGGGCTCTTGCCCGAACCGAGCCTCGCGCAGGCTACCAAGCTGATCCGGCAGGCTGCGGCAAACGGCGCCGACTACGTGCAGACGCCCGAAGTCAGCAACATGATGCAGCTGAACCGTAAGGCATTGTTCGAGCATCTTCAGAGCGAAGAGGACGACACCTCTCTGAAGGCGTATCGGGCGCTCGCAGCGGAACTCGGGATCCACATCCATGTCGGCTCGCTGGCGCTGCGTTTCTCGCCGGAGAAAGCGGTCAACCGCTCCTTTCTGATCGGGCCCGAGGGCAACGTGCTCGCGAGTTACGACAAGATCCACATGTTCGACATCGAGCTGCCGGACGGCGAGAGCTATCGCGAATCCGCCAATTACCAGCCGGGCGAGACGGCGGTAATTTCCGACCTCCCCTGGGGCCGTGTCGGTCTGACGATCTGCTACGATGTCCGTTTCCCTGCGCTCTACCGCGCGCTGGCCGAGAGCGGCGCATCCTTCATCACTGTGCCCTCGGCCTTCACCCGCAAGACCGGGGAAGCGCACTGGCACGTGCTGCTGCGTTCGCGCGCGATCGAGACCGGCTGCTTCATCTTCGCCGCGGCGCAAGCCGGCCTACACGAGAACAAGCGCGAGACCTACGGCCACTCCCTTATCATCGACCCCTGGGGCGAGATCCTCGCCGAGGGTGGCGTCGAGCCCGGCGTCATCATGGCCAAGATCGACCCGGCCAAGGTCGAGACGGCGCGCCGGGCGATCCCCTCGCTGCAGCACGGCCGCCGCTTCGGCGTCTCCGATGCCAAGGCCGGGCCGGACTATCTGCATCTCGTGCGGGGATCGGTATGATCCGCTACGCACTGCACTGCGACCGGAACCATGCCTTCGAAAGCTGGTTTCAGAGCTCGTCGGCCTATGATTCCCAGGTGAAGCGCAAGCTCGTCACCTGTCCAATCTGCGGCTCGGCCAGGGTCGACAAGGCGATCATGGCCCCGCGCATCGTCGGCAAGAAGGGCCGCGGGCGCGCTACGCCGCCGCCGGAGCCCACGGCGTCCACTACGCCTGCACCCGAGGCAGCGCCGTCAGGACCGACCTCGCTGCTGATGGCGCAGGAGCGCGAGCTGCGCGCCAAGCTGAAGGAATTGCGCGACCACATCGTCAAGAACGCCGACAATGTCGGCGAGCGCTTTGCCAACGAAGCCCGCGCCATGCACTATGGCGACAAGGAGCACCGTCCGATCTATGGCGAGGCCTCGCCCGACGAAGCCAAGTCGCTGATCGACGAAGGCATCGAGGTGTCGCCGTTACCGGTGCTGCCGGAAGACCGGAATTAAGTCCCTACCAGAACAGCGACCCCGATCACGATCAACGCTATGCCTGCAAGCTCGCGCGGCGCGATCGGCTGCTTGAACGAGTAATACGCCACGCCTTGCGCGAACAGCACCTCGATCAAAGCGAGCGTGCGGACATTGGCGGCCGCGGTCAGCGCGAACGCAAGGAACCAGAATTGTGATGCGAAGGCGCCCGTGAAGCCTGCAAGCATCGACGGCCGCCATAGTCCCAGGATGCCCCGCAATACGTTCGGCGCGCGCCAGAGCAGATAGGTCGTCAGCACCAGCGTCTGCACGAACAGGCCGAGCACTAGCGTGAAGGACGACGCCGTCACGAACGACACGTTCGGCACCGTGATGATCGCGCCGCGAAAGCCGACCGCGGAGAGTGCGAAGGCTGCCGCGGCGACGAGGCCGGTGATGGTCGGCTTCAATTCGGCAAAACTCTTCTCGCCGCCTGGCCGGAGCGCGGTGATGACGACCCCGGCGGTCGCGATCACGATCGCGAGCACCTTCAGCCAAGTCAGGTGATCGCCGAGGAAGACGAAGCCGAAGATCGCGGTCTGGATTGCTTCGGTCTTGAGGTAGGCCGTCGTCACCACGAAGGAGCGGTCATTCATGGCGAGCAGCATCAACCCGGTGGCGACGATCTGGCTGAGTGCGCCGAGCAGGAGCCACGGCCAGAACGCGACCGGCGGCATGCTGAGATGATCGCCGGAGACGACGAGCACCACCGCGAGAAACAGCAGCGAGAATGGGAAGCCGAACAGGAAGCGGATGTTGGTCGCGCCCCAGGTCCCCAGCGGCTTCGTCAGCGACCGCTGCATCGCATTGCGTGCGACCTGCCCGAGCGCGGCAATGACGGTGAAGGGAATCCAGAGGCTGGCGATGGTGAACATGGGATGGGTTGGCGGGCTATATGACGGCTCGTGCAAACTGCCGGCGGCGCGACAACAGGTCAATCATGCCTGCGTCATAGGAGCGATGCTCTCGCCATACCCTCACGGTCATCCTCGACAAGCGTAGCGCAGATCCGAGACCCATGACCCAGGGAGTGGCTTTCCGAAGACTCGGAGTTGCCACCTCGCGCCACAACTTCTCCCTGGGATAATGGCTCCTTGGCGGCCCACGCCAGGACGACACCAAATGGTTGGGATGCAGCGGCCTTACACCATCCCTTCCGCCACGACCATGTAGTTCACGTCCATGTCGGAGGAGAGGGTCCATTTGTCGGCAAAGGGGCTGTAGACCACGCCGGTCTGCTCGGTGATGACGAGGCGGTTGTCGAGCAGGTATTTTGCGAGTTCGTCGGGGGTGACGAACTTGCTCCACTCGTGGGTACCGCGGGGCAGCCAGCGCAGGACGTATTCGGCGCCGACGATCGCGAGCGCAAAACTCTTCCAGTTCCGGTTCAGCGTCGAGACCACCATCAGGCCGTTCGGCTTCAGCATCGATGCGCAGCGCTTCAGGAAAACGCCGACGTCGGTGACGTGCTCGACCACCTCCATCGCCAGCACGATGTCGAAGCGCTCGCGCGGATCAATCTCTTCCACCGTGGTGCAGCGGTAGTCGATCGCGAGATGGCTTTTGTCGGCATGCAGCTTCGCGGCGGCGATGTTGCTCGCCGAAGGGTCGATGCCGATGACCTGCGCCCCCAGGCGCGACAGCGGCTCGCAGAGCAGGCCAGCGCCGCAGCCGATGTCGAGCACGCGCAGGCCGCCGAGGCAATTGAGACTGCGCACATTGCGCTCGAACTTGCGGCAAGCGGCATCGCGGATGTAGCCGAGCCGCAGCGGGTTGATCCGGTGCAGCGGCGCCATCTTGCCCTTGGGGTCCCACCACTCCGCCGAGAGTTTTGAGAATTTCGCGATCTCGGCGGCGTCGACGGTCGAACCCGGCGCGGTAGTTGCGGAAGTATTTTGCTGCATGCTCATGATTACGCGCGGTCCTACCGCGTGGTGATCGAACTACGGAAGGCGAGCGGCGAGGCGATGGTCTTGATCGTCTCGATTCCCTCGCCGACGCCGCGAATCGTCACGTCGCCATAGTTGAGAATCCGTCCAAGAATGGTCTGGTCGACGTCGACGCTCTCGACCTTGTCCAGCGCCATCTCGAAGGTACGGCGCTTGATGAACCCGGTCTTGTGCACGACCCGGAGATTGGTGACGTCGGTCTCGGTGGTGAAGCGATGGAACCAGCCCTTGATGGTCCAGTACAAGGCCGCCAGGGCCACGAGACCCGCGCCTCCCAGGCAAAGCAAGACGAGCCCGTCAACCGTGACCTGCCGCGACAGGATCAGCAGCGCCAGCGCCACGATCCAGGCCACGATGGCCGGAAAATAGAAGATCCAATGCGCATTGGTCGAATACAGCACCCGCTCGCCCGGTTGCAGGATCTCGTCGATATAACGCGCCATGATCTGTGTTAACCCAATAGCCCCGCACCTGCCCCCGCAGGAACCCGCTTGCCCCCGGCCCCGCCGCTCTGTATACGCGCGGTCGGTATCCGCGAGGCACCCGTCCGGTGCGGTCACCATACTGATCCTTATGAGGGAATGCACGCGCCGTCATGAGCCGCCTCGTGATGAAATTCGGCGGCACATCCGTCGCCAACATCGAACGTATCCGCAACGTCGCGCGCCATGTGAAGCGCGAGGTCGACGCCGGCCATGAAGTAGCCGTTGTCGTCTCGGCGATGTCCGGCAAGACCAACGAGCTGGTGGCCTGGTGCACCGAGGCCTCGCCCATGCACGATGCGCGCGAGTACGACGCCGTCGTGGCCTCCGGCGAACAGGTGACGTCCGGCCTGCTTGCCATCGTGCTGCAGGGCATGGGCATCCAGGCCCGCTCCTGGCAGGGCTGGCAGATACCGATCAAGACCAGCGACGCCCATGCCTCGGCCCGAATCGAGGACATCGACGGCAGCGAGATCATCAAGCGCTTTAGGGAGCGCAAGGAGGTCGCCGTGATCGCCGGCTTCCAGGGCATCAACCCCGAGACTGGTCGCATCACCACGCTCGGCCGTGGCGGCTCCGACACCTCGGCCGTGGCGGTCGCCGCCGCCGTCAAGGCGGACCGTTGCGATATCTACACCGATGTCGACGGCGTCTACACGACCGATCCACGAATCGTGCCGAAGGCCAAGAGGCTCGACAAGATCGCATTCGAAGACATGCTGGAACTGGCCTCCCAGGGCGCCAAAGTGCTCCAGGTCCGCTCGGTGGAACTCGGCATGGTCCACAACATGCCGATTTTCGTCCGCTCAAGCTTCGACAAGCCCGAGGACATCGACCCGCATGCCAACCAGCCGCCCGGCACGCTGATCTGCGGCGAGGAGGAGATCATGGAAAGCCACGTCGTCACCGGTATCGCCTTCTCCAAGGACGAGGCCCAGATCTCGGTGCGCCAGATCGAGGACAAGCCGGGCGTCGCGGCCTCGATCTTCGGCCCGCTGGCGGACGCCAACATCAACGTCGACATGATCGTTCAGAACGTTTCTGAAGACGGCAAGACCACCGACCTCACCTTCACGGTGCCGGCCGCCGACTACACCCGCGCCAAGGACACAATTACCGCCGCCAAGGCCAAGATCGGCTATGCCCGGCTCGACACCGCCACCGACGTCGCCAAGATCTCGGTGATCGGCAGCGGTATGCGCAGCCATGCCGGCGTTGCTGCCCAGGCGTTCTCGGCCCTCGCCAGACGGAATATCAATATCCGGGCCATTACAACCTCCGAGATCAAATTCTCGGTTTTGATCGATGCGGCCTATACCGAGCTTGCAGTGCGCACCCTGCACACGCTCTACGGCCTCGATCAGACTTAGACGAATTTTCTCTTAGCGGTCGCAGCAAACGCGAAGGCGTCCACACATTCGCGTTTGGCAGGCGTTTTGCTTGGCAAAAGAAGCCCCAATTCGCTATACGGCGAACAGGGTTGGCTGCCGAAAACTGTGCCCCAGTTGAAGCGGTGTCGATTCGGCAAAAGCGTCAAGGCTCACTAGATTGAGCTTGGGCCGGCGCCGGACGAGCAGGCTTTGTTGCTTTTCTGGATTTCTGGGCCAGCCGCCGACGACCCTTTCGGGCTCGGCAGACGGAGGAGATTGACGGTTCATGCGGAGCGCGTCGGGAGGTCCCCGCGTCTTATTGAGACGGCTCCGCGAAACCATGGCGGAGCAGGTTTCGGCCCAGGAGCGGCTGGACAAGATCGTGGTGCTGATCGCCGCCAATATGGTGGCCGAGGTCTGCTCGGTCTATGTGCTGCGCGTCGACAACACGCTCGAGCTCTACGCCACCGAAGGTCTCAATCGCGAGGCGGTGCATCACACGGTGCTCAGCGCCCATGAGGGCCTGGTCGGCCTCGTCGCCAGCGAAGCGACGCCGCTCAATCTAAGCGATGCGCAGAGCCACCCGGCCTTTTCGTTCCGCCCCGAGACCGGCGAAGAAATCTACCACTCCTTCCTCGGCGTCCCGATCCTGCGGGCCGGCAACACGCTCGGCGTGCTGGTGGTGCAGAACCGCGCCAAGCGCAACTATGTCGAGGAGGAGCTCGAGGCGCTCCAGACCACCGCCATGGTGCTGGCGGAGCTGATTGCCTCCGGCGAACTATCCGCGCTGGCCCAGCCGGGCCAAGAGCCTGCCGCGCGCCATTCCGCGCAGAAGGTCGGCGCCATCCTGTCGGAAGGCATCGCGCTCGGCCATGTCGTGCTGCACGAGCCGCGCGTGGTCATCAAGGACTACATCGCCGAGGACCTGCCGAAAGAAATCAAGCGGCTCGACACCGCGCTCGCCAAGCTGCGCGCCGATCTCGACCGCATGCTTGAGCGCGGCGACGTCGCGGAGGGCGGCGAGCACCGCGAGGTGCTGGAAGCCTATCGCATGTTCGCCAACGACCAGGGCTGGTCGCACAAGCTGCATGAGGCGGTCGCCACCGGCCTCACCGCGGAGGCCGCCGTCGAGCGCGTCCAGTCCGACACCCGCGCGCGCATGCTGCGCTCGACCGATCCATATTTGCGCGACCGCCTGCACGACCTGGAAGATCTCGGCTACCGGCTGATGCGGCAGCTGGTCGGCCAGGACCACGCGCCCTCCCGCGAGCAATTGCCCGACAACGCCATCGTCATCGCGCGTGCGATGGGCCCGGCGGCGCTGCTCGACTACGACCGCAAGCGCCTGCGCGGCATCGTGCTGGAGGAAGGCACCGCCAATTCCCACGTCTCGATCGTGGCGCGCGCGCTCGGAATTCCTGCGGTCGGTGAAGTCCCGAACGCGCCGGGTATCGCCGATCCCGGCGACGCCATCATCGTCGACGGCACGTCGGGCTCGATCTATGTGCGCCCCTCGCAGGAAATCGAGGCCGCCTTCGCCGAGCGCGTGCGCTTCCGCGCCCGCCGCCAGGCGCAGTACCTCGCACTGCGCGACCGGCCTTGCGTGACCAAGGATGGCCAGAAGGTCGAGCTCATGATCAACGCAGGTCTCGCCATCGACCTGCCCCATATCGAGGACACCGGCAGCGCCGGCATCGGCCTGTTCCGCACCGAATTGCAATTCATGGTCGGCCAGAGCCTGCCGCGCACCAGTGACCAGCTCGCGCTCTATCGCACCGTGCTGGATGCGGCCGGCAGCAAGCCCGTCACCTTCCGCACCCTCGACATCGGCGGCGACAAGGCGCTGCCCTACATGGAAGCGGTGGTCGAGGAGAATCCCGCGCTCGGCTGGCGCGCGATCCGGCTCGGGCTCGATCGGCCCGGCCTGTTGCGCGGCCAAATCCGCGCGCTGTTGCGCGCCGGCGGCGGCCGCGCACTGCGCATCATGTTCCCGATGATCTCGGAAGTCGCCGAATTCGATGCGGCCAAGGCGCTGGTCGAGCGCGAACTCACATATTTACGCCAGCACGGCCACACGCTGCCGGAGCGGATCGACATCGGCACCATGGTCGAGGTGCCCGCCCTGCTCTACCAGCTCGACGAGCTCCTGAGGAAGGTCGACTTCATCTCGGTCGGCTCGAACGATCTGTTCCAGTTTCTGTTCGCTGTCGATCGTGGCAACCCAAAAGTGTCCGAGCGCTTCGACACCATGTCGGCGCCGATCTTGCGCGCGCTGCGCGACATCGCACGCAAGTCCCATGCGGCCAAGAAGTCGCTTTCGCTCTGCGGCGAAATGGCCTCGAAGCCGGTCGGCGCGCTGGCGCTGATCGCACTGGGTTATCGCTCGCTCTCGCTGTCGGCGACCGCCCTCGGCCCGGTCAAGGCCATGGTGCTCGACCTCGACGCCAGGAAGGCCGAAGCCATGCTCGGCCCGTTGCTGGACGCGCCCGCGGGCAGCGTCTCGATCCGGCAGAAGCTGACGGAATTTGCCGAGGCCGAAGGCCTGGCGTTGTAGCGGGCCTGGCGCCGCTTCCGCTCACCTCGCCTCCGCCCGCCCATTTGAGACTGAACCGATGTCGCCACTCCCCGAAGCCAAACTCGACGTCCTGCTCGCGCATCACGCCTCGCTCGAGGCCGAATCGCTCGGCCAGCTCGCCTCCGACCGTTATGTGCAGATCACCCGCGAGCTCGCCGAGATCACGCCGCTGATCGAGGCGGTGAAGACCTATCGTTCCGCAGTCAAGGAGCTCGCCGACACCGAGGCCCTGATCGCCGATCCCGCGACAGACGCCGAGATGCGCAGCATGGCGGAAGCCGAACGCGACGAGCTGACGGCCAGGATCGAGGACCTGGTCCAGAAGATCCGCGTCGCGCTACTGCCCAAAGACGCCATGGACGACCGCAACGTCGTGCTGGAAATCCGCGCCGGCACCGGCGGCGACGAGGCTTCGCTGTTCGCCGGCGATCTGTTCCGGATGTACGAGCGCTTCGCCAGCCTGCAGGGCTGGAAGGTCGAGGTGATCTCGGCCAGCGAAGGCACCGTTGGCGGCTACAAGGAGATCATCGCGGAGGTGCAGGGCCGCGGCGCGTTCTCCAAGCTGAAATTCGAATCCGGCGTGCACCGCGTGCAGCGCGTGCCCGATACCGAGACGCAAGGGCGTATTCACACCTCGGCGGCGACGGTCGCGGTGCTACCGGAGGTCGAGGATGTCGACGTCGACATCAAGAACGACGATCTGCGCATCGAGACCATGCGTGCGCAGGGCGCCGGCGGCCAGCACGTCAACAAGACCGAATCGGCGATCCGCATCACCCACATCCCGACCGGCATCGTGGTGATGATGCAGGACAGCCGCTCCCAGCACAAGAACCGCGCCTCCGCCATGAACATCCTGCGCTCGCGCATCTACGACGCCGAGCGCCAGCGCGTCGACGCCGCGCGGTCGGCCGAGCGCAAGGAGAAGGTCGGCTCCGGTGACCGCAGCGAGCGCATCCGCACCTATAACTTTCCACAGGGGCGCGTGACCGACCATCGCATCAATCTGACGCTCTACAAGCTGCCACAGGTGATCGCGGGGGAAGCACTCGGCGAGCTGATCGACGCTCTGACCACCGAGCACCAGGCCGCGCAGCTCGCCGCGCAAGGCGCGGCGGCCTGACGCGTGAGCAATCCCTTCACCGGACAATCGATCGAGAGTGCACGGCGCACGCTGGCCACACAATTGAGGTCGGCGCAGCGCGACGAAGCCGATCTCGATGCCCGCATCCTGCTCGGTGCGGTGCTCGGCCTCGACCTCACCGGCCTGATCGCGCAGGCCACCCGCTCGCTCACGGATGCCGAGGCGTCGCGGCTCGCGCAGCACGCACAGCGTCGCATCGCCGGCGAGCCGGTGGCGCGCATCCTCGGGACACGCGAATTCTGGGGACTGCCATTTCGTCTGTCCGAAGCAACCCTGGTCCCGCGTCCCGATACCGAGACCGTGGTCGAGCTTGCACTCGAAATCCTTCGCGAGCAGAAGGCAGCTTATCCACCTCGCATCGCCGACATCGGCACCGGATCCGGCGCGATCCTGCTGGCGCTGCTGCATGAGATCCCTGACGCTTTCGGCGTCGCCACCGATCTCAGCCTGACCGCGCTCACAACCGCCAGGGACAATGCCACAGCGCTCGGCCTTGCCGACCGCGCCGCCTTCATTGCCTGCTCCTATGCCGCCGCGCTCTCGGGTCCCTTCGATCTCATCGTGTCGAATCCGCCCTATATTCCATCCGCCGAAATCCCTAAATTGAGCATCGAGGTGCGCGAACACGATCCGCATCTGGCGCTCGACGGCGGCAATGACGGATACGACGCCTATCGCGCCCTGATCCCGCAGGCGAGCGAACGTCTCGCCCCCCGCGGCGCGCTGATCGTGGAGGCCGGACAGGGCCAGGCCGGAAATATTGAAACCTTGATGCTGGCTGCGGCGTTAGTGGTGGACAGGCCACCCAAGGCCGATCTGGCGGGTATTCCGCGGGCCGTTTCGGCCCGAAAAATGCCCCCATAAAAGCCGGAATGGCCTGTAAAAACCTCTTGGAATATCCCGTGGGAACGACTACGTTCCGGTCAACACATCGGTGCCGGCCCCGTAGACCTACGGGCGAAAGCCGGGCTCTCGGGCGAGAGCTTACTGATATAGGTTCCAAGCCGCAGGTCCTGTTGAGCGCGATGGCCAGTGGAGCTGCGCTGCACTCCGACCGCAACGTGAACGAAAGCCTGAATTTGCGCTTGAAGACTTACGCAAGAAAGCTGGGCTTGTTTCGGCAGGCGATATGAATGGGTTCGCTGGCAATGAATGCTGGCGGGTGGGGAACGCGTCTTTGTTGAACGCGACGGTCGACGAACATCGGCAGGGTTCAGGACCCTCTTGCGCGCGGTGCGTGCGAGAGTCGTGAACCGCTGTCACCAGGCCACTCCTAGCAATCAGTAACGCGTGCAACCTTTAGGGCTGGAATTAAAGGCAGGACATGAGAAACGGTCAGAACAAGCAGCGGATGCGCAACCGCAACAACAATAACAACAACAACCGGCGCGGCCAGAACCCGATGACCCGGGTCTACGAGTCCAACGGGCCCGACATCAAGATCCGCGGCACGGCTTCGCACATTGCTGAAAAGTATCTTCAGCTCGCGCGCGATGCGCGCTCCTCCGGCGACCCGGTTGCAGCCGAGAACTACTACCAGCATGCCGAGCATTATTTCCGCCTGATCGCCGCCGCCCAGGAGCAGTTCCGCCAGAACCAGCAGCAGCCGCGCGGTGACGAGCCGACCGCCAGTAACGACGACGGCGAGGACGATGGCGAGAATTTCTCGGCTTTCGGCCAGGAGCCGGGCTTCGTGCCGCAGCCGCCGCAGCAGCCTTTCATGCGCGACCGCGACGGCCAGCGTGATCAGCAGCGCGAGAACCAGCAGCCATATCACCGCGACCAGCAGCAGCCGCGCGAGCACCGCGAACGCGACCATCGTCCGCAACCGCAATACCAGCCGCCGCAACCGCCGAACCAGCCGCAGCCCGTCATTGCCGATGCCGGCAACGTCGATCGCCTGCCCTCCTTCATCACCGGCGCGCAGCCGCAAGTGAATGTCGGCGCGAATGGCGGCCAGGGCGGTTTCGAGGGCGGTGGCGGCAGCGAGCGTTATCCGCGGCGGCGGCGTCGGCCGCATGGCCCCCGCCCCGAGCGCGAAGCCGCGCCGGCGGCATCCAACGACGATCTCGCGCCCGGCGAATGAGCTGGTTGGTTTTCGTAAACTGAATCGTCCCGGCTCCGCCGGGACGATTTGCTTTCAGCTCCGGGTTACCGTCGTCGAGGACGGCACCAAGACGGGCTTCGCCAACGAGGGAATCAGCCGTGTCCGCTCGCGCTTGGCGGGAATCGCGCGGTAGACCTGCTTGGTGGCTTCGACGATGTGCACGCCGGCAAAGGGCAGTGACAGCGCCGCGCCGGCGCGCTCCCACATCTGCGCCGATTTCAAGACCCAGCCGCCGGCATAAGGCGGCATGAACAGCGCCTCGCCCCAGGCGGTCGGCGTGAACCAGGTCTGGCGCAGCAGCTCGGTGATCTGTGAGCGCGAATAGGGCCGGCCGTGGCCGAACGGCGTGCTGTCGGTGCGCGTCCACACCCCACGCCGATTCGGGATCACCGCAATGACGCGGCCGGACGGCGCCAGCACGCGCCAGACTTCGCGCAGCAGCGCAGCCGGGTCGTCCGACATCTCGAGCGCGTGGACCAGGAGAATGCGGTCGACCGCGGCGTCAGGAAGCGGCAGCGAGAATTCATCGACCAGCGAGGCCAGCGCCGGCCGCCCCGTCGGCCATTTCAGGACCCCCTGGGCCGCCGGCATGAACGCGAGGCAGCGCTCCGCGTCCTCGCGGAACAGTCCGAGATAGGGCGTGGGATAGCCGATGCCGAGTACGCGTTGACCCGCCGCGCCCGGCCAGCGCTGCCTGATGCCACGGTTGATCATTTGTCGCGCCACGATCCCGAGGCGGCGGGAATAGAACTCGCGGAGGTCGACGACGTCGATGGTCATGGCGGCAATGTAACATGCGCAAGGCCGCCGCCGCGCGCGGAATATTGCATTGCCTGCGCAACGTTAACGCCATATTTGTCTGGCGGGGCTGAGCGCGATGGAGATGTCATGGCCGCCGAAATTCGTACTTTCACCTGTTTAAGCGACAATTTCGGTTATCTGATCCACGATGAGGAAACCAAGGCGACGGCGTCGATCGACGCGCCGGAGGCAGGTCCCATCCTCAAGGCGCTGGAGCGCGAGGGCTGGCAACTCACCGACATCCTGATCACCCATCATCATGGCGATCATGTCGGCGGGGTCGCCGAACTCAAGCGGAAATTCAGTTGCCGCGTCGTCGCGCCGCACGACAAGACGACGAGAATTGCCGACGTCGATTTGCGTGTCGCCAATGCGGACGTGGTCAAGATCGGCAACCTGCTGGCGCGGGTCGTGGAGACGCCGGGCCACACGCTCGACCACATCTCTTACGTGTTCGACAATGAAAAGACCGTGTTCGCCGCCGATACGCTGTTCTCGATCGGCTGCGGCCGCGTGTTCGAGGGCACCTATCCGATGATGTGGGACTCGCTGTTGAAGCTGCGGGCCCTGCCCGACGACTTCAAGCTCTATTGCGGCCACGAATACACGGCGTCCAACGTCAAGTTCGCGCTCACCATCGAGCCGGACAACGCGGCGCTCCAGGCGCGCGCAGCGGAAGTTGCGAGGCTGCGGGCCGAGAACAAGCCGACCATTCCCGCCCTGCTCGGCGACGAGAAGCGGGCCAACGTGTTCCTGCGCGCCGATGAGCCATCGGTCGCAGCCAGGCTGCACATGAAGGGCGCGGATGCCGCCGCGGTGTTCGGCGAGCTACGCGAGCGCAAGAACAAATCCTGAAGCACAAGTCCTGACGGGGATCGATGCCGACTGCAGCCGAGATCATCGCCCGCCTCGAACTTCGCCCCCATCCCGAAGGCGGGCACTACCGCGAGACGTTTCGCGACCAGACCACGGATAGCAACGGGCGCTCGCGTTCGACCTTGATCTATTTCCTGCTCGCGCGCGGCGAGCGCTCGCACTGGCATCGCATCGATGCAGTCGAAGTTTGGCACTATTACGCCGGCAGTCCCTTGATGCTGCGCATCGCGCACGAGGGCTGCTCGCAGCACGAGGTGCAGCTCGGCACGGATCTCGTGAGCGGCGAGCGGCCGCAGGCCATCGTGCCGGCGAATGCCTGGCAGATGGCGGAAACGACCGGCGAATGGACGCTGGTCGGCTGCACCGTCGCGCCCGCATTCGAGTTCGCGAAATTCGAGCTCGCGCCGCCGGGCTGGGAGCCGTAGGCCCGTTCACTGCTTCCGCAGCACCATGTCCTTCGCCGCGATCAGGCCGCCACCGGCGATCAGGATGGCGGCGATGGCGATGTTGGTGCTGGCTTTCGCAAAGCCGGCAGCGATGAGGAAGCCGGTCGACAATAGCGGCGTCGCATAGGAGGCGGCGCCGAGCACGCGGATGTCGCCGCGCTTCATGCCGATGTCCCAGGCGTAGAAGGCAGCACCGACGGGACCGATGCCGAGCGCGGCCACGGAGAGCCATTGCAGCGCGGTCTCCGGCCAGACCGTGGTTTCGAGCAGAGCATGCATCAGCGCGGCAAGCGCGGCGGTGGCGAGGCAGAAGCCCGCGACCGCGTCGGTCGGAACCGCCTTGAGCCGGCGTGACAGCACCGAATAGCTCGCCCAGACGAAGGCGGCGATGAAGGCCGCGACCAGTCCCGGCACCGCGCCCGACGCGAAGCCCGAGGTGTTGCCGGCCAACAGCAGCACGGTGCCGACAAGTCCGAGCACGGCGCCGGCGATGTGATGCAGGGCGAGCCGCTCGCCCGGCAGGAAGGACGAGAACAGCACGATCAGCAGCGGCCAGAGATAATTCAAGAGGCCGGCTTCTGCCGGCGGGGCGAAGCGCAGAGCAAGGAAATAGAGCGCGTGATAGCCGAACAGGCCGCCGACGCCGACGACCCAGACGACGAGCGGCTGGCGCACGCTGCTTGCCGCCTCGCCGCGACCAATCCAGGTGAGCAGGCCGACGAGACCGCCGATCGCGAAGGTCATTGCGGCGAGCTGGAACGCCGGGATCTTTCCAGTCGCCACCGTCATCACTGACAGCAGCGACCACATCAGGATCGCGGTCAATCCGATCAGCGTCGCGGTGCGGGGAGTCATCGATCAAGGGCTCTGAGGACGCTTATGCCCGGCGCGGAGCCGGGCATTTGCGTCTTCACTATCGCCTTGTCGCGCCTGAGGCTACAGGCTTTTGGCTCAAAAGCCTGCGGCCCTATCAGGCCTGATACTGGCCGCCATTGATGGTCATGGTCGACCCGGTGATGAAGCCGGCCTCGTCCGCCGCCAGGAACACGACTGCCCGCGCGATCTCCTCGGGCTCGCCGAGCCGGTTGACGGGAATCTGCGGAATCACGCTCTTTTCCAAAACGTCCTTCGGCACCGCCTGCACCATTTCGGTATTGATGTAGCCGGGGCAGATCGCGTTGACGGTGATGCCGCCCTTGGCGTTCTCGAGCGCGAGCGCCTTGGTGAAACCGATGTCGCCGGCCTTCGCCGCTGAATAGTTGACTTGCCCGAACTGCCCCTTCTGGCCGTTGATCGACGAGATCGAAATGATGCGGCCGAACTTGCGCGCACGCATGCCCTCGATCACCTGGCGCGTCATGTTGAACAGCGAGCCGAGATTGGTGTTGATGACAGCGTTCCACTGCTCGAGCGTCATCTTGTGGAACGCGGTGTCGCGGGTGATGCCGGCATTGTTGACCAGCACCTCGATCGGGCCGAGATCGGCCTCGACCTTCTTCACGCCCTCGGCGCAGGCGTCGAAACTGCTGACGTCCCATTTGTAGACCGCGATGCCGGTCTCGGCCTTGAACTTCTCCGCCGCAGCATCGTTGCCGGCATAGCTCGCCGCAACCTTGTAGCCCGCCGCCTTCAGCGCCTTGCTGATGGCAGCACCGATGCCCCGCGTACCACCCGTGACCAATGCAACACGTGCCATGTCGTATTCCTTCCCTTGGACTCTTCGGACGTTTCTGACGCGATCGTTTTTTAACTGCGGATTATGCGGGACGTTTGACGGACATCAAGAACAAAACGCCCGGCGTCGAGCCGGGCGTTTCTCTTTAGTCGAGACGTGCGCAGTTGCGAAGAATATTTGATTTGCAACCGCCGCCTTTTTAATCGCGTGCAACGCACTCATTGACGTGTGCAGCGCACGCGCAAGTTAAGGTACGTGTCAGGTTCTTCTCAGTCGCGTGCCAGACACATCGCAATGCCCATGCCGCCGCCGATGCACAGCGTGGCAAGGCCCTTCTTCGAATCGCGCTTCTGCATTTCGTGCAGCAGCGTGACCAGCACGCGGGCGCCGGACGCGCCGACCGGATGACCGATGGCGATCGCGCCGCCATTGACGTTGACCTTGGAGGTGTCCCAGCCGAGGTCCTTGTTGACGGCGCAGGCCTGTGCCGCGAAGGCTTCGTTGGCTTCGATCAGGTCGAGATCACCGACATTCCAGCCGGCCTTCTTCAGCGCGGCGCGCGAGGCCGGGATCGGGCCCGAGCCCATGATCTTCGGATCGACGCCGGCCTGCGCCCAGGACACGATGCGGGCAAGCGGCTTCTTGCCTTCCTTGGCGGCCTGCTTGGCGCTCATGAGCACCACGGCGGCAGCGCCGTCATTGATGCCCGAAGCAGAGCCCGCAGTGACCGTGCCGTCCTTCTCGAAGGCCGGCTTGAGCTTGGCCATCGCATCGAGCGTCGCGCCATGGCGCGGATATTCGTCGGCGCTGACGACGACGTCGCCCTTGCGGGTCTTGATGGTGACGGGAACGATCTCGTCGTTGAACTTGCCGGCCTTCTGCGCGGCCTCGGCCTTCTGCTGCGAGGCGACCGCGAACTCGTCCTGTTGGGCGCGGGTGATCTGCCACTGCCGCGCGACGTTTTCGGCGGTGTTGCCCATGTGATAGCCGTTGAAGGCATCCCACAGGCCGTCCTTGATCATGGTGTCGACCAATTCGAGACCGCCCATCTTGACGCCGCCGCGCAGGTGCTGGGCGTGCGGGGCCATGCTCATGGACTCCTGTCCGCCAGCGACCACGATCTCGGAATCGCCGTTGAGCAGCGCCTGGTAGCCGAGCGCGACCGTGCGCAGGCCGGAGCCGCAGAGCTGGTTGACGCCCCAGGCCGGGCTCTCCACCGGAATGCCGGCGGCGATCGAGGCTTGACGGGCTGGGTTCTGGCCCTGAGCTGCGGTCAGGATCTGACCCATGATGACCTCCGAAACCCGGCCGGGCTCGATGCCGGCGCGCTCCAGTGCAGCCTTGATGGCGATGGCGCCGAGATCATGGGCGGGAAGAGTCGCGAACGCTCCGTTGAAGCTTCCGACCGGGGTGCGGGCGGCGCTGACGATGACGACATCGTCTGACATGGGCATCTCCTGAGGTTGAATGGGGGTAGGCGGGGCTGGGGAAACGGCTCGCCAGTCTCGGTCGGCATCCTGTTAACGTCATTGCGGCATGTCAATCGGCCGGCGGCCGAATTCATGCCGCAGCGCATTCAAAATAGCGTTCTTGGCGCTTTCGCAAGCACGTTTTTGCTCTCCGATTAACCGTGCCGCACAAAACGGTAGCGTGACCCCTTTGAAAATGCTTATTTTGTTGCGTTGCGTACTCTTCCCGCCCTGCGGCATAGCCCGCTGGGTTCCTGTTCTCCGCGTTTGCAAGTGAGAGCCCATGGCGAAATCAGACCAACCCACCACCATCAAGAAATACGCGAACCGCCGGCTCTATAATACCGGAACGAGCACTTACGTGACGCTCGAGGACCTCGCCGCCATGGTCAAGGACGGCGAAGATTTCCTGGTCTACGACGCCAAGACCGGTGACGACATCACCCGCTCCGTGCTCGCCCAGATCATCTTCGAGCAGGAGAACAAGGCCGGCCAGAACCTGCTCCCGACCACCTTCCTGCGCCAGCTCATCCGCTTCTACGGCGACAGCATGCAGATGGTGGTGCCGAAATATCTGGAACAGTCGATCGCGACACTGACGCAGGAGCAGGAGAAGTTCCGCAAGCAGATCGCCAACACGCTGTCCGGCACACCGTTTGCGCCGCTCGAGGAGCAGGTCCGCCGCAACATGGAGCTTTTCCAGCAGACCTTCTCGATGTTCAAGCCCTTCGCCGCGCCCCGTCCGGCGGCCACTCCGGAGCCGGAGCCCGATGCAAATGCCGAGGCGCCGAAGGACAGCAACATCGACGATCTGCGCCAGCAGATGAAGGAAATGCAGGAACGCCTCGAGCGGATGTCGAAGAAGGACGAGTAGGTCTATCCATTGAGCCGGCTCTCCGCGAGCCGGAGGACGCAACATGCCCGATCGACGCGCGCATTGGGATAACGTCTACGCCACCAAGGGCGAAGCCGAGGTCAGCTGGTTTCAGAACAGCCCGGCGACCTCGCTCGCGATGATCAGAGCAGCCAATTTGGACCGCGAGGCCGCCATCATCGACATTGGCGGCGGCGCATCGCGATTAGTCGATGCTCTGTTGCAGGACGGACATCGCGACGTCGCCGTGCTGGATCTCTCCGCCAATGCGCTTGACGTCGCGAAGAAACGCCTCGGCGCAGCCGCTTCAGTGGTTGACTGGATCGTTGCCGATGTCACGACATGGCGCTCAGCAAAGACCTACCATCTATGGCACGATCGCGCAGCGTTTCACTTCCTGACCGAATCCCGCGACAGGGCCGCCTATGTCGAGCGCCTGCGGTCGGCGCTTGCGCCCGGCGGCTACGTCATCATCGCGACGTTCGCGCCCGACGGTCCGGAGCAATGCAGCGGCCTGCCGGTGCAGCGCCATGACAGTTCGAGCCTTTTGGCGGAATTGGGGGCCGAGTTCGAGCTGATCGAGACGCGTAGCGAAATCCACCATACGCCGTGGCATTCGACGCAGGCGTTTCAGTTCAGCCGGTTTGAGCGAAGCCTTTAGAAACGGTGTCATGCCCCGGCTTGCCGCCTTCGCTAAAGCTTCGGCGGCCGAGCACCCTTGAGGCCCCGGCGTAGCCTTGGCGGAGCCGGGACCGGGGGCATCCAGCACGCCGCGCCTATCGAGGAGTCACAACTGTCTCTGGAATACTGGATCGCCAGATCAAGTCGGACGATGACAGCGGAGTAATGGCAGCTACGCCGCCAGCTTCACCGCATGCGCAAAATCCCAATAGAGTTTTCGCGCCCGGGCGTAGAACGGACCCGGCTTCAGTTCGCGCTCGTCGATGCGGACAACCGGCGCGACTTTGGCGAAATTGCCGGTGGAGAAGATCTCGTCAGCAGCGAGGAAGTCGGCATAGCGCAGCGTCTTCTCGACCACGGCGACGCCGTCGGCGCGAAGCAGGTTGATGACGCGCTGGCGCGTGATGCCGTTGAGGAACGTTCCGTTGGGCACGGGGGTGTAGACCACGCCGTCGTTGGCCATGAACACGTTGGAATTGCCGAACTCGGCGACATTGCCGAGCATGTCGAGCATCAACGCGTTCTGGAAGCCGCGCGAGGCGGCCTCAGCGAGCGCGCGCGAATTGTTCGGATAGAGGCAGGCGGCCTTGGCCTCGACCGGCGCGCATTCGGCGGTAGGCCTGCGAAACGGCGACAGCGTGATGGCGTTGCCGACGGGTTTTGGCATCGGCGCCTCGTAGATGCACAGGCACCAATTGGTAGTCTCGGGATCGAACAGCACGCCGCCGCCCGAACCGTGCTGCGCCCAATACATCGGACGGATGTAGAGCTCGGCGTTGGCCGCAAAGCGCGCAATGCCCTCGCGCGCGAGCGTGAGCCAGGTGTCGGTATCGACCACCGGCTTGAGGCCAAAGTTGACCGCCGATTGATTGGCGCGGGCGACGTGGCGGTCGAGATCGGGCGCCACACCCTCGAACGCACGCGCGCCGTCGAACACGACAGAGCCGAGCCAAGCCGCATGCGTCCGCGGGCCCATGATCGGCACATTGCCGTCCTGCCATTTGCCCTCGAAGAAGGTCCAGCTCGGTGAATATTCGATGGGCTTCCTGATCTCGGCCATGACCGGCCTCCCTGGCGTGATGCCGCATTAACGCGCCACTATTGGTCGCAATTTCTAAATGATTCCCTGCGGGAAGACAGTTACCCTCTTCCCTTGTCGGAGAATGAAAGATCCATGCCGCTCGATCCGCTCGCAAAACGTTTGTTGACCATGATGGCTGCCGCCGCGCCGCAGACACGAAGCCGGCCGAGCGTCGAGGCACGGCGGCAGTCGCTCGCGAAACTGATGCAGTTCGCGCGCGCTGATGCGCCGGATGTGACGACGTCCAATGGCAGGCTGCCGGGTCCTGGCGGCGAGCTGCCCTATCGCCTCTATGCGCCCGCAAGTGCCGGTGAACGCACGCCGGGATTCGTGTTCTTTCACGGCGGCGGGCTCGTCGCCGGCAGCATCGCCACGCACGACCGCATCGCAGCGGCGCTGGCGCATGCGACGGGCTGCCGCCTTGTCTCGGTCGACTACCGGCTCGCGCCCGAACACAAATTCCCTGCCGCCGTCGACGATGCGATCGCCGCCACCGAGTGGGTCGCGCGTGAAGCGCCAACACTCGGCATCGATGCGGAGCGGCTGGTGGTCGGCGGCGATTCCGCCGGCGCCACGCTGGCTGCGATCGTGTGCCAGGAGGCGATGCAGAACGCAGGCCTCTCCATCGTCGCGCAATGCCTGATCTGCCCGGTGCTGGATTTCGAGGAGATCTCGCCGTCACGCGAGGCGTTCGCCGAGGGCCACCTGATCGATCGCGCCACCATGGAAGCCGACCTCGCCGACTATCTGCCTCAGGGCTTGGATGCCGCCGATCCCCGCATCTCGCCGCTACGCGCGACACGGCTCGCGGGCCTGCCGATGGCGATCATCCATACCGCCGAATTCGACCCGATGCGTGACGAAGGCAATGCCTATGCGCGCAAGCTGCTGACCGCGGGCGTGGTCGTCGAGCACACCTGCCATGACGGCATGATTCACAATTTCCACGCCATGGGCGCCATCCTGCCGCAGGCGCAGCTCGTGCTGTCGCAAATCGGCGAGCAGGTCAGGCGAGCGGTGGAGAGATAGAACGCCAATCACACCCGCGCGTCGAGCACGGCCCTGGCTGCCACGACATATTCAGGCCAATGTGCATCAGCGTAAAGTTCGGCCTGTCGTGCACAGCTGACGTCGGGTGCATGCGCGGCCGCGATCATGCGCGCATAGCGCTCTTCCGCGACCGTCGTATCCTCGGTGGCAGGCTTCGGCGCGGCGGCCACCGCGGTCGGAGCGATAGCAAGCCCAGCCAGACCCGTGAGCAGGATACGGCGTGAGGTGTTCATGGCTTTCATGTCTCTATTGTCCTGCGCAGTGTTTAGTTCGGCCGTAACCGGCGAATGCGTCGCCGTGGCGGCAGCAAAATAGCGTTCGGCATCCGGATGGTCCAGCAGCCGACGGCGCCACTTGCTCGAACGCGCGACCAGCGCACCGGTTCTGTCGCCAAATCGCCGCACCGGGATGAGCCGCGCGCCCGGTTCGATCCGGGGGCTAATCCGGCACCGGCACGTCGTAGGTGTTGAGCGTGACCGAGACCATGCAGTAGACGCCGACGAGATAAGACAGCTCGGCTGCGCCGTGCTCGCCGAACTCCTTCACGGCGGCGCGCCAGGTCAGCTCCGGCAGCACGCCGCCGCCGACCAGCGCCGAGGCCATGTCGTAGGCGACCGCTTCCTGCTTGGTGAGATCGACCGGCCGCTGTCCAGCGACGATGGTCGCGAGCTTCTCGTCGGACAGCCGCGCTGCTCGGCGACCAGCACGTGGGCGTAGAGTTCGTATCTGGAGCGGAAATGCGAGCCGGTGACGAGGATGGCGACCTCGCGCACCGGTGCCGGCAGCAGCGGGTTCGACGCGATCGCCTTGACCAGCTCCCATACCGGCTTGCCGAAGCGCGGCTCGCGCAGCCAGGGATTCCACGGCCCCAGCAGCGCGCCGTCGTCGCGCATGTTCACAAAACCCTTGAAATGGTCCTTGATGCCGGCTCGCATGTCGTCATAAAGCGGCTTCTGTTCGTCGGCCAGATCCTTGGGATCGAGAATGGAAAGGCGCACGGCGGGATCTCCTCTTTGAGAAGATGCGAAGCTCGCCTGCATGCGCGCGCAGGGCAAGTGAAGTTGCTGTGACGGGCGCGCTCAAAACTCCAGCGGCGCGTTGTCGACGACTTCCTTCATCACGAAGAAGGTGCGGGTCTGGCGCACCCCGGGCAGCGCGATCAGCTGCTCGCCATGGATACGGTTGAAATCCTCCATGTCGCCGACACGGATCTTGAGGAAATAGTCGAAATCGCCGGCGACGAGGTGGCAATCGAGCACGAATTTCAGTTTTGTAATCGCCTGCTCGAAAGTGGCAAAACTCTCCGGGGTCGAGCGGTCGAGCACGACGCCGACCATCACCAGCGTGCCCTTGGCCACCTTCTTCGGCGCCACCATCGCGCGCACAGTCGCAATGAAGCCGTCCTCGAACAGGCGCTGGGTGCGGCGATGGCAGGTGGCGGGGCTGATCGCGACGGTTTCGGCCAGCTCGGCATTGCTGAGCCGGCCGTTATTCTGAAGCAATCGCAATATTTTAAGGTCGATACGGTCGAGCCGGGAAGGCATGGAAGAATCTCTCATCTTTAGCGGTCATCACGGCATAAATAGGCGTAATTGATGTCATTTTTGCAAGCAACGGCGCAAGATTGGTGCAGTATTTGAGAGCACCTTTCTTGCAGCAAGTGCTAGTCGCTGCGGCCAGCCCAATGCCAATCGGGATGACCCATGATGCTGAAAAAATTCGCGCGCTATCCGCTCACCTTCGGTCCGACGCCAATTGAGAAGCTTGAGCGGCTATCGAAATATCTCGGCGGTCAAGTCGAGGTCTACGCCAAGCGCGAGGACTGCAATTCGGGCCTTGCCTACGGCGGCAACAAGCTGCGCAAGCTCGAATACATCATTCCCGATGCGATCGCCTCCAACGCCGACACGCTGGTATCGATCGGCGGCGTGCAATCCAACCACACCCGCATGATCGCGGCGGTCGCCGCCAAGCTCGGCATGAAGTGCCGTCTGGTGCAGGAAGCGTGGGTACCGCACGAGGACGCCGTCTATGACCGCGTCGGCAACATCATGCTCTCGCGCATCATGGGTGCCGACGTGCGCCTGGTCGACGACGGCTTCGACATCGGCATCCGCAAGAGCTGGGAGCAGGCGATCGAGGAGGTGAAGGCGGCGGGTGGCAAGCCTTACGCGATTCCGGCCGGCGCCTCCGTGCACAAATTCGGCGGCCTTGGCTATGTCGGCTTCGCCGAGGAAGTGCGCAAGCAGGAGAAGGAGCTCGGCTTCAAATTCGACTACATCGTCGTCTGCACCGTCACCGGCTCGACCCATGCCGGCATGCTGGTCGGCTTCGCCGCCGACGACCGCGCCTGCAAGGTGATCGGCATCGATGCGTCGTTCACGCCTAGCCAGACGAAAGCCCAGGTGCTCGAGATTGCGCAGAACACCGCAAAGCTCGTCGAGCTCGGCAAGGAGCTCGTCCCCGACGACGTCGTGCTGATCGAGGACTATGCCTATCCCGCCTACGGCGTGCCGTCGGAAGAGACCAAGGAAGCGATCCGCCTCACCGCGCGGCTCGAAGGCATGATCACCGACCCCGTCTACGAGGGCAAGTCGATGCAGGGCCTGATCGACCTTGCGAAGAAGGGCTATTTCGAGAAGGGCGCGAAGATCCTGTACGCCCATCTCGGCGGCGCGCCCGCGTTGAACGGGTATGCCTATGCGTTCCGGAATGGGTGAGGTGGCGCAGATCCCGCCACATACACGGCTGTCGTCCGGACAAGCATGAGCACAGATCCGGCACCGAGAGCCACAGGGTCGCGTTGGGCGAAGACTACTCGCTAGCTCGCCCTGACGATCTGCAACAGCTCGTCGCCGTAATGCTCGAGCTTCTTGTCGCCGATCCCGGGCACGTTGCGGAGTTCATCCAGCGTCGTCGGCCAGGCCCGAACGATGCCGTCGATGGTGGCATCGTGCAGCACGACATAGGCGGGCACGCCGCGCTCGCGGGCGACGTCGGAACGCCAGGAGCGCAGCCGCGCGCGCAATTCGGGATCGATGTCGCCTTGCGGCGCGCTCGCCGCGGGTGCGAGGTCGCCGCGGCGCGATTTGACCCGTCTCGAACGGATGCGGGTGCCGGGCGCCTCCTCGCGCAGCCACACTTCCGTTTCGCCGCGCAGCACGCCCCGCGAAGAGTCCGTCAGCTTCAACGCGCCGAATGCTTCGCTGTCGCTCTGCAAATGCCCCATTGCCACTAATTGCCGCAGTACCGTGCGCCACTGCTTTTCGTTGAGCTCGCGGCCAATGCCGAACACCGACAGCTTGTCATGGCTGAACTGCATCACCTTCTCGGTCAGGCGCCCGACCAGCACGTCGATCAAATGCATTGCCCCGAAGCGTTGGCCGGTGCGGTAGACGCAGGACAACAGCTTCTGCGCCAGCACCTTGCCGTCACGCATTTTCGGCGGCGTCAGGCAATTGTCGCAATTGCCGCAACTCTCGGCCATCACGATCTCGCCGAAATAGGCGAGCAGCCGCCGACGCCGGCAATGCGGCGTCTCGGCAAGGCCGACCAGCGCGTCGAGCTTACCGATCGAGACGCGCTTGAATTCGTCGGAAGCGTTCGACTCGTCGATCATGCGGCGCTGCTGCACGATGTCGGAGAGGCCGTAGGCCATCCAGGCGGCGGAGGGCTTGCCGTCACGGCCGGCGCGCCCCGTCTCCTGATAATAGGCTTCGATGCTTTTGGGCAGATCGAGATGGGCGACGAAACGCACGTCAGGCTTGTCGATGCCCATGCCGAACGCAATGGTCGCGACGATGACGATGCCGTCCTCGTTGAGAAAGCGGTCCTGATTCCGGGAGCGCACGCTGCTGTCGAGGCCGGCATGATAGGGCAGCGCGGCCATGCCTGCGTCTTGAAGCGCGGCAGCGACCTCCTCGACGCGGTTGCGGGACAGGCAATAGGCCACGCCGGCATCGCCCATGTGGCGCTCGCGGATGAACTCCTTCAGCTGAGACACCGCATTGCGCTTGTCGACGATCTCGTAGCGGATGTTGGGCCGGTCGAAGCTGGAGATAAATTGCGGGGACCCGGCAAGCTGAAGCCGCTCGACGATTTCCTTGCGGGTCAGATCGTCGGCGGTCGCGGTCAGCGCGATGCGCGGGACATCGGGAAAGCGCTCGGCGATGACGGACAGACCGACATATTCGGGCCGGAAGTCGTGGCCCCATTGCGAGACGCAATGCGCCTCGTCGATCGCGAACAGCGCCACCTTCGCCCGCGCCAGCATCGACAGGCAGCGCGGCGTCACCAGCCGTTCCGGCGCGACATAGAGCAGGTCGAGATCGCCCGCGATCAGGCGGCGCTCCACCTCCGAGGCTTCGTGCGGAGTCAGGGACGAGTTCAGCGCGGCCGCGTTCACACCTGCTTCGATCAGGCCCGCAACCTGATCGCGCATCAGCGCGATCAGCGGCGAGACCACGATGCCGCAGCCTTCGCGCAGCAGTGAGGGGAGTTGATAGCAGAGCGACTTGCCGCCGCCGGTCGGCATCAGCACAAGGCAATTGCCGCCTTCGGTCACGTGCCGGATGATCTCACCCTGCGCGCCGCGGAACCCCGGCAGGCCGAACACCGAATGCAAGACCGACAGCGCGTCGCGGCCGTTGGCCGGAGCAGACAGCGGAGCGGTCGAAGGAGAGGACATGGGCGTGAGGACATTGAGCTTTCGGTCAACGCCAGTCGCACGACCGAGCGGGCATGGCAAGACCGTTTGCGCGGCAGGGTATAGTGTTCCCCTCTCCGCTTTTGAGAGAGGCTGGCTCGCCGCATAGTGAGGGGTCTCTGACCGCGCATTCGATGAGACTTGTTTCGCGGCGACATACCCCTCATGCGGCCCTTCGCGCCACCTTCTCCACAAGAGGAAAAGGGAAGAACAGCCGCTATGCTCCGATCCTTCGCAGCGCCTCCGCGACGGTCAGGATCGGTACACTGCGCTTCTCGGCCGCCTTCAGCGCATGGCGCATCAAATGCGGCGTGCAACCATAGGGGCTCGGCCGGTCGGCGACGTCATGGCCGTACAAGATCAGCCATCCGCCGCTTGCGACCGCCTCGTCGAAATAGCGATCGATGCCTGTCGTATCGATGTCGCGGTCGATCAAGGGCGAAGCACGCAGGAACTGAAGGTCGATGACGCCGTGATTGACGCCGGGAAGGATGCCGCGCGCCGAACGGTAGGCTCTTGCAAGCTGCGGCTTGCGCCAAACCGAGGCGAGACCATACGGATAGGCGAAGTTCTCCAGCATGATCGAGGAATCGATGCTGCGGAAATGGTCGCGATTGCGCTCGATCTCGCGTTCCATGGCGGCTTCGTCGAGATCGACCGCGCTCTGGTGCGAGAAGGTGTGGCAGGCAATCTCGTGGCCGGCGCGGTGAAGCCGCACGATCGCGTCGTTCGACAGGCCCTGCCAATGATCCGACGGCTGATCGATCAGGCTGCCCGAGAGGTAGAATGTGCCGCGGCCGCCATGTTGCTCCAGGAGTTCGGCACCCTCCCCTGCAGCGCTATCTGGGGCATCGTCGAAGGTGAAGCTCACCATCGGCGCGCGCGCAGGCAACCGGTGCGGCGCGGCGCGGAAATGCCGAGCCAGCCGATTGCTCACGCGTCCCTGGAATGCCGACCACACGCTGCGTTTCCCGTGATTCCGTATGCGCTACTGAAACATTCGCGCGCTGGTTGAGGCAAGCCTAACGCTCGGGTAATCCTAACATGGAGCCAACACCCTTCGGCTAGCACGCAGGGACCGATACGTCGGCATCCGTATCGAGATATTGCAGCCAGTTCCGGAATAACGCTGCCGCTGCGGTACCGGCGGCGATATCGGCGCGCAAATTCAGCGCAGGCAATTCGTTGGTGAGCGCGGGATGGCGCTGGTGCCGTGCCTGTTTCTCGAAGCGGGCCAGCTTCTCTTCCGTCGCTGCGTCAAAATAACTCACGGGCAAGTTCGGATAATTCTCGCGCTCACGGGCGAGATAGCGACCGACGTCGCGCAGATATTCGCGCTGGAGCGACAGCGCGTCATATTCCGGGTGGCCCTGGAAGAACACGAAGCGGCTGGCATATTGGCGGACAAAGACGTCGACGCCGGCCTCTTCCGAGCGCGTCAGCACCCGGTACCCGGCTTGCACGAGCTCGCTCTCGGCGATCTCGTTCAGGCGCGAATGCGAGACCTTGAGCGGCATAGGCGCACCGCGCGTCAGCGGATCGTTCGTCACGGCTTCGCAGTCGAAGATGCCGTGACATTTGGCCGGCAGCCGCCGTCGTTCGATACGGTCGAGATGCAGCACCGCCGCATGCGCGGCGAGGCACGACCAGATCGTCGAGCGCGTGTTGACCTTGGCCCAGTCGATCAGCTCGGTCAGGTCGCGCCAGTACGGCTCCTGGTCGAGCTCGGGCGCGACCGGCTCGGCGCCGGTCACGATCAGCCCATCGAATTGACGGCGCCCGAGATCCGCAAGATCGGAATATTCGCTCTCGATATGCCACTTGGCGTCCGGCGAGCGCTTCACCGAAGGAAGCGAGAAGCAGTGAAAGCGGATGCGGCGCGAGCCTGCGGCCGCTTGGAGCAGCTTCATAAACTGCCGCTCGGTCGCCTTCAACGCCGGGTCCGGCACGTTGTTGATCAGCCCGATGGTCAGCTCGGCGCCGCGATCACGCGCGAGATCACCTTCGGCCGGCACCAGGGCCGGGCTTGATATGACTTGATCCCTGTCGATCAAGATCGTCATCGGCGCCGCCGCCTACTCCGCGGCCTGCAGATGCGACGACGGACAGGCCTTTTCCAGCGCCTGGTCGATGTCCTCGATGATGTCTGCGGAATGCTCGATGCCGATCGACAGGCGGATCGTCTCCGGCAGCACGCCCGCTATGCGCTGCTGCTCTGCCGACATCTGCCGGTGCGTCGTCGACGCCGGATGGCAGGCCAGCGACTTGGCATCGCCGATATTGACGAGGCGCGTGATCAGCTTCAGCGCATCATAGAAGGTCTTGCCGGCTTCCATGCCGCCCTTGATGCCGAAGGTGAACAGCGAAGAGGCGTTGCCGTTCAGATATTTCTGCACCAGCGGATAATAGGGGCTGTCCGGGAAGCCCGTGTAATTGACCCAGGCCACCCGCGGATCGCCACGGAGGAATTCGGCGACCTTGCGGGCGTTCTCGACGTGGCGCTCCATGCGCAGCGCCACGGTTTCGATGCCCTGGAGCAGCAGGAAGGCATTGAAAGGCGAGAGCACCGAACCCATGGTGCGCTGATAGACGCTGCGCGCGCGTTCGATGTAGGCGGTCCTGCCGAACCGCTCGGCATAGACGAGGCCATGATAGGACGCATCCGGCTTGTTGTAAGCCGGGAAGCGGTCGGCGTGTTTCCCCCAGGGGAAGTTTCCGGAATCGACGATGGCGCCGCCGAGCGTGGTGCCGTGGCCACCGAGGAACTTGGTCAGGGAATGCACGGCAATATCGGCACCGTAGTCGAACGGCTTGAGCAGAATCGGGGTCGCGACCGTGTTGTCGACGATCAGCGGCACGCCATGCGAATGCGCGATTTTCGCCAGCGCCTCGATGTCGCAGACATTGCCGGCGGGGTTGCCGATGGTCTCGGCGAATACGGCACGGGTATTCTCGTCGATCAGTTTCTCGATCGCCTCGGGCTTATCGCTGTCGGCGAAGCGGCCGGTGATGCCCTGCCGCGGCAGGATGTGGGAGAGCAGCGTGTGTGTGGTGCCGTAGAGCTGCGGCACCGAGACGATGTTGCCGCCGTGATCGGCGACATTGACAAAGGCGAAATGCAGCGCCGCCTGGCCGGTCGCAACCGCAAGCGCGCCGACGCCGCCTTCGAGCTGAGCGATTCGCTTCTCCAGCACCGCGCTGGTCGGATTTGCGATGCGGCTGTAACGAAAGCCCTCGGCCTCGAGATTGAAGAGCGCCGCGCCATGATCGGCGCTGTCGAACGCATAGGCTGCGGTCTGGTAAATCGGCACGGCGACGGCGTGCGTTGTGGCTTCCGGTTCGTAGCCGGCGTGAATAGCGATCGTCTCGTTGCGCATCGTGCCACCTCCGCGTGGAGCGGGCCGCACTTATCGGCCTGTATGAGGCGCGTGCGTTGTCCGCCATCCTCCTGTTAGAAGGGGGTGGTAAAGCGGACAATAATTCGCCTAGAGATCGAGGAAGTAACCCTAACGCTTGTTGGCGATGTGGCCAGAATTCGGGTTAAACTGGATTAACGAATTGACGAGGTTGCCGCGCCAGCGGCGTTACTTTTCCCTTCTCCCTTGGTTTTGCGTACCGCATAGGGGACAAAGGGTGCACCGTCAACGCGTCGACAGCCTGCCTAGCTTCAGGCCATCGTCTCCCACAATCGATGAGCGAGCACGCCGGCGCGCTTCTCGATCGCGGCCGCGGCATCGAGCGCGAGATCCTCGCGATAGCGCCCGGCAATGAGCTGCACGCCGATCGGCCTGCCGTCATGCACTGCCACCGGAACTACCGCGCCAGGCAGGCCCAGCACGTTAATCGCGGAGATGAAGCGGATCTCGCCCCAGAAGATCTCGCGCACGCGCTCGGGGCTGACGGTATCCTCGCGCGGGCCCGGCGTCGGCTTCACCGTGGTCGGCGCCAGCACGACCGGATACTCCTCAAAGAACAATTGCCAGGCGCGGATGTGGCCGTTGCGCGCGGCCGTCGCCTGCATCCAGGCTTTGAGATCGAGCACGTTGGCCTTGGTCTTCATGCCGCCCCAGGCCTTGTGAAAATCCTCGGACGTAACCTTCAGCATGCTGGCTTCCTGCATCACAACGGTCTCGTTGGTGATGATGTCGCACCAGGTCTGCCAGACGCCGTTGATGTCGGGCACCTCGACCTCGCTGACGCGATAGCCGGACCGCTCGAGATGATCCGCGGCCTGGCGCAGCGCCGCGGCAACCTGCGGCTCAACGTCCATGTCATCGGGGATCTTGGCCAGCGCAACCTTGATCGGCCCCTTTGGCTTCGGCCCGACGAGCGGCGCCGGCACCCACCAGGGATCGCGCGGATCGCGTTGGCTCATCACCTCCAGGGCGAGACGAACGTCGGCGACGTGGCGGGCGAGCGGCCCCTGCGCCGACATCAGATGCGCCAGCATCGGCCGCTCGGCGGTGGCGCTTCCGTTGAAAGCGGGGATCCGTCCCTGCGTCGGCTTGATGGTGGCAACACCGTTGCAATGCGCCGGCCAGCGCAGCGAGCCGCCGATGTCGTTGCCATGGGCGATGGTGCCGATGCCGGCCGCCACCGCCGAGCCTGCGCCGCCCGAGGAGCCGCCGCAGGTGATGTTCGGATCCCAGGGGTTCAGCGTCAGCCCGTGCAGAGGATTGTCGGTGAAGCCGCGGAAGGAGTATTCCGGTGTGTTGGTGAGCCCGATCACGATCGCGCCGGCCTTTTTCAAGTTGCGCACCACGGGGGAATCCGACGGCGCGATGAGGTCCTTGTTGGCGGGAACGCCGTTGAAATTTGGCCGCCCTTCGTAGTCGACATTTTCCTTGATGGTTACAGGCACGCCATGCAGGAGGCCGAGCTCGCCGCCCTTCGCGCGCTGCCTGTCGGCCGCATGCGCCGCTTTTAACGCCTCTTCGGAGAGATCGACGACGACGGCGTTCAGCCTCGGATTGACGGCGCGCATGCGTTCGAGATGCGCTTCGACCGTCTCGACGGCGGAGATTGCGCCGGAGCGGATCGCAGCCGCGGTCTCGACCGCCGACCATTGCCAAGCCGGCCCCTTGGGACGGCGCGATGAGGCCGGCTTGAGCCGCGTGGCTTTCTTTGTCTTCTTCGCAGCGACGGCCTTGCGGCTTGTGCTTTTCTTGCTGGAGGTCTTTACCGGTTTCTTCGAAGCCGTTTTCTTCTTGGTCGTCGCCTTCGCCACGTCGCATCTCCTGAAATTGCGCCGTAGACGTTACGAATGGCGAAAGGACGTGTACAGGTGCGTTTTCTGCATGGCGCGATGGCGCGACGCGGCGAATTGTCCGCGAACGCACCGCTGCGCTATTCCGCGGGGCAAGCCGCAACGGCGGCCTGGGCGCGGTCCAGCCGGAGGCTCCACAGCGCCAGCAGGAGACCGACAGCGGTGATGCCGGCTGCGACCAGAGGCAGCGCCGAGAAGCCGAGCCCGCGATCGATGGTGACGCCGCCGGCCCAGGCGCCGAGAGCGTTACCGAGATTGAACGCGGCGATGTTGAGGCTGGAGGCAAGCGTGCGGCCATCGGGGCCTGCCGCTTCCAGCACGCGAAGCTGGAGCGGGGCGACCGTCGCAAAGGCGGCGATGCCGAGCAGCAGGATCAGCACGACCGCGGGGATCTTGAGCGACAGCACGGCGGCAAGGCCAAGAAGCACGATGGCGAGCGCAGCGAGCGTTCCGATCAGCGCGCCGGCGAGCCCACGGTCGGCGAGCTTGCCGCCGGCGACGTTGCCGATCGCGAGGCCGACGCCGAACACCAGCAGGATCGGTGAGACCGCGGCCTCCGAAAAACCGGTGAAGCGCGTCAGGATCGGCTGGATATAGGTGAAGACGACGAACAGGCCGGCAAAGCCGAACACCGTCATAGCAAGGCCGAGCAGCACCTGCGGGCGGCCGAGCACCGAGACTTCCTCGGCAAGCGAGACCGGCTTTTCGCCATTGCCGACATGCCCGGGCACCAGCGCGGCAACCACGGCAAAGGCGATCACACCGATGACCGTCACGGCCCAAAACGCCGCGCGCCAGCCGAGCATCAGGCCGAACCAGGCGCCGAAGGGCACGCCCAGCAATGTCGCGACCGTAAGGCCGATGAACATGGTGGCAATCGCCGAGGCCTGCTTGTCCTCGGCGACGAGGCTGGTCGCCACCACCGAGCCGACGCCGAAGAAGGTACCGTGGGCAAGCGAAGTCAACACGCGCGCGGCCATCAGCAATTCGTAGTTCGGTGCCAGTGCGCAGGCCGCATTGCCGAGCGTGAAGATCGCCATCAGCGCGAGCAGCACGGTCTTCCGCGGCATACGCCGTGTGGCGAGCGTCAGTACCGGCGCGCCGACGAACACGCCGAACGCATAGCCGGAGATGAGCAGGCCCGCGACGGGCACCGAGACGTGCATCTCGGCGGCAACCTGGAGCAACAGGCCCATGATGATGAATTCGGTGGTGCCGATGCCAAAGGCACCGGCGGTGAGCGCAAGGACGGCGGAAGGCATGCGTGGCTCCGATGGATGAGACGAGCCACGCAGATAGCCGCGCGTGGGCAAAACCGTTAGCATGGCCGCAATCCAATCATTTGTGACGTGAATTCAACATGAGCCGTTTCGACACCAACCGCTCCGCCGAGATGGAGGTCTTCGTCCGCGTCGTCGACCTCGGCGGATTCACCCAGGCCGGTCGAAAACTGCGCCTGACGCCATCGGGCGTGAGCAAGCTGATCTCACGGCTGGAGGCACGGCTCGGCTCGCGCCTCGTCAACCGCACCACACGCAAGCTGACCCTGACCGAAGAAGGGCAGGCGTTCTACCAACGGGCCGTGCGCATCCTCGCAGAGATGGAGGAAGCCGAGCGCGAGGCGGCCTCCGGTGCGACCCCGCGCGGCCGCCTCACGGTGAACAGCAACATTCCATTCGGCATGCTGCATGTGATGCCACTGATCCCGCGGTTCCTGGAAGAGCATCCCGACGTCACGCTCGATCTCGTGCTCACGGATACGGTCATCGATCTGATGCAGGAGCGCGCCGACGTCGCGATCCGGGTCGGGCCATTGCGTGCATCACGTCTCGTCGCCCGAAAACTCGGCACCAGCCGCATGGTCGTGGTCGGCGCGCCGGACTATCTCGCACGTTGCGGCACGCCGAGGACGCCGGCCGATCTCGCTGATCACCGCGGCATCGGTTGGACGTTTCCGCGCAGTATCCGGGGCTGGCCATTCAAGCGCGGCGACCACACCGAAGAAGCGGTGCCACCTCCCGTCGCGCGCGCCAGCGACGGCGAAGCCGCGCGCCGCCTTGCGCTCGGCGGCGTCGGCCTCGCGCGCCTTGCCCTCTTCCACATCGGCCCCGACATCGAATCGGGCCGCCTCGTCCCGGTGCTGCAAAGCCACAATCCCGGCGACCGCGAAGACATCCACGCCGTCTATGTCGGCCACACCGCGCCGCTCCCGGCACGCGTCCGTGCGTTCATCGATTTCCTCGCCGAGCACGTGCGGGTGAGCGATCCCGTGCTGAAGCGGGCCGGAGACGGGAGATGGAAGCTGGCGGGATGATGAAATGGCGGAGAGAGTGGCCGATTTCGGCTCTCCCGGAGAGCCCCGCCAAGCCTCGCTAAAACTCGCAAATATCTTGAAATAACAATAGCTTAGATCTTTCCATCGCACCGCCGAACCCCGATATTACCCGCTAGAAGTCGGAGCCAATCCGGGGGTCGCCCCGGGGGTCATTCGGAGCGGGGATCGATGAAGCTAACGGCGAAGGGCGTAGAGCGAGCACTGAAGAAGCCAGGCCGCTATCGAGACGGGCGAGGGCTTCTACTCCAAGTCATCTCGTCCACCAATGCGAGCTGGGTTTTCAGGTATGAGCGCGGCGGACGGGAGCGATGGCTAGGCCTCGGTCCACTCTCCCTGGTCTCGCTCGCGGAAGCTCGCGACAAGGCTCACGAAGCTCGGAAACTCCTCTTCAACGGCATCGACCCACTGGAACACCGCAAGGCAGAGAAGGCGGCGCGAGCGGCCGAGCCTAGCGCGAAGCTTTCGTTTGAGGAGGCTGCTCGACAATACTTTGACCAGCACCAGCAGAAGTGGCGCAATCCGAAGCACCGGGCTCAATTTTTATCGACGTTGGTGGACTACGCTTTCCCGCTCATTGGGCGCCTCGCGGTCAGCCAGGTCGATACGCCCCGACTCATCGCGGTCCTAGAGCAGCGGCACGCGAACTATCCGGATCAGCGACTCTGGGACGCCATTCCCGAGACGGCTAATCGCTTGCGCGGTCGCATCGAGCAGGTTTTGGATTGGGCGACGGTTCGTGGTCATCGGAAGGGCGATAACCCGGGCCGCTGGAAAGGGCACCTCGACAATGTTCTCCCGGCTCGCGGCAAAATCCGGAAGGTTAGACATCACCCGGCTCTTGCCTATTCGCAAATCCCGGACTTCATGGCTGAGCTGCGTGGGCGCGAAGGGATTGCAGCTCGTGCGCTGGAATTTCTAATCCTCACCGCCGCCCGTACTGGGGCGGTGATCGGAGCGCGGCGTGACGAGGTCGATTTCGAACAGAAGATTTGGACAGTGCCTCCGGACCGCGCAGAGACGAAGATCACCGGGAATCAACCGCGGCGCGTCCCACTGAGCGACCGCGCGATGGAAATTCTGAAGGAGTTGCCAATTGAGGATGACAATTCGTTCCTTTTTATCGGTGGCAAGGCTGGCTCCGGCCTGAGCAATATGGGCATGGCCGAGCTACTGAGGGATATGGCTTGGCCTTCCACGACGCCGGATCGGATCGCGACCGTCCACGGCTTCCGCTCGACCTTCAAGGATTGGGTATCGGAGACCACTAATTATCCCAACCATGTCTCCGAAGCTGCGCTGTGGCATATTGTGGCCGACAAGGTTGAGGCGGCTTATCGGCGCGGCGATCTATTCAATAAAAGGCGGCGGCTTATGGCTGATTGGGCTCGCTATTGTTCCGCTCCTCCGGTTTCCAGCGCGAAGGTTCTTCCGATGCGAGGTGCGCAATGACTCGTGAGTGCGCAATGACTCGTGAGCAACAAATCCGGGCCGCGATGAAGGAGTTGGACGGCAGCGGGCGTGCTGAGATCGAGCAAGCGCTTACCCTGATCGCTGAAGAGCGAACCTCCTACGAGCGAGCTGAAAAAACAAAAAGTGCTCTCAACAAAATCGCGTCGGCGATGCATCGGGCGCAACAAGCACTCGAACGTCTACCGCCCCCAACCAGAGAAGAAATCGGCAACCCTCCATTTGAGCATTACAAGGCGGCCGCAATTCAGCGCAAAGCAAGCGAAAAGCGAAGTCGGGATCACACTAAGCTGATTGCAGCGCGGGAGGCGCAGTGCCTTCTCCTCAAGTTTGGCTATCCTGACAACACGACGCGCCTCGATCGATGGTACAGACTAGCGGCCGTATTGTACGGAGACAGGAAGGCCAATCTTTCTTGGCAATGCCGTAAGCTAAAGAAAGAAAGGAAGCGCGCGAGAAGCTCAAAACTTTCTTTCCTCACTATCTAGAAAGCGCGCTTAGCTTCGCTCCAGCCCGGAACACCCCGGCACAACACGGAGCGAACTTCATGCCTCAGCTCAAAGCGAAGAAGACCCCTGAACCGAAAGAAAAGAGGGAGCGGCGAAGTCCGCCGCCCGTCCTTTGTCCTGATCATTTTTACAGATTAGCGGACGGCCCGCACTTCTTTGGGTACCGCGCAACCGTGCTGGCCGAAAAGATCGAGGCAGGCGAAGTGCCGCGGCCGATCTCGCTGTCTAACAGTGGACGCGCGCGCGGTTGGTTCGGCCGAGCCATTCTTGCGTGGCAAAGGTCGAGGGAAGAAGCGGCCGCGAAGCAAAGCGCGTGAACCGGGCCGATGGGCTACTACAAAGAACTTCTCATACGCCGGGCTAATGCCAACGAATGGCGAGTGCCCGAAGACGAAATTGTCGCCGACTTGGCCACAATCGCAGCAGCCCTTGGTGGAGAGCTTGACGGTAACTTCGTCCGTTGTCCCTCGCCTGGCCGCCCGCCCGATGATCGGTCGTGCTTTGCACGCTTCTACGCGCCGGACAGCTTCTACATCTATGAATGCGAAGGGAGCGAGCGGGCCGCCTATGCCTTTGTGCGATCTCGACTGAACTTGCGCGAGCCTGTTCGTCGAGATCAGAGCGAAATCATAAGCGCAACTCTCTCTTCGGTGGACTGCGGTTCGGCTGATGGGACGGTTGTCGAGCAGTATCTCCGTGCTCGCGCTTTGACATTGCCCCTACCCTCGTGCCTGTTGTTCCATAAGCGCTTATTCCACAAGCCGAGCGGCTGCTTCTTTCCGGCCATGATTGCAGAGCGACGTGACGTTCATGGCGCGTTGACAGCGATCCATCGAACCTTCCTCGATTGGCGTACTCCGCGAAAGGCGCCAGTCGAGCCACAACGGATGGATCTTGGGCCTACTGCGGGGACCGCGATCCGACTATCGGCCGCCGCTGAAGAGCTTATCGTTGCCGAGGGCATCGAGACCACCCTCTCGGCAATCCAAGCCACGGGTGGTGCAGGCTGGGCGGCGGGTTCTGCGAAGGCGCTAGAGCTTCTAATTCTCCCACCCGAGGTTCGCCGCGTGACCATTGCCGCAGATGGCGATGAACCGGGAGAGCGGGCAGCGCGGCGAGCTGCTGCGCGATGGGCAGGAGAAGGTCGCGACGTGAAAATCGCGCGTGCGCCGCGCGGAAAAGACTTCAATGATATGCTGATGGAGGGCGTGCGATGAACAACTCCCTCAAGATCAAGGAACTGTTGCAGAATGCAGAGCCGCAGTTGACGCTTGATCCTCTGGACCCGATGAAATGTGCCCGCGCGCTAGTTAATGCTTCCTTCACGAACAACGATGCGACGAGAACGCTTCACCGGTATCGCGGGGATTTCTGGCGATGGAGTATCAGTCACTATCGAGCCTCCACTGAGGAGGTGGTCCGCAGCGAGATATGGCAATTCTTGGACAAAGCATTCCGAGCAGATAAAGAAGGCCGCCTTCTACCGTTTCGGCCGACGCGGTCCATTGTCGCGAACGTGCTCGATGCGCTTAGCGCGGTATGCCAGCTTGATGCTTCAATCGATCCGCCGGCGTGGCTGGTTGATAACAAGCAGCCTCCAGCCAATGAATATGTGGCGGTTGCGAACGGCCTGCTCCACCTGAAAACCAGAGAACTCTCGCCTCCAACACCAACCTACTTCGGCGTGAGCGCTTCCACTGTGAGATATGATCCCGCCGCTCCGGAGCCGAGGAAGTGGATAGCGTTTCTCAAGGAAGGGCTGGAGGACGATACAGCGATATCCCTAGCTCAAGAATGGTTTGGCTACTCGCTAGCACCTGACACCTCACAACAAAAGATACTGCTTTGTATCGGTCCGAAGCGCGCTGGAAAAGGAACGCTGGCCCGCGTGCTCACTTCACTTGTTGGTAGATCATCCGTTTCAGGTCCCACAATGGGCTCGTTAGCGACCAATTTTGGTCTAGAGCCGCTGATAGACAAGCCATTGGCTATTGTTTCGGACGCGCGCATCGGACAACGCACTGATAAGTCAGTGATAGTCGAAAGGCTCTTGTCCATTTCAGGCGAAGATACGCTGACTGTGGACCGAAAGTTCAAGTTGGCGTGGTCCGGTCGGCTACCAACACGGTTTGTCATCCTAACAAATGAGATGCCTTCCCTGACCGATGGCTCTGGCGCGTTGGTCGGACGCTTTCTTGTCCTCCTGTTTAAAAAAAGCTTCTACGGCAAGGAAAATGTAGGACTCACAGACGAGCTACTTGACGAACTGCCAAGCATTTTGAATTGGGCGATCGAAGGATACGAACGGCTCCTGTCCCGCGGCTACTTCGAGCAACCAAAGAATGCGAAGGAGACGATCGAAGCGATGGAAGCCCTTGGCTCGCCCATCAAGGCCTTCATCGCTGAGGAATGCATCGTCGGGCCGACGCAGGAAGTGGAAGTTGATCTACTCTACACGCACTATTGCACGTGGTGTGAGAAGGCGCGGCTCATTCCTCGCAGCAAACAATGGTTTGGCCGCGATCTCTCCTCCGCACTCCCGGGTTTAAAGACCCGCAAGCCGAGGAGCGATGACGCACGGAAGCTCGTCTACGTTGGCATCGGAGAAGGGCCCTACTGATGCCGGTCCTTGTAGGTCCGCACATTTTCCAACCTAACGCGCGGAAGGAAGGAAGCAGTCTATTATCGTATAAGGGTCCGGAAATACGCGGACCTACACGGACCGGGCTTCAACGTTTCCCGAGTGGGCGAGCGCCGTCAAGGCTCCCCTCGCCGGCCCCTAGCGGCAGACGGACCGCTTTCGTCCATGGCTAAGGCCCCGCGCCGTCCGCCGAAGTCCAGCGCGAAGCGGCGCGCGAGCTGGCGGAGATACCGGGAACGTCAGAAGCCGGGCGGATGGGGTAGGATCGTCGTGCCGGTTGAACTCGATATCGACTTTGTCGAGGAGGTCGTTGACCGCAAGCGACTGCCGCCTGCCGACCGCCGAAACCGGGACGCGATCGGGAAGCTGGCCCGCCGGCTCCTCCAGACCGAATGGGCAGAGTTGACCCGTCCCCCAAAGAAATAATCCGCTACCGCAGTCGCGAGGACAATCCGAACGCGGGTATACTTCGGATTAGGCGCAATCATCGGAATGCGAACATGATCCACGATCGCTTTCGGCGCGACGGAGGCGCCGTTTTCATCCGCACCGCGGCGCGAGTGATCAAGGCTGTCGCCAATGACGACTTTGCAGACCGCAATGCCAGGTCGGCTGGGGACATTGATGTCTCGTTGTTGTTGAAAGCAGCGACATCCCCGGCAACCACTTCATCAAGCAACTGGGCCGGCTCGCTCGCGAGTACCGCGGTCGCGGACTTCATTGGGTCCTTGGGTCCGCTCTCCGCCGCCGCGAGATTGATCGCTGCGGGCGTGACTGCCTCGCTCGATGGCCTCGCAACGGTCGAGATACCCCGACGACAAGGTGGGAAACCGTCTGGCGATGTCGCATGGGTCGCCGAAGGTGGCGCGATTCCGGTCCGCCAATACGTCTTCGATAGCGTAACGCTCGGTCCAACTCGAAAGCTGCCCATCTTGACAGCGATAAGTCGAGAGGCGGCCGCATCAGGCGAAGATGCTATCGGAATGCTGGTCCGAGAAGATACTGCTGCAAGCTTGGATGCGAGCGTACTTTCGGCCGCGTCCGCCGACGCCTCACGGCCTGCCGGTATCCTCGCTGGATTGACCGCGATCCCCGCTGCCAATCTCACTGATGATTCCGCCACAATGATTGCAGACCTCGAAGCTATTGGCGGCGCAATTGCGGACGCGGGCGGGTCCGGTGATGTCGTCTACATCATGGCTCCTCGGCAGGCATTGTCCGCGAAGCTTCGCCTCGGCACTTCGCGCGGCGTTACGGTTTGGCCGAGCGCCGGACTGCCCAGCGGAACAGTTGTTGGAGTGCAGCCCGACGCTTTCGTGTCGGGCTTTGGTGCGACGCCCAGGATCACAGCGAGTATCGAGGCCACTGTCCATATGGACACAGCGGCGCTCTCGTTGAGCGAGGTTGGCACTCCGTCCGCGATCTTAGCCGCGCCGATCAAAAGTGCGTTCCAAGGCGATTTCATTTTATTGAAATGCATTTTGGATTGTGCTTGGGCGATGAGAGCCGAGGGCCGCGTTGCTTTTGTCGAGGGCGCTCATTGGGGCACTGCGCCATGAGCAGTTATGAGCGAAGCCGCACGGCTTTGGCCCGGGCATACGAAGCGCTCGCCCGAACGTCGAGCATCAACGAAGAGATTGCCGAGCGAAATAGGCTTCGCGATCTGGGTCTTTTGCCCGAGCCGTACCCGCCGCCTCCTCCGCCGCCGGAGCCGCAGCAAGCTGCAGAGGACGCTGATGATGCCGACGGCGAACGCCTGATGACGCTCGCGTTCTTCGAAGGCATCATGCTGGAACTGATACTCCAATTGCGCAGCGAGTGGAGAAGCGAGTTGGACAAACTTCGAGCGGAAGTCGTCACCCTCAAGAATGAGAGAATGAGCGATGACCACACAAGCTGAATTTGACGCTATGGTCGAGCAAGCGCGGACCGATGCTCTCAATTACCGGCCGCTCAAGCTCGCAGCCGTCCTCGCATTCACTTCAGTTCAAATCGTTGGCGATGATCAGTTCGCTCGGCTCGCACTAGCGGGCATCCTGACCGGTCTTGCAAAGGAATTGCGCGATAGCGTTCCGAATGTCGTTGAGCTGCGAACCCAATGAGTTTGTTCTTGCCCTCATTTGGCGATAGCTCCGACAAAGCGGCGCCAGTCTCTGGCGAGCACGCCAAAGAGGCTGGCGCCGCACTTCTTGACAACCCGGGGGAGGTCATTTTCGGAGGACCCCAGCCATCGGCCAGTGCGGCTCGCAGGTATCTTATTACCACATGTCCTTGGAAATTCATCATGAGACCAGCGTCTAACCAACAATCGACCGTTGTCCGCTTAGACCTAACCGGCACACCTCCTCCGCTGGTCGAGCCGTCATCTCTGACGGCAGCCGAACGCGCGCTGTTCAAAGAGATCGTGAGCGCGACCGACCGTCGGCACTTCGCAGAGGGCGACGTTCAATTGTTGGTCTCCTATGTGCAGGTGACCCTCGCGGTTCGAAAGCTCGCCGCGGTCGCGAACCGGAAGCCCTCGCCCGGTGCTTTCGTGTCGATGGAGCGAATGACGCGATTGCAAGCGAGCCTCGCGACCAAGTTGAGGCTAAGCCCCCAGAGCCGCCTCGATCGCAAAACCGCGGGACGACTGGTCGCGCGGCAGGAGAAGGCTTCATATTATGACCGAGCAGCAGACGATGACGACGAGTGAAGACGATCACGCCGCCCTTGAACTCGCTCTCTCCCGCATCTTGGGCAACCAGCAGCATTCGCAGCACGAGCAGATAAAGGCGAAGCTCGTGAGCGAGCCTTGGGCCGATGTTGCCGCGTTCGCGGCCGCCTCCGAGCAGATCGATGCTCTGAACCTCAAGCCATGGCAGTCGCCGCCGTCGCACATTAACGATCCGAAGGCCGTCATTGCGTCGGGCACGGCACATCCCGACTACAAGGCGGCAAAACTCTTACAGCGGATGCTCGATTGTGGTGTGTCGAAATATGCACCTGATCCGGTGCTCGCGATTGAGAAGGCAAAGCTTGGAAGAGCGAGGCGATAAGCGGAGGGCCGACCAAGCAGGGCGGAAAGTGAGCGCCGCCCATTTTGGCGTGCCGCCGGAGGAATGGTTAGGCTTGGCCTAGCCCCTCGTTCCAACTCAACTGAGCACAGTACTGAGGGGGAGTTCACGGTAGCAAGCGACGGGCTTCCGCTTCAATGGCACCGACTATGCCCTCTGCCATTTTGTGTATATCGGTCAATACGCTGACAACATTGGCATTTCGCACGAATTCGGGCTCCGAAAATGCAATGGCTTGATTCAACATGACAATGTGCATGCCGGGAGCATTCAAAGGCGTCGTCGCAGATAGTTCTCGTTTATCAGGATCCCACGCGTATGTCGGAGAAGCTGTGAGATCAACTGGCACAATGCTCCACGCGAACAAAGATGCCGGAGCTGGTTGAGCTTTGATCAAGAAGCGATGCTTATGAATGTTCGCCAGTCGATTTAGACCGACCAATTTGAAGTTTCCACCTGGGCGCTCCTGGCTGGGTGGATACGGCTCAAACCGTCTAATCACATCGTGCAGAGCGGCGGGCACCGATTTAAAATCAAGCTTCTTGGGATCGTCGGCGAACGGAAACGCCAAACCTCTTTCCGCCTTTTCATTCCCCTTCAGCGAAGGATCGATCAACAGTGAGGCCGCGTACACGGCTTGATCCAAAGCTGAGCGCGACTTGGTAATTGAATCATCGACCATCTCAGAAAGCTCTTCTGGGAATTCTGAGTAGTGCCGTGCCGCCACCTGTACCCCGCGCTCTCGGTCACGCCGTATGCTTTCTTTGAACGGGTTGACCGCGAAGTACTCGCCAATCCCCCGGGTCAATTCGTCGATACGGCGTTTCGCACGCGCGATCTGCGTTTTTGGGTTTTCAAATGGATCAATGGACATTGCGAAAGAGCCTAAGAAAGGTAGCCCAACATAGGCGCGACCAGCAGCCAGACCTTGAGAAAGAACCCGACGATGCTGATGACCCGAGCAGTCACCGCGACGGCAGCATCGATCCGCTTCATCAAGCGGAAAAAGCGACGCCAAAGACGAGAGTTGAAGAGTTTCATAGGCACAGTCCTCCATTAAAAGAATCAGAGAACTGCAACCAGAAGTATTGTCGGGTGATTTGCTGGAGGTCCGCAAGGTGGCTTGAGTCAGCATCCTCCAAAAATAACAAGTGGTGGATAGACGGTGGAGGGCAGCAATTTGATCTTGACGAACTATATATGGCCGCTCGTAGCCGACTGCCCAGCGACGCCGTAAATTTCCACCACACTTGAAAGTGCGCAGGCGAAACCTACATACGTTTTGAAATAGTCGGAGCGTGTCTGCGGGGATCACCAACCGGACGTCAGGTAAAAAACCCCCACCACTGCTGGCCTAATGCGTGAACCGGCTACCGCAAGGGACCTCGCGCAAGGGGATAGGAGACACCGATGGGTGTATTCCTCGTTCTCGAAGCCAGTCAGCCGCACGGTACGACCTACCGTATCGGCTTCGGATGGTCTTTCCATCCGGCGCTGGCCTCGGTTGTCGCCGCACTGGCGCGGTTGATCTAAAAGGGAAAGGCACCTCGGAGACGGGGTGCCTTTTCTTTTTTGCTGACCTCAGCAACTCGGTGCGACCAACCGTCTACTCTCGCCTAGTATCGCCGGTTCGACCCGGAGCAGACGTTCGGTGCGCCATCCCGACGCACTGCGATTAAATTTGGCTGTTGTTATTAATTTTAAATAACAGTAAAATGTTTAATCGCGGCTAGGCGAGCGACAACTAGGAGAGGAGCAGATCCATGAAGATCACCTGGGGCCTTCTTTCCGCAGCCGTATTTGCGCTGTCTCTGGCGATCACCGCGCCACCTGCATCGGCTTGCAACGGCAAAGGGAATTGCGATAGCGCGCCTGGCCAAACGAGGGGAGCCCCCGGACCGATTGCGGGCGCCGGCCTACCTATTCTCGCGATTGGATACGGCGTGTACTGGTTGGTGAGGCGGCGGCGAGCCCGCTAGTAGCGCGCAGGGGATGCTTGGCATTCGGCTTGAGCAGCTAGCAAGACAAAACTCGTCACCGCTATTCCATTAATCTGAACCAATCTCGTAGGCTCAGCTTCAGTCTCAGCACCTCGTCCTCAGCGAGCACCGAGCAATGAGCAATCGGTGCGCGCAGTGTGTTGAGGCGAGCGATGACGCCTGTGACTGCCTTTGGATCTGTAAACAGATCGCTGAACAGTGCCCAATTTGATGTGATGATCTGGCCCAACTCGCCGAAGTTTGTGTAGCTCAGCCAGTCGTCGGATCGCGGCGTTACACCGGCCTCGGTCTCTCTCTTCTTGTTCAGCGCAGCATTGTCCCGAATGAACTGCGGTACAAACTTCTCCCACCAGTTTTCTTTGTCGGCCTCTTCAAGCTTAGCTCGGATGACGTCACGTATCGAGACCTCAAGGCAATAGAATAGCTCGTAATGCTGCGCCATGATCGCAGCATCGTGCCTGATCCTTTCGGTGATTTGCGGATAGTAAGCGTCCCGCGCGCTCTTGGTGCGAGATGGCCGCAATTGAACCTTCTTGTCGCGGGCAACCCGGCGAAGATCATTTTCTAGGGCGATATTGTTCAAGCCAAAATATTTGATTGAGTGTTCCACTTCACACCTTCAGCAGATTTTCTTTTAGGCTCCGAAAGATCGCGTTGAACACTTCGACGTCCGTCGTCTCCGGTAGGTTGAGGTTGATAGTGTAAGAAAGGTTCAGACCCGAAGGAGTGCTCACGGCTGCCGGTGAAACAGGCGGGACAACCGGCTCAGTCTTTTCCAGCACGGTAACCTTGCCGTTGCCGTTGTCGGTGGCAGGAGCCTTCTCGAAATCTGCGTAGGCTTTAAGGTTCCAGAACGTGCCTACGATAGCGGTTACCGTCTGATTGTCCGGCTCCAAACCCGTAATCTCAACAACAAGGTTTTTGAGCTTGTCTCTCGTCAAGTCGTGAGCGTACTCATTCCTATCGTAGATTTCCTTGTAAGCCGCTCGCAGCGCCTGAGCCATGGCCGCGCCACGGTTCTCCGGATTGCGAAATTGGGAGTACAGCCCGGTGGGAGCGCCGTCGGTTGCGATGAATCCAAGCTTCTTGAGCAGCGGGATCATCGGACGGGCGCTGCCGCTGCTGTAGCCGAGTTTGGTCGCTAGAAAGTCCTGAGTGAAGCGCTCGGGCTGGGACGCTTCAATGATCTTGTCGAGAATTTTGGTCACGAGACCGGTTGCGTTTAGGAATGGCGGAGCCATATGGCTGTTCCCCTGATTCTTGGCTGACCATAGGATAAGCCGCGCTCTCAATGGTTGTGGAGTCAGCCTTCGAATTACTCCCCGGAATAGAAGAAAGCAGCCTCATCCGGTACAAAACGTGTTCGCAATCCCCGCGCTCGTGGCGAGCCAAGGCGGGGGTTTCGCCGGGGATTTCGGTCCGAGGCTCGAAATTCGTCAATAATTTCAGTGATCATGGCGGAGAGAGTGGGATTCGAACCCACGGTACGGTTTCCCGCACACACGCTTTCCAAGCGTGCGCCTTAAGCCACTCGGCCATCTCTCCGGAGCGCCCTCTCTTGAAGGGGCGCCGAGGATTTTGCAAGGGATCGCGCTAAAATCGGATGAATTTTCCGCAACATATTGGATTTACGAGAGAATATCTCGCGCCGGCCAATGTCCTGACGCGCCGGTCGACTGAACCAGCGGTGGGTTTGGGGCGACGATTCACGTGAGGACGCCAGACATGCCAGGGACGCCATGACCATCTGCAGGACCATCACCGCGCTGAGTCTGATTTCGGCCTTGGGTACCGCCCTCGCCACGCCGGCCCTGGCGCAGGTCTGCACGCGGCAGGGCGTCCATGTGAGCTGCGACGACGGGCGGCGCGGAATGCTGTCGGGCGATGCCATCATCTGGCCGGACGGCACGCGCTCGAGCGCCGCGCCGCATCCGAGCGTGATCATCGGCAACAAAAGTTCGGTGCATGTCGGGCCAGGCGTGTTCGTCGGCCAGGGTAAGGGTATGGCGCCGATGGATGATCCGAACGCGCCGAACAAGCGGCAGTGCGCGATTCTGGATGGCGTGTCGTATTGTTATTGACGCGTTGCTAATTGACGCGGCGGGCCGCCCTCGCAGTGCACCGTCATGCCCGGGCTTGTCCCGGGCATTCACGTTCCTAAGGCGAGGCGTGAGGCGTGGATGGCCGGGACAAGCCCGGCCTGACGCGAGACCTTAGATCAACCGCACGCCTGAGATCGCCGACTTCAGCCAACGTAGCGCCTGCGGCGGTTGCGCGGCAAGCGGCGCGACGGCGGCCTTCTCCGTCCGGCACTTCTCGAGCTCAGCGACGAAATCAGCGGACCATTGCTGGATGGTGTGGCCGCGCAGCTTCTTCATCATCGCGTCCCAGCGCATCTTGCGCTCGGTGAGCGCCATTGAGGCCGCGACCGCGATCGCGCGCGCCATGCCGTCGATGTCGTGCGGATTGACCAGCAAGGCGCTGTCAAGCTCGTTGGCCGCGCCCGCGAACTTCGACAGCACCAGCACGCCCGGATCGGCCGGGTTTTGCGCGGCCACATATTCCTTGGCGACGAGGTTCATGCCGTCATGCAGCGGCGTTACCACGCCGATCTGCGCGGTGCGGTAGAGGCCTGCGAGCACGGCCTGGCTGAAGCCCTTGTTGAGGTAGCGGATCGGCGTCCAGTCCACTTCGCCGTGGCGACCGTTGACGTCGGTGACGAGGCGAGCGACCTCGTTCTGGAGGTTGCCATAGGCCTCGATGCCACCCCGCGAGGGATTCGCGATCTGGAGCAGCGAGATGCTGCGCGCAAGCTGCGGCTGCTCGGTCCAGAGCCGGTCGAACGCGCTGATGCGGTTCACGAGGCCTTTCGAATAATCGAGGCGGTCGACGCCGATCGCGAGGCGCTCGCCGTTGAGGCTGCGCCGCAGCCGCGACACGTCAGGATGCGAGACCGATTTCGCGGCATAAGCTGCGAACTTTTCCGCATCGATGCCGATCGGAAACACTTCACAGCGGGTGCGGCCATGCTGAGAGATCGCAACGCCGTCCTCGACGGCGAGGCCGAGCTCACCGCCGACATAACCGAGGAAGTTCTGGCAATCCTCATTGGTCTGGAAGCCGAGCAGATCGTAGGCCAGCATCGCGGTGATCAGCTCGCGATGATTGGGCACGCCCTGCATCACCGCGGCGACCGGCCACGGCGTATGAAGGAAGAAACCGATCGGATCATCGACGCCGAGATCGCGCAATTCCGCACCGAGCGCAAGGAAGTGATAATCCTGCACCCAGAACGCAGTTTTTGCTTTTCGGAAGCGCATCAAGGCGCGCGCCATGAAAGCGTTGACCTCGCGATAGCTGACATAATCCTCGCGCGAGACGCGGATCAGATCGCTGCGCGAATGCAGTGCCGGCCACAACGCCGAATTGGCAAAGCCTTCGTAATAGCCGCCGTAATGCGCCGCCGGCAGATCCAACGTCGCAATCGCGCCCGACCCCAGCGCTTCGATCTCCGCGAACGGTTCCTTCTGATGGCCATCGCGCACGCGGCCTGAAGAACCCACCCAAATAGCTCCCGAATGTTCCACGACCGGCAGCAAGGCCGCCGCGAGGCCCCCCGTCATGGGTTCATTGGGTTTGCCGCGCGCGACGCGATTTGAAACGACGACTAAGTTCACAGGTCGTCCCCTCCTGTTTCATTCCACCCGTTTAACTGCCGTTCATCAATATGGTTCCTGATCATCGTTTCAACGAATTGAAACCAAAATCAGGCGTGCGCGTTGGAACTGGTTTCGCTCGCGGAACCAAGGATTTCACCGCAAAGAGAGTTCGTGCGCCCGGAATTGCGCAGGATGCATTGCGATACGCCACGACAGCGTGTCGGACATTGTGTTTGCGAAGTGGCGCTGCCTTTGTTTCACCTCGGATCGAGCAGGTGCGCAAGGAACGCGCGCACATCGCTCGGCGCATCGAAGTGACCATTCACACCCATGGCGCGGCGGCCGACCGAGAAGGCGAGCCCGTTCATATCAGGCATGATCGCGAACACGGTCTCATCCGTGACGTCGTCACCGATGAACAGTGGACGACGCCCCCTGAAGGGCTCGTGCTTCATCAACTCGCGCACGCCGCTCGCCTTGGTGAAGCCTGAATGCTTGATCTCGCAGACGAACTTGCCAGGCAGCACCTCGATCGGCGCACTGGGCAGGTCCGCGCGGATCAGCGACACGGATTCGTAGATCGCCTTCTCCGCATGCGGCGCCAGGCGGTAATGCAGCGCCAGCGAGTAGCCCTTGTCCTCGAGCAGAATGCCCGGGCTGAGCTTGGCAATCGCAGCCAGCCGCCGCTTCAGCTCCTTGTCCAGCGGCGGCGCATGCACGGCATCAGCTTCATTGTCCGCAGACAGCCGCATCTCGGCGCCATGACCGGCGACGGCGCAAAACACGTCGGGCGCGAAAATCAGATCGATATCGTTGAGTGAGCGGCCGCTGACCAGCGCCAGCGCGCCTGACGTACATTCGACCAAACGGTTGAGTGTGTCCGAAAGGCCCGGCGGCACCCACACCTCGCGCGGCGTCGGCATCAGGTCGAGCAGCGTGCCGTCGATATCGAGCAGGATCGCGGTCTCGTTCAGATGCGGCACGAGCGCGTGCGGCACCGGCACCGTTTCGGGCGTCTCGTCGTCACCAGGGATGGTGAGCTTCTCGTCCAATGCCATTTCCGCCAGTTCCGATTTCATAGTCTACTCCATAAAGGCAAGCGGCCGCGCGATTTGTTCGAGCGATTTGCGCTCCGCCGAGACGGCATAGCGCCACGCCACGATCGCAGCCGCGATCATCAGGGCTGCCCCCAGCAAATAGCCGGCGAATACGCTGGTGCGCGATCCCGTGTCGATCAGAACGCCGAACAGCGCCGGCCCGATCACGCCGCCGATGCCCGTGCCGACGGCATAGAATACCGCGATCGCCAGCGCGCGAACCTCCAACGGAAAGTTCTCGCTGACGGTGAGATAGGCCGCGCTCGCGGCGGGCGAGGCGAAGAAGAAGATCACCATCCAGGCGACGGTCTGCCCCTGCGCGCTGAGCGCGCCGATCGAGAACAGATAGCCTGACAGCGCCAGCAGCAGGCCTGACATGCCATAGGTGAACATGATCATGGTGCGGCGGCCGAGCGTATCGAACAGCCGGCCGAGCAGCAGCGGGCCGAGGAAGTTGCCGGCGGCGAAGGGTAGCAGGTACCAGCCAACGTGATCGGCGCTGATGCCGTAGAAATCGGTCAGCACCAGCGCGAAGGTGAAGAAGATGGCGTTGTAGAAAAATGCCTGCGCGCTCATCAGCACGAGGCCGACCAGCGCGCGCTGGCGATAAACCGAGAACAGCGTGTGGACGACCTCGGCGATCGGCGTGTGATCGCGCATCCTCAGGCGGATCTTCGTAAAGCGACCGTCGCTCGTATCCTGGCCGTGTCCAATGACCGAGCGCTCGATCTCATCGGCGATCGCATGAGCCTCATCGGGCCGGCCATGGATCATCAGCCAGCGCGGACTCTCCGGAATCCACATCCGCATCAATAGCACGACGAGGCCGAGCGTCGCGCCGATCAGATAAGCGAGCCGCCAGCCCATGTCGGGCCCCATCACCGCAGGATCGAGCAGCACGATGGCTGCCACCGCGCCCATCGCAGCGCCGATCCAGAAGCTGCCGTTGATCACGAGATCGGTCCAGCCGCGATACCGCGCCGGCACCAGCTCCTGGATGGTTGAGTTGATCGCGGTATATTCGCCGCCGATACCGGCACCGGTGAGGAAACGGAACACCGCGTAGCTCGCCACATCCCATGACAGAGCCGTCGCAGCCGTCGCCGAGAGGTAGAGCGCAAGCGTGATGAAGAACAATTTCTTGCGGCCGATGCGATCGGTGAGCCAGCCGAAGCCGAGCGCACCCAGCACCGCGCCGGCGAGATAGGCGGAATTAGCGATGCCGAGATCGAGATTTGAGAAATGCAGCGAGGGACTCTGCTTCAGTGCGCCCGAGAGCGCGCCGGCCAGAGTCACCTCGAGTCCGTCGAGGATCCAGGTGATGCCGAGCGCGAGAACGACGCGCGTGTGAAAGCCGCTCCACGGCAGCGCGTCGAGCCGCGAGGGGATGCTGGTCTCGACGATGCGATCCGTCGCCACCGCCGAGATCGCAGGTCCATAATTCAGCGCTGGGCTTTCCTGCAATTCCATCGCGTTGTTGCGTCTGATCAATGGAAGCGGCCCCGGTTCACATGACGTGGACGGGGTCGATCCGATCATTGGGGGTGCGGCATTCCGCCTGCCTGCGACAACGTCTGCCATGAGGTCGGGTTCCCTTGGGAACAGCCTCCAAGAACATCCGTTTCCGATGGAGCTGCAAGGAGTTGACGCATGGCTCAGGTCAGAAAGACGACACATTCGCGGAAGACAGGCGCGCGCAGCACCGCGCGCCGCAAGGCCAGCACGACACGCAAGAGGTCAAGCCGCCGCGCAGCACCGAAGCGATGGTCGCAACGTGTGACGAAGGAGAGCAACGCGCTCGATCTCAAGCACGGTGTGTTCAAGCTCAAGGACCCCAGGAAAATCGCGGGCTCCCTAAAGCGCTCGGCCGAGCACAGCTCGCGTCGCAAGACCGGCGCCTATCGCTCTGCGCTGTCGATGCTGACGTTCTATATCAACCGCGCCGGCAAGACGCTGCCGAAGACGCAGCGCACGCGACTGGAGCGCGCAAAGGTGGAGCTGAAGCGAGCTTTCGGGAAGGAGTGAGTTTCAGAGCTCCGCAGTGGCGCGGTCCGAGCGTCACGCCGCGCGGATATTGGCCATGAAGCGGTCGAGTTCGGCGCGCAGGCGGGTGCTTTCGCTGGACAGCGTCTTGGCCGAGTTCAGCACCTCTTCCGAGGCCGAACCGGTCTGGGCGGCGCCGCGATTGACCTCGCCGATATCGGTGGCTGCGGTCTGGGTGCCCTGCGCGACGGTCTGGACGCTGCGGGCGATCTCCTGCGTCGCCGCACCCTGCTGCTCGACGGCGCTCGCGATCGAGGTCGAGATCGACGAGATCTGGCCGATGGTCGCACCGATCTCCTTGATCGCGGCAACCGATTCGGCCGTGGCGCCCTGCATGCCGGTGATATGCGAGGAGATTTCATCGGTCGCCTTCGCCGTCTGGCTCGCCAGCGACTTCACTTCGCTCGCAACCACGGCAAAGCCGCGGCCCGCTTCCCCGGCGCGCGCCGCCTCGATGGTGGCGTTGAGCGCCAGAAGATTGGTCTGCTCGGCAATCGCCGTGATCAGCTTGACGACCTCGCCGATCTGCTGGGCGGCATGCGACAGCTTGCCGATGCGGCCGTCGGTCTCCTTGGCCTGCACCACGGCGGCCTCGGCGATGCGGCTGGAATCGCGGACCTGGCGGCCGATCTCCTCGACCGAGGCCGAGAGCTCTTCGGTCGCGGTCGCGACCGATTGCATGTTGGAGGACGCCTGCTCGGAGACGCCGGCGACCTGGCTCGACAGGCTCTGCGTGGTCTCGGCGGTGCGGGTCAGCGTGGAGGCTGCCGATTCCAGTTGCACGGCGGAGGCCGAGACGTTGGAGACGATGGCGCCGACCGCGTTTTCGAAATCGTCGGCGAAGCGGATCAGCTCGGCGCGCCGGCTTGCAGCCTGCTCCCGGTTCTGGGCTTCGCTGGCGGCGGCATCGCGCTCGGCCTTGGCCACCGCCTGAACCTTGAACTCCTCGACCGCCCCGGCCATCTCGCCGATCTCGTCCTTGCGACCAAGACCCGGCAGCACCACGTCGAAATTGCCCGAGGCCAGCTCCCGCATCGCCTTGCACATCGCGATCATCGGACGCGAGATGCCGTTGCCGAGCAGGAAGGCCAGCGCGGCACCGATGGCAAGGCCACCGAGCGCCATCATCAGCATCAGCCGCTCGGTGTCCCCGATCGTCGCATTGGCGCTCGCCTCGATGCGCTGCTGGTCGGCAGTCAGATCGGAGCGCAGCTCGCCCGAGAGTTTCACGATGGACGCGGCCGTCTTGGTCATCTCGCCATTCAGCTTGACGATGACCTTGACGTTTTCGGTCAGCTTTACGAAGGAGGTGCGATACTGCTTCAGGAGATTGCCGATCTCGGTGACGCGGTCGGTGATCTTCTGGTCGTTCGCGTAGATCGAGACCAGCAAGGTCTCCAAGAACTTGATGCGGGCGATCACGCCATCGGCGGTCTTCGGCTCCGGCTTGGCAACGAAGGCACTGACCGAGGTGGAGACCGCCAGATATTGCGAGGTGATGTCCTTCGCTGTGGTCTGGACGGATGCAAGACCCGCCAGCGCCGCCGTGTCGCCGAGATCGTCGAACTTGAAGCGGATCTTGTTGCCGACGCCGTTGAGCTCATCGGCCGCGATCTTGTTGTTTTCGCGTGTCAGGGTGATGATCTCACCGAACAACTTCGTGAAGCGCTGGAACTCGGCCTCGAGCTTGCCGACCTGCTCGCGGCGCGCAGCGCCGGTCGTGGCGGACAACGACTTGCCGATCGCGCCCCTCAGATTCTCTTCGGCGGCCTTGGCCGCGGTCTCGTCGTCGGCGGCGCCGGTCAGGGTGTAGGCCCGCGCCAGCCCCTGATAGACGATCAGTTCACGATCGACCGTCCGCGCCAGATCGGCTTCCGATACGCTGGTCCGATACGCGGCCACGGCGCCTGCGATCCGCTCGAAGCCGAAATAGGCGAAAGCCATGCTGACGGCGAGGATGGCTAGCACCGCCACGAAGCCGAGGATGATTTTTGCGCGAAAACGCAGCGTTGGCAGCTTCGATGGTTTCGACTTCGACTTGACCGACATTCCCCCACCCCATTCCATTCGCGGAAAACCAGGCGCAGCCCGGAAGCAGCCCGCTTCCTGACCCTTGGGCACGTTACGGGGCAAAGGATAAGCTGTGGTAAATTTGTGGCACCGCAACTGGCGGTTAGCTGACGCGGGGGATAGTTATGAGCCGAGCGCCGATCGGGACGACGGGCCGAATGTGAGGCGACAGCGTGGGCTTCGGCCGCAGAATGGCTTGACGCGCAGCGAACTTACGCCGCGCGGATATTGGCCATGAAGCGGTCGAGCTCGGCGCGCAGGCGGGTGCTTTCGCTCGACAGCGTCTTGGCCGAGTTCAGCACCTCTTCCGAGGCCGAGCCGGTTTCAGCGGCGCCGCGGTTGACCTCGCCGATATCGGTGGCTGCGGTCTGGGTACCCTGCGCGACGGTCTGGACGCTGCGGGCGATCTCCTGCGTCGCCGCACCCTGCTGCTCGACGGCGCTCGCGATCGAGGTCGAGATCGACGAGATCTGGCCGATGGTCGCGCCGATCTCCTTGATCGCGGCAACCGATTCGGCCGTGGCGCCCTGCATGCCGGTGATATGCGAGGAGATTTCATCGGTCGCCTTCGCCGTCTGGCTCGCCAGCGACTTCACTTCGCTCGCAACCACGGCAAAGCCGCGGCCGGCCTCCCCGGCGCGCGCCGCCTCGATGGTGGCGTTGAGCGCCAGAAGATTGGTCTGCTCGGCAATCGCCGTGATCAGCTTGACGACCTCGCCGATCTGCTGGGCGGCATGCGACAGCTTGCCGATGCGGCCGTCGGTCTCCTTGGCCTGCACCACGGCGGCCTCGGCGATGCGGCTGGAATCGCGGACCTGGCGGCCGATCTCCTCGACCGAGGCCGAGAGCTCTTCGGTCGCGGTCGCGACCGATTGCATGTTGGAGGACGCCTGCTCGGAGACGCCGGCGACCTGGCTCGACAGGCTCTGCGTGGTCTCGGCGGTGCGGGTCAGCGTGGAGGCTGCCGATTCCAGTTGCACGGCGGAGGCCGAGACGTTGGAGACGATGGCGCCGACCGCGTTTTCGAAATCGTCGGCGAAGCGGATCAGCTCGGCGCGCCGGCTTGCAGCCTGCTCCCGGTTCTGGGCTTCGCTGGCGGCGGCATCGCGCTCGGCCTTGGCCACCGCCTGAACCTTGAACTCCTCGACCGCCCCGGCCATCTCGCCGATCTCGTCCTTGCGACCAAGACCCGGCAGCACCACGTCGAAATTGCCCGAGGCCAGCTCCCGCATCGCCTTGCACATCGCAATCATCGGACGCGAGATGCCGGTACCGAGCAGGAAGGCGAGGACCGCACCCAGCAGCGTGCCGCCGACGGCGAGCATCAGCACCAGTTGCTCGGTCTGCCCGATGGTCGCCTCCGACTCCGCCTCCAGCCGCTGCTGTTCGGCGATGAGGTCCGCCTTCATGGCGGTGGCGCCCTGAAGGATGGCGCCGGCCGAGCCGCTCATTTCGGTCACGAGCTCATCGACCAGCTTGGCGTTGGCGATCAGCTTCTCCAGCGCTTCCCGATAAGCCCCCAGCAGCGCCTTGGCGTCCTTCAGCCCGGCGACGATCTTGTCGTCCATGGAATAGATTGCACCGAGTGAGTTCTCGACGAATTTCAGCCGCGCCAGCGCGCTTGCCGCGACCGCCTGGTCGGAATTGAGGATGAAATTGCTCGCGGCGGAGCTTGCGGTCTGGAACTGGGCATTGACCTGCTTGGTGCCGAACTCGATCGCCTGCGCCTCCGCGTCGGAGGCGTTGTTGCCGATGTCATCGAGCTTGTATTTCAGGAGATTGGCGTTGCGCTGGAGCTGGTTCTGGACCAGCAGCACGCTGTCAAGCTTGGCCTGCAGGATCTTGGCAAACGTCGCGGAGAAGTTGGAAAACTCCTTGGCGAGCTTGTTGAGGCCCTCTTGCCGCGCCGGCTTCTTGGCGCTCTTGATGGCCAGGTCGATCGCGCTCTTGAGGCTGGCTTCTGCCTCCAGCGCCGCCTTGGCGTCGTCCTCCTTGCCGGTAACGACAAAGCAGCGGGCAGCCGAACGATAGGCGAGCAGCTCGCGGTCGATGTTGCGGGCAAGGTCGGCTTCGGAAACGCTGGTGCGGTAGGATCCGACCCCGGAGGAAACCCGCTCAAAGCCGAAATATGAGAAGGCCATGCTGCCGGCGGAGATCACCAGCACTGCGGCAAAGCCCAGGATGATCTTGGTACGGAACCTGAGAGCCGGAATTAGTGTTCGCTTCGACGGCGACCCGATACGCCCGGACATTCCCACCCCCATTTTCATTCAGCCGCGACCCGGAGGCGCCCCGCCCCAGACCTGGACGCGCAAAACTAAGGCACAATCGATAAGGGGCGGTAAACTCAGTGCATCTCCCGATTCCGAGGTCATCGGGCCAAAGCTGACCGGCTACAAAAAGACGACAGCTGGCATCCCATGGTCAGAGGGCCGCGCCGTCCGAGTCCAGCGGCTCGCTGGCAAATCATTGCACGCCCTTCTGGATCAATGACTTTTCCATGACGCCGGCGACCAAAATCCCAGTTGCAAAGTTCCGGGTCGCCGGTCTCTAATTGGAAACAATCAAAATCAATCCCGGGAGGACTTCACCGTGTCTACTGTCAAACTGACGGTCAACGGCAACGCCGTTGCCGTTGACGTCGAGGACCGCACGCTGCTGGTCCAGCTGCTGCGCGACCACCTCAACCTCACCGGCACCCATGTCGGCTGCGACACCAGCCAGTGCGGCGCCTGCGTCGTCCACATGGATGGCCGTGCGGTGAAATCCTGCACCATGCTGGCGGGACAGGCAGACGGCGCGAGCGTCACCACGATCGAAGGCATCGCAAAGGGCGACGAACTGCATCCGATGCAGGCCGCTTTCCGCGACAATCACGGCCTGCAATGCGGCTATTGCACGCCAGGCATGATCATGTCGGCGATCGACATCGTGCAGCGCCACGGGGGCCAGCTCGACGAGGCCACCGTGCGTCAGGAGCTCGAGGGCAATATCTGCCGCTGCACTGGCTACCACAACATCGTCAAGGCCGTGCTGGATGCGGCCGGTCGCATGAAGGTTGCGGAGGCGGCCGAGTAAAGGCCGCAGCGAACAAGAAAATCACTGGCGCTTTCGATGGAAAGCGCGGGTCAACAAATTCCGGTCGGGAGGACCAGACATGGGTGTTGAAGGCATCGGCGCACGCGTGCTGCGCAAGGAAGACAAGCGTTTCATTACGGGCAAGGGCCGCTACGTCGATGATATCAAATTGCAGGGCATGACCCATGCGTATTTCATCAGAAGTCCGCACGCGCACGCCAAGGTGAAGGGGATCGACTCTTCCGCCGCGCTGAAGATGCCGGGCGTTGTCGCGGTGCTCACGGGACAGCAGCTCGTCGACGACAAGGTCGGCAACCTGATCTGCGGCTGGGCCATCACCTCCAAGGACGGCAGCCCGATGAAGATGGGTGCATGGCCGGCGATGGCGCCGGAGACGGTGCGCTTCGTTGGACAGGCCGTCGCTGTCGTGATCGCCGAGAGCAAGAATCTGGCGCGCGACGCGGCGGAGGCCGTGGTGGTGGATTATGAGGAGCTTCCGGCGGTCGCCGACATGCACGCCGCCATCAAGCCCGGAGCACCGCAGCTTCACCCCGAAGCCCCCGGCAACCAGGTCTACGACTGGGTGATCGGCGACGAGAGTGCGGTGGATGCAGCCTTCTCGAAGGCCGCCAATGTGGTCAAGCTCGACGTCACCAACAACCGCCTCGCGCCCAACGCCATGGAGCCGCGCGCGGCGATCGCCGATTACGACGCGGCGGAGGAGCATTTCACGCTCTACACGACGTCGCAGAACCCGCACGTCGCCCGCCTCGTGCTGTCGGCGTTCTACAACATCGCCCCCGAGCACAAGTTGCGCGTGATCGCGCCCGACGTCGGCGGCGGCTTTGGCTCGAAGATCTTCATCTATCCCGAAGAGATGGTGGCGCTGTGGGCCTCCAAGAAGGTCGGCCGTCCCGTGAAATGGACCGGCGACCGCACCGAGGCCTTCCTCACCGACGCGCATGGCCGTGACCACGTGACCCATGCCGAGATGGCCTTCGACGCCAACAACAAGATCACCGGGTTGAAAGTGAAGACCTACGCCAATTTCGGCGCCTACATGTCGCTGTTCTCGTCGTCGGTGCCGACCTATCTCTACGCAACGCTGCTGTCCGGCCAGTACAACATCCCGGCGATCCATGCCGAGGTGATCGGGGTCTACACCAACACCACGCCGGTCGACGCCTATCGCGGCGCCGGCCGCCCCGAGGCCAGCTATCTGCTCGAGCGGCTGATGGAAACGGCGGCGCGCCAGCTGAACGTCGATCCGGCCGCACTGCGCCGGACCAATTTCATCACTCAGTTTCCGCACCAGACGCCTGTCATCATGGCCTATGACACCGGCGACTTTAACGCTTCGCTCGATGCGGCGATGAAGGCGATCGACTATGCCGGCTTCCCTGCCCGCAAGGCACAAGCAAAGGCACAAGGCAAGCTGCGCGGCATCGGCGTATCCTGCTACATCGAGGCCTGCGGCATCGCGCCGTCAAAGGCCGTCGGCAGCCTGGGTGCCGGCGTCGGCCTGTGGGAATCGGCTGAGGTGCGCGTCAACCCAGTCGGCACCATCGAGATCCTGACCGGCTCGCACAGCCACGGCCAGGGTCACGAGACCACCTTCTGCCAGCTCGTCGCCGATCGCTTGGGCGTTCCCATCAGCCAGGTCTCGATCGTCCATGGCGACACCGACAAGGTGCAGTTCGGCATGGGCACCTATGGCTCGCGCTCGGCTGCCGTAGGTCTCACTGCGATCCTGAAGGCGATGGAGAAGATGGAATCCAAAGCCAAGAAGATTGCCGCGCATGCGCTGGAGGCTTCTGAGGCCGACATCGTCATCGAGAACGGCGAGTTCAAGGTCACCGGCACCGACAAGGCGATCGCCTTCCCGATGGTCGCGCTCGCGGCCTACACCGCGCACAATCTGCCTGAAGGAATGGAGCCCGGCCTGAAGGAAAGCGCCTTCTACGACCCGACTAACTTCACCTTCCCGGCCGGCGCCTATATCTGCGAGCTCGAGGTCGATCCCGGCACCGGCAAGACGTCCTTCGTCAACTTCGTCGCGGCGGACGATTTCGGCCGGCTGATCAACCCGATGATCGTCGAGGGACAGGTTCATGGTGGACTCGCCCAAGGCATCGGGCAGGCGCTGCTCGAGCACGCGATCTACGATGCCAACGGCCAGCCGGTCACGGCCTCGTTCATGGATTACTCCATGCCGCGCGCCGACGATCTGCCCTCGTTCAATCTCTCCCACACCACGACGCTATGCCCGGGCAATCCCCTGGGCATCAAGGGTTGCGGCGAGGCCGGCGCGATCGGCGCTTCTGCGGCCGTGATCAACGCGATCACGGATGCGATCGGCAAGAACAATCTGGAAATGCCCGCAACCCCGGACAGGGTGTGGCGCACGATCCACGCGGCTTAAGAGGGAGGAACAAAGATGTACCAGACCACTTATCATCGGGCTTCCTCGGTCGAAGAAGCCGTGAGCCTGTTCGGCAAGAGCAGCGATGCGAAATTTCTCGCCGGCGGACAGACATTGCTGCCGGTCATGAAACAGCGGCTTGCCAGTCCCTCAGACGTGATCGACCTCGGCAGGATCAAGGAGTTGCAGGGCATCGAGCTGTCAGGCGATACGCTGACAATCAAGGCCGCCACGACCTATTACGACATCATGCAGAATGCCGATGTGAAGAAGGCGATCCCCGCGATTGCCTATCTCACCTCGGTGCTCGGCGACCCTGCCGTGCGCTATCGCGGCACGATCGGCGGCTCGATTGCCAACAACGATCCTGCCGCAGACTTTCCGGCCGCGCTGCTGGCGCTCGGCGCGACCGTAAAGACCAATAAGCGATCGATTGCGGCGGAGGATTTCTTCCAGGGCCTGTTCACCACGGCGCTCGAAGACGGCGAGATCATCACCGCGGTGTCGTTCCCGGTTCCGGCAAAAGCGGGTTACGAAAAAATGCGGCACCCGGCCTCGCGCTTCGCACTGACCGGTGTGTTCGTCGCGCAGACCAAGTCCGGCGAGGTTCGGGTGGCCGCCACCGGCGCCTCGCAGTCTGGCGTGATGCGCGTGCCCGCAATCGAAGCCGCGCTGAAGGCGAACTGGTCGCCATCGGCGCTCGACAGCGTCAGTATTTCTGCAAGCGGATTGCTGGCTGACATCCACGGCACCGCCGAGTACCGGGCCAACCTCGTCAAGGTAATGGCGCAGCGCGCGGTGGCCGCGGCTGGGTGATGTTCGCGCTTCAGCGCCTCGACGCAAATTTTCCGCGGCGCGCACTTCGGTGCGCGCCGCTTTTATTATGCGCCCATGCATGAAAAGCGCTTGCCTCGTTCGGCGTAAGGCGGGAAAAGTTAATTGACCAATTAACTCGATAAGGAAACGTCCAGGCGAATGCGCTCATCGCGCACGCGCGCTGCGACCCGAGGAAACAACAACGTGCTCGACAAACCAGCCCAAAACTCCTCCGTCCGCACCTCCGGCCCGCTGTCGGGCTTTCGCATCGTCGAATTCGCCGGCATCGGACCCGGCCCGTTCGCCTGCATGATGCTGGCCGACATGGGCGCCGACGTCGTCACGCTCGATCGCGTCGGCGCGAGCAAGAGCATGAAGTCGGTGGCGGGCCGCGGCCGCAAGGTGATCGAGCTCGACCTCAAGGACAAGGCGGCGATCGCGCAAGTGCTCGACCTGCTGGCCAGCGCCGATGCGCTGGTCGAAGGCTTCCGTCCCGGCGTGATGGAGCGGCTCGGGCTCGGGCCGGACGTGGTGCTCGCGCACAATCCCAAGCTGGTCTATGGCCGCATGACCGGCTGGGGCCAGGAAGGCCCGCTTGCCAACGCCGCCGGCCACGACATCAATTACATCTCCATCACCGGAGCGCTCGCCGCGATCGGCACCAAAGAGGCACCGGTGCCGCCGCTCAACCTGGTCGGCGATTTCGGCGGCGGCGCGCTTTATCTCGTCGTCGGCGTGCTGGCGGCACTGCTGGAGGCGCAGCGATCAGGCAAGGGCCAGGTGGTCGATGCCGCGATGTGCGACGGCGCGGCGTCGCTGATGTCGTTCTTCTTCGACATGACCACGATGGGACGCTGGACCGAGGAGCGCGACCAGAACTTCCTCGATGGCGGCGCGCATTTCTACGGCGTCTACGAATGCGCCTGCGGCCATTTCGTCTCGATCGGCTCGATCGAGCCGCAATTCTACGCGCTGCTGCGCCAGCACGCGGGCCTGACCGACGCCGATTTCGACGCGCAGATGGATCGGAACGCCTGGCCGGCGCTGAAGGAGAAGCTGAAGGCGGTGTTCAAGAGCAAGACGCGCGAAGAGTGGTGCAAGATCATGGAAGGCACCGACATCTGCTTCGCGCCGGTGCTGACCATGTCGGAGGCGACACGGCATCCGCACATGGTCGCCCGCAACGTCTTCATCGAGCGCCACGGCGTGAAGCAGCCCGCGCCCGCGCCGCGCTTCTCGCGCACACCGTCCACGGTCCGCGAGCCGGAAGCGGCGGAGATCGGTGCGGTCACGAAGGCGTGGAAGGCAGCGAAGTAGCCTCAGCGCACGAATCCGTTGGGTGAGAAAAGGCGCATAGCGCCGTGCCGAGCATCTCTCGGAGATTGCAACAGAACTGGTAGGCACGCTTACGCTTGCCCACCCTGCGGCACCGAGCTATGCCGCGCTGTCCACCTTCAACACCCCGCGCCGGATCTGATCCTCCTCGATCGATTCGAACAGAGCCTTGAAATTGCCCTCGCCGAATCCATCGTCGCCCTTGCGCTGGATGAACTCGAAAAAGATCGGCCCGATCGCGTTGGCCGAGAAGATTTGCAGCAGCACCTTGGTCTGACCGCCATCGACCACACCCTCGCCGTCGATCAAAATGCCGTTGGTCTTGAGACGTGCGACGTCCTCGCCGTGTTTGGGCAGGCGCGCGTCAATCTTCTCGAAATAGGTATCGGGCGGAGACGGCATGAAGGGCAGGCCGGCCTGGCGCAGGCCTTCGATGGTTTGATAGATGTCGCGGCAGCCGCAGGCGATGTGCTGGATACCTTCGCCGCGATAGGTCTTCAGATATTCCTCGATCTGGCCGGAATCGCCGGCATCCTCGTTGATCGGAATCCGGATCTTGCCATCCGGGCTGGTCAATGCGCGCGAGAACAGGCCCGAGGCGCGGCCCTCGATGTCGAAGAAGCGGATCTGGCGGAAGTTGAACAGCTTTTCGTAGAAGCCGGCCCAAACATCCATGCGGCCGCGATGGACGTTGTGGGTGAGATGGTCGAGATAGAACAGGCCCGCGCCGAACGGCCGCGGATCGCGCGCCCCTAACCATTCGAACTCGGCATCATAGGCCGAGCCGTTGTCCCCATAGCGATCGACCAGATACAGCAGGCTGCCGCCAATACCCTTGATGGCGGGGACGTCGAGCGTCTTTTGCGACGACAATACGTCGGCCGGCTCGGCACCGAGCGCGATCGCGCGATCATAGGCCGCTTTCGCATCGACAACACGGAACGCCATCGACGGCGCACAGGGGCCGTGCGCGGCGACGAAGTCGTAGCCATGCGTGCCGGGCTCTTCGTTGACGAGATAATTGATGTCGCCTTGGCGATAGACCGTGATCTTCTTCGCCTTGTGGCGCGCCACGGCCGTATAGCCCATCAGTTTGAACAGCGCATGCAACTCTTCCGGGTTGGGATGCGCATATTCGACGAACTCGAACCCGTCGGTTCCCATCGGATTGTCGGCGCTGATCCTGGCCGGCGGCGCATCGTGCGGAAACGGACCCATGGTGTTCTCCCAAATTGCTGCTGGCAGAACTATCCTTCATGCAGCGCGCAATGAGCGTGCAAATGCGCCGCTAAATCGCTATCTTACACACGATCCATGCACAGAATGGGCGAAATACGCATGATCTCAGTTGATGCCTTCGACCTCAGGATTCTCGACGCACTCCAGGACGATGGCCGCCTCACCAACCAGGAGCTCGCCGACTTCGCTGGCCTCTCTGCCTCGCAATGCTCGCGGCGTCGGATGCGGCTTGAAGAGGAGAAGGTGATCGCGGGCTACCACGCTGATCTCTCCAGCGAGACGCTCGGCTTCGGCGTGGTCGCCTTCATCCAGGTGACGCTGGCGACGCACTCGCCGGACAATGCCAAGCGCTTTCGCGCGCTGGTCAATCGAATCGACGAAATCCAGGAGGCCTATTCGCTCACCGGCGATGCCGACTATGTGCTGAAAGCCGTGCTGCGTGACCTCAAGGGTCTCTCCAACCTCGTCAACGACGTCCTAATGCCGCATCAGAGCGTGGCGCATGTACGCTCCTCGATCGTGCTCGACAGGCTGAAGGAGAGCACGCGGCTGCCGCTCAAGGAGATCAAGCCGGGCTGAAATCGAGGGAAATCCGACATTCGCGCTAGGCATGGGATCTGCGATGATTGAGGCCAATCCGCGGAGATTCGACCATGGCCCTCCAGCTTCGACCGAACTGCGAATATTGCGACCGCGACCTGCCGCCGAATGCAATCGACGCGCGGATCTGCTCCTATGAATGCACCTTCTGCGCACAATGCGTCGAGACCAGGCTCTTCAATGTCTGCCCGAACTGCGGCGGCGGCTTTGCCCCGCGCCCGATCCGCCCCACGCAAGAATGGCGGCCGGGCGTCTGCACGACCAGGCAGGCGCCCTCCGAGAAGCGGGTGCATCTGAAGTACAGCCTGGAGGATGTCGCTGCGCATTGCGCGAGGATACGCGAGGTGCCGCCGGAGAAGCGGTAGGTTCTCTCAACACCGTTGATCCCGTAGCAACCATTAAGTGACGGCAGTTTTTTGCTCCGCCCGGATCGTCTGCGCCTGCCATGATGACGCCGTGCTCGCGTCCGTCAAGGCGTGGCCTGGCAACAGACCACGTGAGGTTCGAGCGAGCGACGGCCATCCTTGACGGACGCTGCGCGCGACGTCATGA
>NZ_JADPKL010000034.1:0-1588 GCF_023073935.1 Bradyrhizobium sp. 147 | reverse complement strand
CACCGATCCGATCGAACGGCGACCCAGCTCGGGCGGCCACCCGGGCTGGGCCATTCCTCACGGAACGGCTCAACATAACCGATCAGGCTAATACAAGGGCGGGCAAAGCGAAGCGTGCCCACCACTTCTACCCAGCGAAGCCAAATGGTGGGCACGGCGCAAGCGCGCCTTTGCCCACCCTACGGCGCCTCCCTCATCCTCTTAGAATCGCCAGCGCGAGCGCCTGCGCGCGCGGCACGATGCTGTCGAGCTCGAGATATTCCTCCGGCGTGTGCGCGAGCCCGCCGACCGGCCCAAGGCCGCAGATGGTCGGCGTGCCCACCGCGGCGGTGAAGCCGGAATCGGCGCAGCCGCCCGAGAACTCGCCCTGGAGCGTGGCAAGGCCAACCTCTCGTGCGGCGGCCCGATAGCCTTCAAACAGCGCCTTCGATTCCGCGCTCTGCACTACCGGCACGAACTCGCCCTTGATGGTCAGCGTCGCGCTGGTGCCCGGCACATAGGACGTCGCGATGATCTGCTCGATCGCGGTCATCACCGTCGCGCGGTCTGCGGGATCGACATAGCGCAGATCGATCTGGCCTTCCGCGTAAGGCGCCGTGGTGTTGACGGATTGTCCACCCGAGACCAAGCCGACATTGAGCGTGATACCCTTGTCCAGATTGGTCAGCGCATGGATCTGCACGATCTTGTGCGCGAGCTCGCCGATCGCGCTGACGCCGGCGGCGAAATTGGCGCCGGAATGGGCGGCTTTGCCGGTGATGGCGAAATGCATGAAGATGCCGCCCTTGCGCCCGGTGACGATATTCCCCGTGGGGCGGCCCGGCTCGGCGGTGAACACGGCGCGCGCGGCGCGTCCTTCGCGCTCGATCACCGGCCGCGAGGAGGGCGAGCCGATCTCCTCGTCCGAGGTGATCAGCAGTTTGATTGGGTGTGGATTGCCGCCGAACTTGTGGAAGGCGGTCGCCACGAACACGTTCATGACGAGCCCGGACTTCATGTCGGCCACGCCGGGTCCATAGGCGCGGCCGTTCCTGATGGTGAACGGACGCCGTCCGGCCTCGCCCTTGCCGAACACGGTATCGCGATGCCCCATCAACAGCACGGGCTTCTCGTTGCTGCCGGGCTTTGCGACTTCGGCATGGATCGCGTCGCCAAACGTGCCGTGGCTTTCGCGGCGGAATGGAATGCCATGTTCGGAAAAATGCCGCTCGAACCGCGCACCGACCGCATCGACACCTTCCTTGTCGTAGGATCCGGAATCGATGTTCACGACATCGCGCAACAGATCGATCATCGCCTGCCGCTGCGACGCCAGCCAGTCCGTGATTGAGCTTCCGACATGTTTATCCTCGTGTGGTTCTCGCAGAGTTATAGAGCTTGGCGCGCGGATGGCCTAGCCACGGGGCGCGGTTCCGTCATGCGAAGGATGCTCTTGAGGTTCGTCATTGCGAGCGAAGCGAAGCAATCCAGAGTGTCGCCGCGGAGGGATTCTGGATTGCTCACATGGGGGTTTGGTGTGTCAAGATTTATGATCAGCTCTTTGTTCGATTGCAGGCCAGCTCTTCGTCCCGACCGTGGGATCTTTCGG
>NZ_JADPKL010000138.1:0-1605 GCF_023073935.1 Bradyrhizobium sp. 147 | reverse complement strand
CGAGGCTGGGCAAGAATTACTCGTTAGCGGAGTGAGGCGGGTGCGTGCCGGCCGATTGCGAGCGGAGGCTGTATATTTGTCCAGAAGGCCCCTAGGGCAACGTGGATGCCCTGCAGGAGAGCTGCGAGGGTGCATCGGCAAGGAGCAAGCGTCTTTGCGAGCGCGGCCAGAAACGCGTCGAAGCCAAGGATGTTGAGCACGCGGGTAAAGTTGTAGCAGAGCGCCATCAGGCTCCACTCGCCGCGGACCTTGTCGAAGCCGCGGACCAGGAAATGACGATAGCCGGCACGGCATTTGAGCGTGCCAAACGGATGCTCGACGATGGCAAAACGACGGCGCATCAGTTCGCCCGCGCCCTGCATCCGCTCGCGATGACGTTCAAGAACGTCTTCATGCTCCCAGCGCCCGATCGTCCGGTAGGCGGCGTTCGACGAGAGACAACGAACCTTGAGCGGGCAGGTCCTGCAGATCGCTCCGCGCGCCGCGTAGCGGATCTCGATGCGGCCACTGGTGTTCTTCTGCCTGCTCTTCATCGGATGGAGCAGTTGGCCGGCGGGACAATGGTAGGTGTCGGATGCGCCATCATAGTTGAAGTCCTTGAGGGCAAAGCGGCCTTGCTTCTCGAGCCGGGCGTTGCCCTTCGGCACCGGCACATAGGCCGTGATGCCATCGTCCTCACAGGCCTTCAGTTCGTGACTGCTGTAATAACCCTCATCTACCAGCGCCTGCAGGGCCTTGACCTCAAGGGCCTCTTTTGCCGCCATGGCCATCGCATGTAGCTGGCCGACATCGCTGCTGTCGTTCACCACCTCGCTGGCGACAATGAGCTTGTGCTTGTCGTCGACGGCGGTCTGCACATTATAGCCTGCGAGCCCCTGGCCGCTCTTGACCAGAAGCCGGGCATCCGGATCGGTCAGGGACAGCTGTGTCTCGCCATTCTCTTCCAGCCGAGCAAGATCGGCTTGGGCGCGCGAGCGCTTCGCCATCAGCGCCGCGACCTTCGCGCCGATGTCGCCGCCATCTCCGCCGCCATCGGGCCCATCCTTGCCCCGGTTCTTGGCTTCTGCGGCATCATTGTCCTCAAGGGACTTGCCGTAAGCCTCGATCTCCTGGTCCAGCTTTGTGATCTGATCGGCGAGCCTCTTGCGCGTAAAGATGCTGGCCTTGCTGGCGTCGCCATGGAAGAACGAGCCATCAATCGCAACAACGCTGCCGCCGACAAGGCCGAGCTCGCGCATCAGCAGCACGAAGCTGCGGTTGGCCGCCTTCAGAGCCGCCCAGTTCTCCTTGCGGAAGTTGCCGATCGTCCGATAACCCGGCTTCAGATTCCTCAGCAGCCAGATCAGTTCCAGATTACGGCAGGCCTCCCGCTCCAACCGACGCGACGACCTGATTTGGTTGATGTAGCCGTAAAGGTAGAGCTTCAGCAGATCGGCCGGATCGTACGGCGGCTGGCCGACCTCCTCAGCCTTGCGACCCGCATGGCGAAAGCCGAATTTGGCAAGGTCGAGGACACGAACGAAGCTCTCGATCGCCCGGACTGCGTTATCCGGACCGACATAGTCCTCAATCCGAGCAGGAAGCAGGCTGGCCTGGTCGCGGCTC
>NZ_JADPKL010000079.1:0-1656 GCF_023073935.1 Bradyrhizobium sp. 147 | reverse complement strand
CCCGCATTTCTCACAGTATTGAGGCGCATCGGGGCGCGAATCAGCGAAAGTTCTTTTGCGAGAAGGACTTTGCGATGATTCAAGGAATGCCCCGATGCCGACAGAGTGTAGCGCAGAACGTTTTGATTTTGGAGTGGTGGAAGGCCGGGCTGTGGAAGCGGCCTTTGATGCTGGGCTGGTGACGTCGGATGCTGGAGCGCTGCTTCTGGGCGCCACCGATCGAGCGATCGATCTGGTGGGGCGCTTTGCAGCTTGCTTTCGCGATCATCGCCGCGCGGACCTGATCGAGCATGCGGTCGAGACGTTGATCGGACAGCGGGTCTTTGGCATTGCGCTCGGCTACGAAGATCTCAACGACCATGATGAACTGCGGCACGATCCGCTGATGGCGGTGCTGGCGGGCAAGCTTGCGGCCCGGCGGCAGGACTGCGCACCGGTGGCCGGCAAGTCGACGCTGAACCGGCTGGAGCTGAGCCGCAGCGAGCCTTCGCGCTATCACAAGATTGCCTATGACGCGGCGGCGATCGAGGCGCTGCCGGTGATGCTGTTCCTGGAGGCCCACGAGCGACCGCCGGCGCAGATCATCCTCGATCTTGACGCCACCGACGACCCGCTACACGGCCATCAGGAGGGACGCTTCTTCCACGGCTACTACGACTGCTACTGCTATCTGCCGCTGTACGTGTTCTGTGGCCGGCATCTGTTGGCAGCCAAGCTGCGACCCTCCGATATCGACGCCAGCGCGGGCAGCGTCGCGGAGGTCGAGCGGATTGTCCGGCAGATCCGCGCCCGCTGGCCGTTCGTGCGCATCCTGCTGCGGGCGGACTCAGGCTTTGCGCGCGAGGCGCTGATGGCGTGGTGCGAGCAGAACCGCGTGGACTACCTGTTCGGGCTCGCCCGCAACACGCGCCTGGTCGCCATGATCGAAGAGGAGCTTGCCACGGCTCGCGCTGCGGCCGAGAAGACCGACCGACCGGCGCGCCGCTTCAAGGACTTCCAATGGAGCACGCTCGGCACCTGGAGCCGAAGGCGCCGCGTCGTCGCCAAGGCGGAGTGGACAAAAGGCGAAGCCAATCCGCGCTTCGTCGTGACCTCGCTCAAGCGGGCCGAGGCGGGCGCGCGACAGCTCTACGAAGACATTTACTGCGCCCGCGGCGACATGGAAAACCGCATCAAGGAGTGCCAGCTCGACCTCTATGCCGACCGGACGTCGGCGGCGACCATGCGCGCCAACCAACTGCGGCTGTGGTTCGCCGCAATGGCCTATGTGCTGATCTGTGCTCTGCGGCGCATCGGCCTTGCCGAAACCACTTTTGCCGACGCCACCTGTGGCACCATCCGCCTCAAGCTCCTCAAGATCGGCGCACTGGTGCGCATCAGCGTCCGCCGCATCAAAATCGCCATGGCTTCGGCCTGCCCAGCCGCCCAGGAATGGGGACACGTGGCCCGCCGCCTGGCCGAAACCGCCAAGGCCCGCGCCGCACCCACCTGACACGCGAAGCTGCGACGCGCTCAATCGGCGGCATCACCAACAGGTCCAAAGGAGACACTCAAAGCCAAATCGCCACCCGCGCCTCCAGCGCAACGGCTCCTCATCGCCTTCGCTAGACCTTCTATCCTCTGTCGCACAGCTATCGGCCGTGTGAGAAATGCGGG
>NZ_JADPKL010000128.1:0-1695 GCF_023073935.1 Bradyrhizobium sp. 147 | reverse complement strand
ATGTCGCCGGCGATGTTCGCGGCCTTGTTCGAGGGGCTGGATTGGAGGTTGGTCCGCCCGGAAGAAGCACGGCGCCCGCAGGTCGCTGGATAAGTGCGGCAGAATGACTCGGCAGCTATTTTGAGCGTGGCACGCGCGGCGGCGATGTGCTCGAAATAGCACATGAGCATCGCGGCGCTACGCGGCGAAAACGAACGCCTCAAGGCGCTTTTGGCGCAAACGCAGGCGGCCTTGAGCGAGCATCAGGGGGCGCTGGCGGCGTCGGAGGAAGCGCGACGTCGGCTGGAGATCATTCTCGGCGAATTGCGACGCGAGAAGTTCGGCGCGAAGTCCGAGAAGCTGCGGCCAGATCAGTATCACTTGCCGCTGGAAGACGTGGAGATCGCGCAAGGCATCCTGGACGCGGCGCAGGAGAGAGCCGAGACTGTGATCAATGGCCGATCGCGGAACGTGCCGGATCAAGGTCCTCATCGCAATCGCGGCTGCTTGCCTGCCCATTTGCCGCGGGTGGAACGGATCATCGAGCCTGCGAGCACGCTCTGTCCGTGCGGTTGCGGTGCCATGGCGAAGATCGGCGAGGACGTCAGCAAACGGCTCGACGTGATCCCGGCGCAATGGCGGGTGTTGGTCACGCGCCGCCCGAAATACATCTGTCGCCGCTGCGCGGGCCCCGTCGTGCAGGCGCACGCACCGGAGCACGTCGTGCCCGGCGGGCTGCCGACCGAAGCGGCCATCGCGCACGTGATCGTCTCCAAATTTGGCGATCATACGCCATTTTACCGTCAGGCCGAGATCTATGCGCGCCAGGGTATCCGGCTTGATCGGGCGACGCTGGGCAACTGGTCCGGCCGCGCCTGCTTCCATCTTCAGCCCATCGCGGACCACATGCGCCACCACCTGGCCATGGCGGATCGGCTGTTCATGGATGAGACCAAGGCGCCGGTACTCGATCCGGGGCGCGGCCAAACGAAGAAGGGCTACTTCTGGGCGATCGCCTCAGACGACCGCGGCCACAGCGGCCCAAGTCCGCCGATCGTGCTGTTCCGATATGCCCCCGGTCGCAGCGGTGCCTTTGCGGAGCAGTTCCTGGATGGCTTTTGCGGACGCTTCCTGCAATGCGATGCCTATGACGGTTATGACCGGCTGACCGAAGTCGTTCGACCGCAAGAGCCGTGGACGCTCGTGCATTGCTGGAGCCATTTGCGCCGGCGCTTCGTCAAATTGGTGCGCAACAGCAAGTCTCCGATCGCCGAGGCCGCCGTCCGGCAGATCGCGCAGCTTTACGCCATCGAAGCCATGGTGCGCGGCTCGTCGCCGGACATCCGGTTGGCCGCGCGCAAGGAGCACTCGCTGCCCCTCATTGCGGCTTTAAAACCGTGGTTTGAGAAGCAGCTTTCCATGATCTCCAGCGGCTCAACGCTCGCCGAGGACATCCGCTATGCGCTCAATCACTGGCAGGGGTTGACCCGCTTCCTCGAAGACGGGCGTCTCGAACTCGACACCAACCCGGTCGAGAACGCCATCCGGCCGGTCTGCCTAACCAGAAAAAATGCGCTCTTCGCGGGCCATGAAATCGGGGCAGAAAACTGGGCCATGCTGGCCTCGATAGTCGCTACCTGCAAGCTCAACAGCGTCAACCCGGCTGCCTACATCGCTGAAACACTCGAGGCGATCATCGACGGTCATCCCCATAGC
>NZ_JADPKL010000030.1:0-1782 GCF_023073935.1 Bradyrhizobium sp. 147 | reverse complement strand
GATCCCTTAATGTCAGCCCCATAGAGCACCCCCTCGCGAATCAGGTGCTCAGCAAGGAATCACAAGCGATTCTTTCGACTCAAGATTTCGCCGATCAGCGGATCAGCCCGAGTGGTCAAAGTTATGGGTAATTGAAAGCCGGAATCCAGATCCATCGCGATCGCCTCGTTCTGCTTCGCAAGCTCGCTCGTGGGCCAGCGCCAGAAGTTCAACCGTCACCTTGCAGGCGCGCCGGCCATCACCATGCTCCCGCAAGGTCTCGAACAGGCGCCTATAGGCAGGCGCGGGAAGAGCGGGTCGCGATAGACGAGATTGAGGAGCGCCATAGGCTTGCGCCGCAGGGCATGGATGACGTGCCGGTAATCCACGACATGACCGCCCTGGCTCTCCGACACAGGCCGCCCGCGCCGCAGCGTCACGACCGGCGGGACGCCGAGGAAGCATTCGAGCCGGTCGTCGAAGATGCGCACACGGAGGCGATGGCCGATCAATCTTGAAGGCACGGTGTAGAACACGCGCCGCAGGATGAAGCCGCCCGACGACGTCACAGGGATCACCTTCTCCTCGAAGTCCGTCGGGCGGCGTTTCGGCAGCGGCAACAGCGCTTCCTTCTCGATCGCGATCCGCCTGGCGAGGTTGGCGTTGCGCCGCCCGACGATCTCGTCGACAAGAGCCCGGTAGGCATCGAGACCGGCGAAGTCGCGCGTGCCCCGCAGCAACACCGCATCCTCCAGGGCTCGCTTGAGATGACCGTGCGCACTCTCGATCGAGCCGTTCTCGTGTGCGATGCCCGCATTGTTGCGCGTTGGCGCCATGCCGTGGTGGCCCATCAGCTCGGCGTAGCGCTGTGTCAGATCCTCCCGCGCGTCGGCCGCCCGATTGCGGAACGCGGCCGACAGGCTGTCGCTACGATGCTCGCGCGGCACGCCACCGAGGGCCAGAGGGCGTTCTGCAAGCCATCCGCCAGGGCAACGAAGCTTTCGCCGGCGAGCACGACATGGGCATGCTCGAAGCCGGAGAAGGCCAACCGGAAGTGATAGAGCCGATGATCGAGCGGCTCGCCTGCGATGGTAATGCCGAGCGTGCTCACGTCGTGAAGTCGGACAGACCCAGGCGGCCGGGCTCATGCTCCTGACGGAAGATCACGCCTGTTCCGGGCCGTTGAGCGCCCGCCAGGCATTGATGCGGAGCTCCAGCGTGCGTCGGATATTGGGGTTGAGGCCGGAACGCAGTTCGTCCAGCACGCCGATCACGCGGATGCCGGCGCAGCCTTCAAAATCGGAACGATCCCGGCGTCCCAATAGGGGGCGAGCGGATCAGACCGGCGCTGACCCCTCAGCGTCTTCTTGTGCGATGGCGGACTCGCATCGCCCCCGATCCGATACGCACTCGCTTTCGAGAACCCCGCCTTGGCCGCGGCGGCCTCAGGGACAATGTCAGTCATTAGGTCATGTACAGCCTCATCTGGTGGTCGGTGATGTGGAGGCCAGGCAAGGCATCGTTCCCTCTTGTCGAGACGAATCAACAGCTTGCACCAGCCCCGCCCAGCCGCCAGACGGGTCCAAAAACGCGCGACGCCGATGGGGACGGTCCTCCGGTCGGGCTACGCCCTCCTTCGGTCCGTCCCCATCGGCGCAGTCTCATCCTGATTGTCGCTGGAGTCTCACCCTGATCGCCGCCGCACCAAGCGGCTGAAGACGCTGGATGACGAGAACACGCGGCTGAAACGGGTGCTGGCCGACGCCATGCTGGACGACGCGGCCTGAAAGGACCTCTTGGGAA